>DATMJO010000136.1:0-9526 GCA_035553855.1 Thermoleophilaceae bacterium | reverse complement strand
GTGATCGACGTCAAACAGGGCTACCAGCGCCTCTGCGGCCAGAGCTCGCTCGACTACGTGCGCTACCGCCACGAGGACTCCGACATCGTCCGCGCCGCCCGCCAGCAGGAGTTCCTGCGCCAGGCGAAGGCGCAGGTGGGCGCCCTCGAGCTGTTCAACAACCGCGACCGGCTGCTCAAGATCTTCAGCGATCACGTCGACTCCGACATCCGCCACAAGGGCACCGTCCTGAAGCTCCTGAAGCTCGCCGTCGCCTCGGCGAAGCACCCGATCCGCGAGGTGCACTTCAAGGGCGAGATCGGCGCGAGCTTCGTCACCGCGAGCGACGAGTCGGTCAAGGAGGTCACCGACGAGTTCCTCGGGGTGCGCGCCACGAAGGGCCCGCGCGGCGAGCTGAAGCCGAAGCGCAAGAAGCGGCGCAAGCGCGCCCGCGGCGACGACGGTCTCGAGAGCGCGCCGGATGCGGGCCGCGAGCAGGCGGTCAAGGCGGCGCTCGCGAAGGGCGCGAAGATCCCGATCTTCTACCCGCGCAAGCGCACGAAGGCGGCGCTGTTCGCGGGCGACCCGCGCGTGTACGCGATCCGCTCGCCCGACGGCAAGGTCTACTCCTCGTACCGGTTCGTGATCAAGGTCGGCCGCGTGGGCGAGTACTACGGGCTCCAGGGCACGGCCTGGAAGGACCCGCCGATCCTGAACGACCCCTCCGAGAAGCGCACGATCGGGGGCCGCGAATACGAGCTGTTCTACGACGGCGACCGCCTGCGGCTCGTCGCCTGGCGCACGGACGAGGCCGTCTACTGGGTCTCGAACACGCTGCTCCTGACGCTGACCGAGCCGCAGATGCTGGGGATCGCGCGCTCGGCGCGAATGCTCGGCTGAGCCCGTTCGCTAGCCTGCCCCGTCCGATGCCCGCCGAGAAGGAGCCAGTAGGAGTCATCGGCGTCGGCTGGGTGGGCCTCGTCACGGCCGCCTGCTTCGCCGAGCTTGGCCACGAGATCGTGGCGCGCGACATCCTGCCCGAGAAGGTCGAGTCGCTCTCGCGGGGCGAGGTGCCGATCTACGAGCCCGGCCTGCCCGAGCTCGTCGAGAAGAACCGCGAGCGCATCACCTTCACGACCGACATGGCGGAGGTGCTCGACCGCACGCGCCTGCTCTTCTGCTGCGTGGACACGCCGCCCACTTACTCGGGTGACGCGGACCTGTCGCGCGTCGAGACCGTGGTCGACGAGATCGGCGACTCCACCGAGCACGCGATCGTGATGAAGAGCACCGTCCCGGTCGGCACGGGCCGCTCGATCAACCGCCGCCGTCCCGGCATCGGCTACGCCTCGAACCCGGAGTTCCTCAAGGAGGGCTCCGCGGTCGCGGACTTCATGAAGCCCGACCGCGTCGTGATCGGCGCCGAGCAGTCCTCGGCCGCCTTCGCCGAACGCGTCGCGGCCCTGTACGAGCCGCTCGACGGCCCGATCGTCCACACCGACGTCGCCTCGGCAGAGATGGTCAAGCTCGCCTCGAACGCCTTCCTCGCCACCAAGATCAGCTTCATCAACGAGATCGCGAACGTCTGCGAGCAGGTGGGCGCCGACGTGACCGAGGTCGCCCGGGGCATGGGCCTCGACGAGCGCATCGGCCCGCAGTTCCTGCGCGCGGGCATCGGCTGGGGAGGCTCCTGCTTCCCCAAGGACACGCTCGCCCTCAAGCAGCTCGCGGGCAACTCGGGCTACCACTTCCAGCTGCTCTCGGCGGTGATCGAGGTCAACGAGCTGCAGAAGCGCCGCGTCGTCTCGAAGCTCCAGAAGCACCTCGGCTCGCTCGTCGGCAAGGAGATCGCCCTGCTCGGCATCGCCTTCAAGCCGAACACCGACGACATCCGCGAGGCCACGAGCCTCGTGCTCGCCGCCCGCCTCCACGGCGAGGGCGCGAACGTCCGCGCGTACGACCCGGTCGCCTCCGCGCACGCGGCGGAGCACCTGCCCGGCACGACGATCTGCGACTCGGCGATGGAGGCCGTCGCCGGCGCCGACGGCGTCGTGATCGTGACCGAGTGGCCCGAGTTCCGGGAGCTCGACTGGTCCGCGGTGAAGGACTCGCTCTCCACGCCGCTCGTGGTCGACGGCCGCAACTTCCTCGACCGCGACGCGGTCGCGGCGGCCGGCCTGACCTACGAAGGTGTGGGGCGCTCCTAGGCATGCAGGCGCTGGTCCTCGCCGGTGGTGAGGGAACCAGGCTGCGCCCCCTCACGCTCGACACGCCGAAGCCCGTCCTCCCGCTCTGCGGGCGGCCGTTCCTCTCGTTCATGCTCGGCTGGCTCGGCCGTCACGGCGTGGACGACGTGATCCTCTCCTGCGGCTTCCTCTCCGACGCCGTCGAGTCGGTGCTTGGCGACGAGTGGCGGGGGATGCGCATCCGCTACGTCCACGAGACCGAGCCGCTCGGCACCGCCGGGCCGTTGCGCATGGCGGCCGACGAGGGCCTGCTCGCCGACCGCCTCTACATGCTGAACGGCGACGTGCTCACCGACATGGACCTGACCGCCCAGCGCGCCCAGCACGAGGCCACCGGCGCTGTCGCGACGCTCTGCCTGATCGAGGTCGAGGACACCTCCTCCTACGGCGTCGTGCCCACCGCGCCCGACATGACTGTCGAGGCCTTCCTCGAGAAACAGGGGGGGCCCGCGCCCACCAACCGCGTCAACGCCGGCGCCTACCTGCTCTCGCGCGAGGTGGCCGAGCGGATCCCGCCCGGGCGCTCCGTCTCGATCGAGCGTGAGATCTTCCCGACGCTCGTGGGCGAGGGCCTCTACGGCTACCACGCGGCCGGCTACTGGGTGGACATCGGGACGCCCGAGCGCTACCTCGACGCCACCTACGACCTGCTCGCAGACGTGGTCGAGAGCGACCTGCCGCCGCGCGACGAGACCGGCTCGCTCATCCACGAGGCCTCGATCACGAGCGGTGCCCGCATCGGCCCGCAGTCGGTGATCGGCTCGCACTGCCGCGTCGGCAACGGCTCCCACGTCGAGCGCTCGGTGCTCTTCGACGGCGTCGCCGTGGGCGCCTCCTCCGCGCTCACGGGCTGCATCGTCGCCGCGGGCGCGATCATCGAGGACGGCGCCTGCGTGGAGGCGGGCGCCGTGATCGGGACCGACGCCGTCGTCGGCGCGGGCGCCACCGTGCCGGGCGATGCCCGCATCGGGCCCGGGGAGCGCGCGGGGTGAGCGCGCTCGACCGTGAGGCGATCGCCGCCGCCGACCCCCAGGACATGCTCGGCGCCGTCATGGAGCAGCCCGACCAGCTCGAGGACGCGCTTTGGCGGGTCGACTCCGCGAAGCTCGAGCCCGCCGCCGCCCCGGGCGGCCTCGTCGTCTGCGGCATGGGCGGCTCGGCGATCGGCGCGGATCTCGCCGCCTCCTGCATCGGCCACCGCGCCGAGGCGCCCCTCTTCAGCTCGCGCGACTACACGTTGCCCCAGCACGCACCCGCCGACGCGCTCTACCTCTGCTCCTCCTACTCGGGCAACACCGAGGAAACGCTCGCCGCCTACGCCGAGGCCGGGAAGACGGGCGCCCGCCGAGTCGCCATGACCACCGGTGGCGAGCTCGCGCGGCTCGCCCGCGAGGACGGCGTGCCGGTGATCGCCGTTCCGGGCGGGCTCCAGCCGCGCGCCGCGGTCGCCTACATGACTGTCGGCGCGCTCGAGGCCGCCGCGCTCTGCGGCGCCGCACCGTCGCTCCGCTCCGAGGTCGAGGCCGCCGCCGCGCTCGGGCGCTCGCTGCTCGCGGAGTGGGGGCCGGACGCCCCCGACGGCGCCGAGCCGAAGGCGATCGCCCGCCGTCTCGCCGAGAAGGTCCCGATCGTCTACGGCGCGGGCACGACCGACGCCGCCGCGACCCGCTGGAAGGCCCAGCTCAACGAGAACGCGAAGGTCCCCGCGTTCCGCGCGACGCTGCCCGAGGCCGGCCACAACGAGATCTGCGGCTACGAGCGCGGCTCGGCCTTCGCTCAGTTCGCCTCGGTGTTCCTCTGCGACGAGGGCCAGCACGAGCGCACTCGCCGCCGCATCGACCTGACGGCGGGCATCGCCGAGGCGAGCGGCGCGCAGGCGCTGCGCGTCGAGAGCCGCGGCGAGTCCCTGACAGAGCGCGTCCTCTCGCTCGTCCTCTGCGGCGACCTCGTCACCGTCTACCTCGCCGTGCTGACGGGCGTCGACCCGACGCCCGTGGAGGTGATCGAGGGCTTCAAGAGGGACCTCGGATGAGCGCCGTCGCCGCGCGCGAGCTGCGCAAGATCTACCTCCAGGGCGAGACCGAGGTACACGCCCTGCGCGGCGTGGACATGACCGTCGAGGCGGGCGAGTTCGTGGCGATCATGGGGCCGTCGGGCTCGGGCAAGTCGACGCTCCTGCACCTGGTCGGCGCGCTCGACACGCCGACCGCGGGCGAACTCGAGATCGCGGGCGTCCCGCTGTCGGGGCTCGGCGAGGCCGAGCTGACCGAGATCCGGCGAGACCGGATCGGCTTCGTCTTCCAGTTCTTCAACCTGCTGCCGACGCTGACCGCGGCCGAGAACGTGGGCCTGCCCGCGCTGATCGCGGGCGAGCGCCCCAGCGGTCGCGCGCGCGAGCTGCTCGGCGTCGTCGGCCTCGCCGACCGCGCCGACCACCTGCCGTCGCAGCTCTCGGGCGGCGAGCAGCAGCGCATCTCGATCGCGCGGGCGCTGCTGCGCGAGCCGGAGCTGGTGCTGGCCGACGAGCCCACCGGCAACCTCGACTCCGCCAGCGGCGAGATCGTGCTCGACCTGCTCCGTCGCCTCGCCGACGACGGCCAGACCGTGGTGATGGTCACCCACGACGACGGCGCCGCTGCCCGCGCCGATCGCATCGTGCGGCTGCACGACGGTCTCGTCGCGTCGTGAGGCGCCTTTCGTCGCTGTCGGGCCGGAGCCTCAGGGCCCGGCCGCTTCGTGCGCTGCTCACGACCGCGGGGATCCTGCTGGGCGTCGCGCTGATGTTCGGCGTCCTGCTCCTCACCGCGACGATCGACTCGACCTTCCGCAACCTCTTCGACTCGGTCTACGGCAAGGCCGACCTCGTGGTCGCGACGCCCGACGACGCGGGCGGGCTGCCGGGCGGGACGCTCGAGCGCGTGCGCGCCACCGAGGGGGTCCGCCAGGCGCAGGGCGCGCTCTTCTCGGTCGTCGTCACCGCCAGGGGCGGCCACGAGCTCAACCTGAACGCGGTGGACCCGGCCGAGCCGGACACCGCCGGCGTCACCTACGTGTCGGGGCGGCGCATCCGCTCCGGCGCCGAGATCGAGCTGGAGGAGGGCTGGGCGAACGAGCGCGGCCTCGGCGTGGGCGAGCGCACGCGGCTCGCGACGCCCACCGGCGTGCGGGCCTTCCGCGTGGTCGGGCTGTTCCGCTTCTCGCGCAGCTTCGGGTTCGGCGGTGAGGGCTTCGGGACGATCCCGCTCGAGACCGCCCGCGAGGTCTTCGACCGCCCGCGCGGGGTGGATGAGATCCGCGTGGTCGTCGCGGAGGCCGGTTCGGTGGCGGAGGTCCAGCGCGCGCTGCGCCGCGCGCTCGGGAAGGGCGTGTCGGTGGAGACGCCGCAGGGCAAGTCCGAGGAGGTCTCGGAGCAGCTCCAGGCGCTCAACGTGGTGCTCGTCTTCTTCGCCGCGATGGGCCTCTTCGTCGGCTCGTTCCTGATCTTCAACTCGTTCCAGATCACGGTGCTCCAGCGCCAGCGGGAGCTCGGGATGCTGCGCACGCTCGGGGCCTCGCGCCGCCAGGTGCGGCGGTTGATCCTGCGCGAGGCGATCGCGCTCGGCGTGCTCGGAACGGCGCTCGGCCTCGGGGCGGGCGCGCTGATCGCCGTCGGCCTGGTGGCGCTCCTCGGGGCGATCGGCTTCCCGGTCTCCGGCCTCGCCTTCTCCACGCCCGGCCTGGTGGCGGCGGCCGTGGGCGGGATCGCCGTGACGCTGCTCGGCGCGCTCGTCCCGGCGGTCCGGGCCGGGCGCACCTCGCCGATCCGGGCGCTGCTCGGCGTCTCGGAGTCGCGCCGCCCGCCGCGGCCCTCGCGCGCGCTCCTGGGCGCCGCCGTCACGGCGCTCGGGCTCGGCGGCGTCTTCTGGCTCGCCTCGGCCGAGGACGCGGGCGGGGCCCCCGCAATCGCCGGCGGGCTGGGGGTGATCCTGATCTTCACGGGAGTGTCGCTGGCCGCGCCGTTCTTGATCTCGCCGCTCGTGCGGGTGCTGGCCTGGCCGGCGCGGCGACTCGCGCCGATCGAGGGGCGGCTCGCCTCGGACTCGGCGCGCGCGAACCCCGGCCGCACGGCCGCCACCGCGTCGGGACTGATGATCGGCCTGGCGCTCGTCACCGCTTTCGGCTCGCTCGGGTCGAGCTTCCTCGGCACGGTGCAGGACGAGTTCGACACGGCCTTCGCGCGCGACTTCACGATCCAGCCGCGCGGCCTCTCTCCCGGAGCGGGCCCGCAGCAGACGATCTCGCCGCGGCTCCTCGAGCGCGTGCGGCGCGTGCCCGGGGTCGAGGTGGCCGCCGCCGAGCGCTTCCTCTTCACCGAGGAGGTGCTCGACGGAGCCGGGGAGGGGCTGCTGCTCGGCCTCGACCCCGAGCGCTACGGGCGCCTCGACGACTCGGCCTTCGCCGGCGGTCGCTCCGAGGAGGAGGTGCTTCGCGGTCTGGCGGCCGGCGGGGTGACCGTGGGGGAGGCGATCGCGAAGGAGGAGGGCGTCGCCGCGGGCGACACGGTCGTGCTCGTCTCGCCGGCCGGCAGGCGCCGCGTGGAGGTCGCGGGGGTCGTGGAGACCTCGATCTTCGGCGGCCAGACGGTGGGCATGTCGCTCGAGCTGATCGAGGAGCTCTACGGCATCGAGCGCGACTCCGACATCGCCGTCAAGGCGGCCTCCCAGGACGTCCGCGACGACGTCGAGCGCGAGCTCGAGGCGCTCGTCGAGCGCGACTACCCGAACCTTCAGGTGCTCTCGAACGACGAGCTGAAGGACGAGATCGAGTCGCAGGTGAACCAGCAGTTCGGCTTCTTCAACGCGCTGCTGTTCGTGGCGGTGCTCGTGTCCCTCTTCGGGGTCATCAACACGCTGCTGATGAACGTGCTGGAGCGCACGCGCGAGATCGGCGTCCTGCGCGCGCTCGGCTCCTCGCGCTGGCAGGTTCGCCGCGCGATCGGGATCGAGGGGCTGCTTTTGTCGATGACCGGCGCGCTGCTCGGGCTGGCCGTCGGCCTCGTGCTGGGCTGGGTCTTCGTGCAGGGGATCCAGACGGCCGTGCCGACCGTCTCCTACTCGGCGCCGTGGGGGACGATCGTGGCCGTCGGGATCGCGGGCGTCGTGCTCGGCCTGCTCGCCTCGCTGCTGCCGGCGCGGCGAGCGGCGCGGATGGACGTGATCGAGGCGCTCCAGTACGAGTAGGGGCGGCCCGACGGCGCGCTCACCCCGCCGGGCGTGCCCCCCACGCCACGTAGTCTCGCCACTCGTCCTGGTCGGGGCGAGCGGCGAGCGCGCCGTCGATCATCCCGAGGATCTCGCCGAACTCGTGATGATCGACCCCTGCCAGGAGGAGGCAGCCGTGATGGTCGTGACCGAGTTGGGCCCGTTCGCGCGCGATCCGCGGGAAGTCCTGGACGTCGCAGGTCACGAGAATTCGGCGTTCTCGGGCCGCGAGGGCAAGGAGAGCCTCGTCGGTCGCTCCAACCAGCGGCGGCTCCTCCGCGACGGCTCGAACGTCGTGACCGCGGTCCCGCAGGGGTTTCGCTATCGCGGGTGGCGAGAGGTGCTCGTCGAGCAGCAGCCGCACGCCTCGGCTCAATCGTCGATGACGATCGTGTCGATCTCGGGATAGAGGCGCTGGAGCTCCTCCAGCGGGCGCTCGTTCGCGGCGATCCGGTCGTCGATCTCGTCCGGATGATCCTCGTAGTACGCGAGCGCCACCCGGAGTTGGGCCGCAGAGACGTTGAAATGCTCGGAGAGCTCCGAGGGGCCGAGCCCCCGCGCCAGCTTCACGACCTCCCAGACGTCGAGCGGGGTTCCGACTACCCACGCTCGCCGATACGGCGGGAGCTCTCGAAACCCGATCCCCGGGAAGCGGCGCATGCGCAAGGCCTCCTCCGCCAGTTCCTCGACGATGCTCCCCTTGCTGCGCTTTGCCATCCGCGCCTCGCGCTCCACGTGCTCGTGGAGGGCAGGAGAGAGGCGGATGCTGAGCGGGGCCGACTTGGACGCCATCGACGGCGATTGTATTACAGCCGTTACATCACCTACAGGAAGCGAGGCGCCAACCTTGACACAACCGTGGTAAGGTTGAGGCCGGATGGACGGCCTGACCATCAACGAGGCCGCGGAGACCACCGGCTGGTCCGCGCGGATGCTCCGCTACGTCGAGAAGGCGGGGCTCATCGAGCCGCGCCGCTCCGACGGGGGCTATCGCATCTACGGCCCCGAGGAGCTCCAGCGCCTGCGGACGCTGCGCGAGCTGCTCGGCGAGCACGAGCTCGGTCTCAACGACATCGGCTTCGCCAAGCGGCTGAGAGACGAGCCCGGCCTGCGCGTCGCCGTCGAGGAATGGATCGAGGCCGAGCCGGCCCGCCCGGAGCACGTCGCCACGAGCGACTGGCTCGCGTGGGAGCAGGAGAAGCACCAGAGGCTTCTGGACGAACCGCCCGAACCGAAACAGGAGATCGCCGCATGACGACCGCACCGACGACCACCGACTACAAGGTCGCCGACATCTCGCTCGCCGACTTCGGCCGCAAGGAGATCCAGCTCGCCGAGCACGAGATGCCCGGCCTGATGTCCACCCGCGAGGAGTTCGCCGCCCGGCAGCCGCTGAAGGGCGCGCGCATCATGGGCTCGCTCCACATGACGATCCAGACCGCCGTGCTGATCGAGACGCTGACGTCGCTCGGCGCCGACGTGCGCTGGGCCTCCTGCAACATCTTCTCGACCCAGGACCACGCCGCGGCCGCGATCGCCGCCGCGGGCGTGCCGGTCTTCGCCTGGAAGGGCGAGACGCTCGAGGAGTACTGGTGGTGCACCGAGCAGGCGCTCACCTGGCCCGACGGCGAGGGCCCCAACATGATCCTCGACGACGGCGGCGACGCCACGATGCTCGTCCACAAGGGCAAGGAGTTCGAGGCCGCGGGCGCCGTGCCGGATCCCGCCACGGCCGAGTCCGAGGAGTTCAAGGTCTTCCTGACCCTGCTCCAGTCCTCGCTCGAGCGCGACCCGCAGAAGTGGACCAGGATCGCCGACGGCATCAAGGGCGTCACCGAGGAGACCACGACCGGCGTCCACCGCCTCTACCAGCTCGCCGAGACCGGCGACCTGCTGTTCCCGGCGATCAACGTGAACGACTCGGTCACGAAGTCGAAGTTCGACAACCTCTACGGCTGCCGCCATTCGCTGATCGACGGCATCAACCGCGCCACCGACGTGATGATCGGCGGCAAGGTCGCCGTGATCCTCGGCTACGGCGACGTCGGCAAGGGCTGCGCG
>DATMJO010000135.1:0-5930 GCA_035553855.1 Thermoleophilaceae bacterium | reverse complement strand
GAGGTCGACTCGCTGCGCGACGAGGCCGAGGCCGCGCAGGACGCCGGGCTGCCCGCCAGCTTCGTCACCGAGCTCGATCTACCGTTCGCGGTAGACGGTGCCGTCCGCTTCGAAAACCAGGCCGAGTTCCATCCGATCAAGTATCTGGCCGCGCTCGCACGCTCGGTCGCGGGCGACGGAAGCGAGATCTTCGAGCACACGCCGGCACTCGACGTGGGCGGAGGGTCGCCGCGCTCGGTCGAGACGCGTCACGGCACGATCACAGCCGACCACGTGGTCGTGGCGACGCACTTTCCGTTCCTGGACCGCGGCGGCTTCTTCGCGCGCATGCATCCGGAGCGCTCCTACGTCGTGGCGGCGCGGCTGAGGTCTCCGGCGCCGGCGGGGATGTACATCAGCGTCGACTCGCCGACGCGGTCGATCCGCGTCACGCCCCACGACGGCGGCGAGCTGCTGCTGGTCGGCGGGGAGGGCCACAAGGTCGGCCAGGAGCCGGACACCGAGGCGCGCTATCGCGCGCTCGCCGACTGGATGCCCGAGCACTTCGATGTCGGCGAGGTCGAGTGGCGCTGGTCGACGCAGGATCCGATCCCCGGCGACCACGTCCCCTACATCGGCCGCCTGCACCCCGGCGCCGAGGGCCTCTACGTGGCCACCGGCTTCGCGAAGTGGGGGATGGCGCATTCGACGGTCGCGGCGACGATCCTGACCGACCTGATCGGCGGGCGCGAGAACCCGTGGGCCGAGCTGTACGACGCGACACGAATCAAGCCGTCCGCCTCCGCCAAGGGCTTCATCAAGGAGAACCTCAACGTCGCGAAACGCTTCGTGCGCGACCGCCTGTCCCATCCCGACAGCCGGCCCGAGCTCGAAGCGGTGGAGCGCGGCGAGGGGGCGATCGTGACGGTGGAGGGCAAGAAGGTCGCCGCCTACCGTGACGACAGCGGCGAGCTGCAGTTGCTGTCACCCGCCTGCACGCACTTGGGCTGCCTGGTCGCCTGGAACCCGGCTGAGCGCAGCTGGGACTGCCCCTGCCACGGCTCGCGCTTCGCGACCGACGGCACCGTGCTCGAGGGCCCGACCGTGGAGCCGCTCGACCGGATCGAGTGACCGCCGCGGCCTGGGGTCACCTCCCGCGCGGCGTCAGCACCTCGGCCACCCGCAGCGCCCCGCGCCGGAGCCCCCTGGCGCGCGCTCGCATGAACGTGGCCGGTGCCGCCGGCTGCTTTGGCGGGACGAACTCGAGCGGCTCGCCGACGGCCAGCGTCCCGCCCCGCTCGACGGTCGTGTACACGCCCAGGCAGCGGTCGGCGTGCGCGTTGACCGCCCGCAGCACGTCCGGATCCGACGGCAGGTCACCCTGCTCGCGGGTGGGGATCGAGCAGCGCATCGCCGGGATGTCGGTCGAGAGGCTGACCTCGGTACCGCGCAGCCGGCCGCCACACCAGGCGAACTCGACGAGGCCGGCGCCGTCGACGTCGATCAGCAGGTTCGGCCGGAAGCGACGCACGTCGAAGCGCGACCCCGGCACCACCTGCTCCATCGCGCGCAGGCTCGCCGTCGTGAGCACGAGGAGCGGGTAGACGTCGTAGAGGGCCCCGACCGGGGTGGCGTAGCGCGCCAGCTCCGCCAGCCTGCGGATCGGGAACATCGAGAAGTCGGGCAGCGGCTCGTCGTCGGCGACCATGAACTGGCGGCGGAGATCGGCCTTGGTGGCCTGAGGCGTCCGGTAGGCCTTCTTGTCGGACAGCGGCGGCAGCGGCTCGAGGCGCGCCGGCTTGCCGATGACCTCGGACAGCCGCTCGTGGATGCCCGGGTCGGAGCTCGAGAGCTCCGTGCCGTCCGGGAAGGTGACGAGGACCTCGAGCACGTCGCCCGGCCCGGCCGATCGCTCCGCCGGATCCTTCCCGAAGCGCGCGTCGCACTGCAGGAGTGCCGGCCAGCGCCGTGCCGTGGTGAACGTGCCGAGCTCCACGTCGCGCACGGCCCACATGCGGTCGGCGTGGAGGCCGCGTACGTCGATGGCCGACCGCTCAAGCCGCTCGCCGCCCATGGACTTGACGGGGTAACGCCAGATCTCTGCGACTGATCCGGCCGGCTGCATGACTCGACTCTAACCGCGCCTTCGCGATCCGCGCTGGCGCGACGGCGAACCGCGGTCAAACAGGCTCGTCGTCCTGCCCTCTCGGCGCGAGCACGAACAGCTCGCTCAGCATCGCGGGCTGGTGCTGGTTCCCGCTCATGAACCCGATCACCCGCCTCCCGGTCGCCCCCTCGACGACGTCGGCGAAGCGCTCGCGCATGACCTCCTGGAACTCGATTCGCTGGGTGATCACGGCGCTCACCCGGCCGGCATCGAGCAGCGTCTCCTCGACCGCAGTGAAGCCGCCTCGCAGCAGGCACACGACGAGGTCGTCCTGGTAGTAGGTCTTGGCGTGGGTCGGACCCTTGCCGTAATGCGCCTTCAGCAGCCGCACGATCCCATCGGAGATCTCGGTGAGGATGTCGCCGTGGGTTTTGCGGGGAGCTGGGGGCAGAGAGGGCATTGCAGGCCGCTCAAAAGCTTACGCCACATGCTGGTACCGTCAATGGCGTAGATCTCAGCGCGGCTCTCGATTCGCCCTCTGCCGCGCGGGTTGCACCAATCGAGCGCGGAGACGGGAAGTGGACGTGTTGGCTCCCCCCACCGGGCCCCTCAGCGGGGACGCCCTGCTCGCCGCGGTGAATGACGCCATGGTGGCGCTGCACGCGCGCTACTACGGCCGCGAGCCCGCCTCGTCCAGGACCACGTTGATGGGCGGCGAGGTGCTCGCCTGCGTGATGGGCGGCGTCTACACCGATGTCGAGAAGACGATGATCGAGATCCAGCGCCAGACCGTGGTGCAGGAGACCCGCAGCGCCTTTCAGTCGGCGATGCAGCACCGCTTCATCGCCGATGTCGAGCGTCTCTCGGGCCGTCGCGTGATCGCGTTCATCTCGAACCAGCACGTCGGCCCCGACCTCGAGATCGAGCTGTTCGTGCTGGAGTCCGAAAGCCAGGTCTGAGCCCTACAGGTCCTCCCGCACGAACCGCTCCGAGGGGTGGGTCATGACCATGCTGAGCGGCGTGCCCGAGGTGATGACCCTCTTGGGAGCGGGGTGCGCGGGCCCGGCCGAGCCCCGCTGAGCGTTCGCAGTCGGACAACCGGGGGTGCGACACGGGTGGTCAACGGGGAGAACCGCGGCGAGGCCGGGCGACCCGACCACTGGGACCCAGGAGGTAGAGAGTGAGACGCGTTCTGTCCATCAGCGCCGCCGCCGCGCTGCTCGCGATGCCGGCGATCTCGTGGGGGCACGACCCCATCGGCCCAGACGACCCGGGCCACGGTGCCGACGGCACCTCTGCCTTCGCCCACATGGAGCTCTTGTCGAGCTTCCCCTCGGGTGAGCCCGGCGCCCGTCCGACCAACTCGGACATCGCCTTCTGGGGCAAGTACGCCTACGTCGGCAACTACAACGGCTTCCGCATCTTCGACATCTCCACCGCGCAGGGGCAGCTCGTCTCCGACGTCCGCTGCGTGGGCGCTCAGGGCGATCCCTCGGTCGTGGACACCGACGCCGACGGCGCGGCCGACCTGCTCGTGCTCTCGGTCGACCGCACGATGTCGGGCCCGAACTGCGGCGCGGTTCCCGTGGCGCACGACGATCCCGCCGGCTGGGAGGGGCTGCGGCTCTTCGACGTGAGCGACCCCGCGCTGCCGCGGCAGATCGGCGCGGTGTACCAGGACTGCGGCTCGCACACGAACACGCTGCTCCCTCAGGAGAGCGGCGACAGGGTGCTCGTCCTGAACTCGTCCTACCCGCTGCGTCCCGGCCCGACCTGCGGGCCCGAGCGCGGCCCCGCGGCCGGTCGCGACCCGCTCCACGGTGTCGTTCAGGTCGTCGAGATCCCGTTCGACGATCCCGCCTCTGCGCGTGAGATCACCGAGCTGCCCGTGACCTACCCGGGCGATCCGGACAACAAGTTCACGCCCTCCGAGCAGGGGCTGAGCGCGCCCGGCCTCGTGGACGGCATGCGGGCCTGCCACGACATCGCCGTGCACACCGAGCGCGGCCTCGTCGCGGGCGCCTGCGCGGAGCAGGCGCAGGTTTGGCGGATCGGAGCGAACGGCCTGCCGGACACCGAGAACCCCGTCTGGACCTACGACCAGGACAACGTCGACTTCTGGCATTCGGCGACCTTCTCCTGGGACGGCAAGGTCACGAACTTCATCGACGAGTCGTTCGGCGAGGGCTGCCCCACGACGACGGTGAAGACCGCGGGCAAGGGCGAGCCGCGCGAGTACGAGTCGGGGAACATGTTCTTCCTCGACACGAGGAGCGGCGGCCTCCTCTCGGAGTTCCGCATCAACCGCTCGACCGAGGGCGGAGACCCGCCCCCGTACTGCTCCTCGCACCTCGGCAACGTGGTCCCCTCGAAGGACCGCTACCTGCTGGTGAACGCCTACTACCGCGGCGGCTCGAGCGTCATCGACTTCACCGAGCCGACCGCCCCGCGCGAGATCGCCTTCTCCGACCTCGTGAACATGGACACCTGGTCGGCCTACTGGTACGAGAGCAAGGGCTCGAAGCGCGAATGGATCTCGACCTACGGCAACGACGGCGTGCATACCCCGAACTCGGGCTACGGCTTCGAGGTCTTCCGGGCCTGGGTGGGCCCGACCGAGCGCGTTGGCCTGCCCTACCTCAACCCGCAGGTCCAGGAGCGCTACGTCCCGATGAGACCCGGCAGGGGCAAGGCGAGCCGCTTCCGGGCCCGCGCCCGCTCGCCGTACGCGCGCGGCAGCGCGGTGGGCTCCGGCGAGCGCAGCTCGAACCGGGCGTTCATCCGGAGGGAGTGGCGCTAGCGCTCAGCGCGAGAGCAGCCGTCCGACCGCTCCCATGAGCTCGTTCACCTGCTCGTCGGGTTCGGCCGGCCCCTCGCCCTCACCGGTGAGGCAGTGCCGGGCGTGCCCGTCGAGCAGGCCGAGCGAGATCTTGTCGAGCGCCGCCTGGATCGCGTTGATCTGGGTCAGCACGTCGATGCAGTAGCGATCGTCCTCGACCATCGCCGCCACGCCGCGCACCTGACCCTCCACGCGCGCGAGGCGCTTGCGGAGCTGCTCCTTCGATGCGGAATATCCTCGAGTGGTCACGAAGGGATCATACCCCGGCCGGGTATGGGGCGCCGCCCGGCCTCGCCCGCCGGTCCGAGCGCGAGCATCCGCGCTATCCTGCGGAGCTGTGACCTCGCGGCCGCGGGGTCCTTTCTTTGCCCTACGGCCGCACACCGCGCGAGAAGAAGAGGAGCCATGGCTCGCGGAGACGTTCGAATCGCTGTGACGCTTGCCTGTGAGGACTGCAAGCGCCGCAATTACCAGACGAATAAGTCCAAGCGGAACAACCCGGATCGCATCGAGTTCCGGAAGTACTGCCGCTGGTGCGGGAAGCACACCCCGCACAAGGAAACCCGCTGAGCGGTGGCCAGGCGCGATCAGAGGCAGCGGCAGGCCGAGCGCCGCGCGGCCAGGCTGGCCGCGCGCGGTGAGAAGCCGCCCGAGGAGCGCGAGGCCGAGCTAGAGGCCGGCGCGCCCCCGGAGGAGTTGGGTCGCAGCGACCTCGTCCTCGAGCCCGTCCCCGAGGAGCCCGACCTCGATCCGCTCGACGAGGACGAGGACCCCGAACTTGCATACGAGGCCGAGGAGGCGGGCGCGCTCGCGACCGTCGACCTCGACGAGGAGGGCCGCGGCGGCAAGGGCCACGCGACCCCCGCGCAGGAGCATGAACGCGAGCACCATCGCGAGCGCGGTAGGGTTCTCGGCTTCCTCGCCAACGTGTGGGCCGAGCTTCAGAGAGTTCAGTGGCCCAACCGTCAGCAGGTGACGACCCTCACGGGCGTCGTGCTCGGCTTC
>DATMJO010000134.1:0-2004 GCA_035553855.1 Thermoleophilaceae bacterium | reverse complement strand
ACCTATGTCTCCGCCCGCGCAGCGGCAAAGGCGGCCGAGGACGCGAGGGCCATGCATCGCCTGGTCTCCGACCTGAGGGACGCCGACCTGCGGGAGCGCCTTGCCGGCATCGAAGAGTGCGTCCGATCCGTCCACGCCTGGACCCATCCACGCCTAGACGCATCGACCGCGAAGGCGGCGGAACTAGCGGGGCGGGCTGTGTCCCGCCGAGTGGTGTAAATCCGGGCGCGTGATCCTCAGCGCTCTGGGGTGATCATCACGGCCGGCTACGAGGCAAGCAAGGCCGGCCTCTCCTCGGTGATGGCCGGCGGCGCTGGGGCGTGGATCGCCGCCATCGAGCCCTCGGAGAAGTAGCGCCGCTCGGTGATCTGCCACTCGTCGTGGGTCTCCATCAGCACGGCGCCCACGAGGCGCACGATGGCCGCCTCGTTGGGGAAGATCCCGGCCACGTCGGCGCGGCGCTTGATCTCGCCGTTGACCCGCTCGAGCGGGTTCGTGCTCCAGACCCTGCGCCAGTGGCTCTGGGGGAACGCGGCAAAGGCGGTGATGTCGGGCGCCGCCTCGGTGAGCATCTGCTCGACCGCCGGGAACTGGCGCCCGAGCTTCTCGGCGATGGAGGAGAGTTGCTCGTGAACGGCCTCCCGATCGGGCTGGGCGAAGATGGTGCGGATCGCCGCCGCCACCATCTCGGCCGAGCCCTTGGGCACCCGGCTCAAGACGTTGCGCATGAAGTGCACCCGGCATCGTTGCCATCCGGCCCCGAGGATCACCGCGCCGATCGCGCCCGTGAGGCCCTCGTGGGCGTCGGAGATCACCCGCTTGACGCCGGCCAGGCCACGGGCGCGCAGGGAGCGAAGGAACGCCGTCCAAAACGCCCCGTCCTCGGAGTCGCCGACGGCCAGCCCGAGCACCTCGCGCCCGCCGTCGGCGCGCACGCCGGTGGCGATCACCACCGCCTTGCTGACCACCTGCGGGCCCTCGTGGGCCTTCAGGTAGGTGGCGTCCAGGAACAGGTACGGAAAGGCGCTGTGCGAGAGCGAGCGGTCGCGGAAGGCCTCCACGTGGGCGTCGAGCTCGGCGCAGATGCGCGAGACCTCGGATTTGCTGACGCCCTGGTCGATGCCGAGGGCGCGCACCAGGTCGTCCACCTTCCTGGTCGACACCCCGTGCACGTAGGCCTCCATGACGACGGCCCAAAGCGCGCGGTCGATCCGCCGCCGGGGCTCCAGGAGCGTCGGGAAGAACGTGCCCGAGCGGAGCTTCGGGATCCGGAGCTCGAGGTCGCCGGCCTTGGTCGAGAGCGTGCGCTCCCGGTGGCCGTTGCGATGGGTCGTCCGCTCGGGCCTGCGCTCGTACGGCTCGGCGCCGATCGCCTGGGCGGCCTCGAGCTCGATCAGGGCCTGCAGCACCAGCTGCAGGCCCGAGCGGACGACATCAAGGTCACCGCCGGCGCGCAGCGCGTCCAGCAGCTCGGACAGGGCAGACTGATCCAGGGCCATCGGGTGCTCCTTGCGTCGACTTGCGAGGTCAACGCTGAGGTTCACCCGGTGGCCCTCAGTGCCTACCGGCTCCCGGAAATCCCACCACTCGAAGGGGCATCAACCGGCTAGGTCCGGAATTGCTCCTTCGCATGAGATGCTCGATTCCAACTGGCAGCTGAGGCTCCCCCGCCTCGGATGGGTTTCTGGAGCGACTCCGCCTCGCGGGGCCGATGCCTTCTCGGCCCCGCGCATACCGCGCCGGGCGCCAGGGCTGGAGTTGTGTCCTTCTTCGCGTGGGCCTCCCGTGGGCCCCGCTGCTCCAGCGAGGAACGCCGGAGCTCGCGATGAATCGCCCGCCGAGCGGGCTCGTTTCATCAAGATCGGCCGTCGAAAGGAAGCGGCTGAACGTAAGCGGGTCTGGTCCTCTTATGCCCGATTGCGAGGCGATTCGGGCCGCGACTTGCTGGAGGCGGCTGCGCCCATGACGCGGCGCACGAGCAGGAGGACTGCTTCTCGCGCTGCT
>DATMJO010000133.1:0-27549 GCA_035553855.1 Thermoleophilaceae bacterium | reverse complement strand
GTGGCGGAGGGGGGGCGTCGGGCCGGACCCCGCAGTCAGCGCCCGGGGGCGTCTCCTTCGCCACGCGGCCGATACCGCCGCGATCGTCGACGAACCAGATCCCGCCATCCGGGCCCATGACCAAGTCGGTGATGGACCCGGCCGGGGAGGCGCACACGACGACGAGGCCGCCGCCCCCGTTCAACCGCGCGATCCCGGTGCCCCCGGAGACGGTCCGCCCGGCGACCCAGACCTGCCCGTTCGAAGCCGCGGCGACGCCGCCTCCCTCCGTGCCGCGGAAGGACAACGGCGATGGGTACTCCTGGCTGTTGGGCGGATCGTGGCGGCGCACCGACGAACCGTGAAGGACCCAGATCGCCTGGCCGTGGCTCGCGACCGCGTAGGTCGGGCCCGACAGGCCGGCCACCTCGCCGACGGTCCCGGAGCCGTCGATCCTGCCGAGCCGGGCGGCCGCGGCGTCGGAGAACCACATCGCGCCGTCTCCGCCCGCAGCGATACCGAGCGGCAGCGAGGCGCCCGGGAGCGAGCCGTATGCCTCGACCTCGACCTCGTCGCCGGCCTCGACGCGGCCGATGAGGCCGTCTCCGGCGCGCGTGAACCAGACGCGCTCCCGGGGCCCGGCCGCGATGCTCCACGGACGGCTGCCTCGGCCGGCCGGGAACTGCGAGCTCGCGCCGGTCGTGGAGACCACCCCGACCGCGTCCCGCCCCGGCGCCGTGTACCAGAGCCCGCCTGGGCCGGAGGCGAGGTCGAGCGGCGCGCTGCCCGCGGGGACGCCGAAGAGCGTGACCGCCCCCTCGATCGTGATCCGCCCGATCCGGTCGGCCTGGGGCAGCGTGAACCAGAGGGCGCCGTCAGGACCTGCCGTGATCCGAGCGGCGCTCGCGGGCAGGCCGAGATCTCCGTAGTGGCGGATCTGCGCGTATGCGGTTGTGGCCAGAGCCGACGCGAGCCCACACACGGCGGCGGCCGCTCCGATGGCGGCGCGCACGCTCCGTCTGCGGAACATGGCTCTCCTCCGGTGCCCCCCTGGGCCCCTGTCGCTCGGCGCCACTGTACGCCTGCGGGCCGTGCCGCGCAGTGAAATCGGCACGGTCGTAATGTGTCGTTCTCCACATGTCCGAATCCCTACAAAGAGACGACGAGCGTCTCGCCTCGGCCGATCCGATCCTCCGCGGGCTGATCGACGCCCACGGCCCGCTGGACGAGGAGGGGCGGGCGCGCGGGCGCCCCGCCGACGCCTACGGCGCCCTCCTGCGCTCGATCGTCGGCCAGCAGCTCTCGACGAAGGCCGCGCGCACGATCTACGAGCGGCTGACCGCACTCTACGGTGGGCGTACGCCGACGCCCGCAGAGCTGCTCGCCACCGATCCGGACGAGCTCCGCGCGGTCGGCCTCTCGCGTGCGAAGGCCGCCTACATCCGCGACCTCGCCGTCCATGTCGAGGACGGCTCGCTCCACCTCGACCGGCTCACGGACATGAACGACGAGGACGTGATCGCCGAGCTCACCGCGGTGAAGGGGTTGGGCGTCTGGACCGCGCAGATGTTCCTGATGTTCCACCTGAGGCGGCCCGACGTGCTGCCGACCGGCGATCTCGGCATCCGCAAGGCGGTGATGCTCGCCTACGGCCTCCCCGAGCTTCCCGCGCCGCACGATCTGGAGCGGATCGCCGAGCCCTGGCGCCCCGCGCGGACGCGGGCGTGCCTCTACCTCTGGCGCTCGCTCGACAGCGCGCCCGCCTAGAGGCGGGTCAGGCCACGCCGCAGGAGGGCTCTTCGTCGGCGATGCGGAACGACGATCCGCAACCGCACGACGCGACGACGTTGGGGTTCTTCACCTCGAAGCCGGCGCCCATCAGGCTCTCCGTGTAGTCGACGGTGGACCCGTCCACGTAGCGGAGGCTCGCCTCGTCGACCAGCACGCGGATGCCGCTGGCCTCGAAGACCTGGTCCCCGTCGCGCGTCTCGTCGAGCGCGAGGGCGTACTGGAAGCCTGAGCAGCCGCCGCCCTTGACGGCCACGCGGAGACCGGCGTCGGGCGTCTCCTCGCTCTGCGAGAGGAACTCGTTCAGCTTCTCCGCGGCCTTGTCGGTGAGAGTCACCATCTGCGCTGATTGTAGCCGGGAGGCCCGGCGGCCCCCACGGGGCCCGTCGCTATCCTGGCAGGGCGCCATGCCGACCGCCGAAGAGCTCAAGCGCCGTATCGAGGACGCCCTGCCCGGATCGCAGGTCGCAGTCGAGGACCTGACCGGCGGAGGCGACCATTTCCGTGCCGAGATCGTCTCCGACCGCTTCGAGGGGCTCTCGCGGATCGATCAGCACAAGCTCGTCTACGGCGTCTTCGGCGACGAGGTGGGCGGGCCGATTCACGCTCTCTCGATCAAGACCCAGACACCGGGGGACGGACGATGACCAACGAGGAGATCCGCAGCTACATCGCCAAGGCGATCGGCGAGAACGAGGTGATGCTCTTCATGAAGGGCTCGCCCGACGCCCCCGCCTGCGGTTTCTCGATGCGCACCTCCGGCTGCCTGAACGCGCTCGGGGTCCGCTACGCGGCGCTCGACATCCTGCCCGACCCCCGCATCCGCAAAGAGCTCTCGGCGGTGTCGAACTGGCCGACGATCCCGCAGCTCTTCGTGCGCGGGGAGTTCGTCGGCGGCTGCGACATCGTCACCGAGATGTTCGAGAGCGGTGAGCTGGCCGAGCTGCTCGGCGTCGAGCAGCCGAACGAGGGCATCGAGGAGCGCCCCGTGCAGAAGGGCCCGATCGGGCTCGAGAACCGCCTGGGCTAGCGGCGCTCAGTCGTCGCGGCCGAGCGACTCGACGAACTCGACGATGCGGCGGGAGTCGTGCACGACGTCGTCGCCGTGCACGAGCACCGGCACCCAGCGCTGGCCGCTGAGCTCCTCGACCTCCGGGCGGTGCCGCTTCAGGTAGGGCACCCGCACCTCGTCGAAGTCCACGCCCGCCTGCTCCAGGCGCCGCGCCACCTTGCCGCAGGCGCAGAGCATGTTCGTGGGCGTCCGGCAGCGATAGAGCGTGGTCACGGCGGGGCAGACTAACGCGAGCCGAGCAGCGCCTGCTCCGTATCCCTGTAGCCCTGGAGCAGCAGCTTCTTCGACTTGCCGGGATGGGCGTTGAGCATTCCCACCGGGTCGAACATGCCCGTCTCCGGGGAGGGCTCGAGCACGGTCACCTCCACGCCGTCGTGGCGCCCGTCCTCGACCCGCTTCTGCAGGTAGGACGAGTTGCCGAAGGTGCGCCAGAACATGTCGTACATGCGCGTCGCCACCTGCGGGATGAAGCGCAGCGACTCCGCCGGCGGGAGCTCCGAGGGGATCACCGACAGCACGAAGATGCGCTCCGCGCCCCACGCCTCGGCGTGCTCGAACGGCACGTTCCAGAGGAATCCGCCGTCGGCGAACTGCTCGCCGTCGATCTCCACGAGCGGGTGCAGGATCGGGATCGTGTAGCCGGCCGTCGCGACCTTGCGGAAGGTGTCCACGTCGTGCTCGGTCCGGTTGCCGCGCAGCTCCTCGCGCCCGGCCGTCAGATTGGCCACGACGAACACGAGCTCCTGCTCGGAGTGGAAGCAGCGGTCGTAGTCCACCTCCTCGTCGAGGTAGCCCTTCAGCCGGTCCATCGAGAAGAACGAGTTGCCGAGCAGCGCGTTCTTCGTGAGCGAGATGTCGAAGACCTTGGGCAGCGAGACCGCCCGCGACCAGAAGCCCCAGAGCGCCTCCGAGCCACCCGAGGCGAAGACGAGCGCGTTGCAGACGCCGATCGAGGAGCCGATGAGGAGTCCCGCCTCGATCCCCTCCTCCTCGAGGCGCTTCAGGCAGCCCGCCTGGTAGGCGCCCCGGGAGGCGCCGCCCGCGAGGATGAACGCGGTTTTCGGCATCAGTCGTAGCTCCTGCGGATCAGGCCGCCGATGCCGGGAAGCGACTCGAGCGCCCCGAGGGCGCCCGCCGCCGCCTTGTAGCCGATGGGCTGGGAGCGCCGCGCGCGCTTGAAGCGCTCGCTCTCGCGGTCGAGGTACCAGGCGATCGTCGCCTCGACCGTGTCCTCGTGCGGCGAGGGGGTCCAGCCAAGCTCGCGCTTGGCCTTGGCGTTCTTGTAGGTCCACCACTGGGTGGCGGCCTTCACCTCGAGCACGGTGATCGGCGGGCGGCCGGGCATCGCCTCGAGCGCCTGGGCCACTCGCAGCGCGGCGCCCGCCGGCAGCCTGAGCGGCGGCGGCTCCACACCGGAGATCCGCGCCATGTCGGCGAAGAGACGGTCGTGGGTGTAGTTGCGGTTGCCCAGGATGTAGCGCTCCCCGATCCGGCCGCGCTCGTCGGCCTGCAGCACGCCGTCGGCCACGTCGTTCACGTCCACGACGTTCACGCCGCCGCTGACGTACGCGGGGATCTGGCCCAGCAGAAAGCGCTTCACGATCCCGGTCGAGGTCGCGTAGATGTCGCCCTCGCCGAAGACCCAGGACGGGTTCACAGCGACCACCGGCAGGCCCTGGGCCGCGAGACGCATCGCCTCGACCTCGGCCTCGTGCTTCGAGTTCACGTACGGAATGCCGAGCCGGCCGGCGGTGAAGATCTGGTTCTCGTCGGCGGTGGCCCTCGGGCGGGGCGCCGGCCCGATGGCGGCCACGCTCGAGGTGTGGACCACGCGCTCCACGCCCTTGCGCAGGCACTCCTCGAACAGGGTGCGGGTGCCGAGCACGTTCACCTCGAACATGCGGTCGGTGTCGCGTCGCGCGAGCGAGGCCAGCTCGGCGCAGTGGACGACCCGGTCGACGGCCCGCAGCGCGCGCCGCACGGAGCGGCGGTCGAGCAGATCGCAGGTGACCGCCTGGTAGTCCAAGCCCTTCAGGTTCTCGAGCTTCGAGCCCTCCCGGACCGTGATCCGGACCTCGTCACCGCGCTCCAGCAGGCGACGCGCGACGTGCGACCCGATGAAGCCGGTGCCGCCGGTTAGCAGCGTCTTCCCCATTCGCGCGCCAGTGTAGGTGTACGCTGCCCGCCGCATGCCTCCGGTCACGGTCGTAACCGACACGACGGCCTGCCTCCCCCCCGACGTCGTCGCAGACAACGGGATCGAGGTGGTCTCGCTGTACGTCAACTTCGAGGGCGGGGAACGCACGGTCCGCGAGGCCGAGCTGATGGCCGACCTCGACGCCGCCTATGCGGAGATCCGCCAATCGAACGTGTGGCCGACCACCTCGCAGCCGTCGATCGGCGACTTCGCCGCGGCCTACGAGCCGCTCGTCGCCGACGGCGGAGAGGTCGTCTCGATCCACATCTCCGGCGGGATCTCGGGCACCTGCGACGCGGCGCGGCAGGCCGCCCAGCAGCTCGAGCGCGAGGGCAAGGGCGGAGAGCGGATCCGCGTTGTGGACTCCCGGAGCGCCGCCGGCGGTCTCGGCCTCGTCGCGTTCGCCGCGGCGCGCGCGGCGAAGGGCGGCGCGGACGCGGACGCCGTGGAGGCGCGCGCCGCCGACGCTCGCGGCGCGCTCAAGATGTGGTTCGCCGTCGACACGCTCGAGTACCTCAAGCGGAGCGGCCGCATCGGCGCCGCGCGCGCCTGGATCGGCACGACGCTGAAGATCAAGCCGATCCTCACGCTCGAGTCCGAGATCACGCCGATCGAGCGCGTGCGCACCTCGACTCGCGCCTTCCAGCGGATGCTCGACTACGGGCGCCAGCGCGCCTCCGACGGCGCCGACGCCTGGGTCGTGCAGCACATCCGCTCACACGACGAGGCAGACCGCCTCGTGGAAGAGCTCTCGGGCGACTACGACACGCCGCCCGCGTTCGTGTCCGAGATCGGCCCCGTCCTCGGCGTGCACACCGGTCCAGGGCTGCTCGGCGTCGGCGGAATCCCGCGCTCCCTGCTCGAGTAGCCGGCGCTCAGGCCGGCTCGGGCTCCAGTTCCGTGGGCGGCCCGGGCGGCTCCTTCGGACGGGGACGAGCCCCAGGCTCCTCGCCCTTTCGGATCTGCCACCAGTTGCGCACGAGGATCTGGATGGCGGCTGCGGCCGGGATCGCGAGCAGCGCCCCGAGAACGCCGAGCAGGGTGCCGCCCACGAGCACCGCGATCAGCACGACGAGGGGGTGCAGCGCGACGGTGCGACGGTAGATGACCGGCTGGAGCACGTTGTTCTCCACCTGCTGGTAGACGATGAAGAAGACGCCCCAGACGATCAGGGCGGTGGGGAAGTCGTCGATGCCCGCGACAATCCCGATGATCACCCCGGCGATCGTCGCTCCGACAAGCGGGATCAGGTCGAGGAACGCCATCAGGACGGCGAGCGGGACCGCGAACGGGACGCCGAGGACCGTCAGCACGATGTAGGTGGTGGTGCCGGCGATCAGGGAGATCGCGAGGTTCCCCACGACGTAGCCGCCGATGGCGCGATAGACCTCGCCCGCGATGACCTCCGCGCGGCGCCCGCGCTCCGGCCCGAGCTCGCGCACGATCCAGCCGATCAGGCGCCGCCCGTCCAGCAGCAGGAAGAACGCCAGCACCAGCACTGTGACGAGCTGGACGAGCGCCGAGAACACGCCGACGGTGACACTCTGCAGGGCGCCGGTGACGTCGCCGAGGCGCTCGGGCAGCTTCTCCGCCTGCTCGCGGAGCTTCTCGGTGATCGCGTACTTGTCGTCGTACTCGCGCAGCGTCTCCGACTTGCGCAGGTCGTCCACGTAGCCCGGCACGTCGTCGACGAAGGCGTTGACTTCGTCCACCACCGGCGGCACCACGAGCAGGCCGATCCCGAACACGCCGAGCATCACCGTGAGATAGGCGCCGAGGATCGCCATCCAGCGCTTGACGGGCCCGCGCTGGTAGAGGTCGACGAGCGGGCCGAGCGCCACCGCCACGAAGATCGCGATGAAGACGAGCGCGACGATCTGGCGGACGAGATAGACGAAGTAGAGCGCGCCTACCACCGTGGCCGCGACGAGCATGACCTTCACCGTCGCGCGGGCGCTCATGGTCGCCGAGGCTACGGCCGGCGGCGGATGAATCGACCCCCGTCAGCGGGTGAAACAGGGTGAAACAGTGCCTGGCACTGTTTCACCGGGCGGGCCGGGAGCTAGCGGCGTCGGCGGCGGACCAGCGCGGCCACGCCGCCGCCGATCACGAAGCCGGCCACGGCCGCGCCGACGAGCACGGTCTGGCGGTGCTCGACCATCTGGCGGCGCCAGTTGGTGAGCTCGGTGACCTTCGAGCGCAGGTCGTTGACCGATGTGGCGAGCTCGCCGCGCGTGCTCTCGATCGACGCCCGGATCTCCTCGGGGGAACGCGCCGGCATCAGCTCCTCGCCTCCTCGATCGCCTCGCGTGTGAGGCGGGCCTCCTCGATCGCCAGCTCGGGCGTCGGCGGCGACCCGCTCTTGAACAGGCGCAGGGCCAGCATCACGGCGATTCCCCCGAGCACGAGCAGGATCGCGAACACGATCGCGAAGCCCAGCCAGACCTGCTCGAAGTCGAGCAGGTCGTTGAAGAAGAACGCCAGCGCGAAGAAGAAGTAGATGAGCGAGAAGACGAGGAAGACGCCGCCGGCGGCCGCGGCCGCCGCGCCCTTGCCGAGCTTGGAGACCTTCTCGGTGACCTCGGCCTTCGCGAGGTCGATCTCCTCGCGGACGAGAAGCGAGGCCTTCTCGGAGACCTCGGCGACGATCTCGCCGAGGGACCTGTCGGCCTGCCCGGGGGGAGTGCCGTTGCCGGTCATGAGCGGATCCACCTCATGAGCAGCGCGAGGGCGAGGCCGCCCGCGAACGCGGCGCCCGCGTAGACCTCAGGGCGCTCTTCGAAGCCGCCGTCGCCGCCGGGAAGGGCGTCCGCCGGGGGATCTTCGAGGGCCGGCCCGCCGAGGGGACCGGGAGGGACGGGCGGTCCGGTGACCTCCGGGACGCCGTGGACGGCGGTCTCCTGGTCCCCGTTCGCCGCCATCACTCCGGCGGATCCTCGTCGAAGAGGCGGACCCAGATGACGGTCGCGATGCGGGTGGCGGCGATCGTGGCGAGCGCTCCGACGCCGGCCAGCAGGCCGCTCCACATGAGCCGTTTCGTGAGGTCGTTGCTCATCGAGGCTGCATCTAAGCAGACATCTCGGGGGCGCCGACTTCGAGCCCGCCGCAGATCGCCTCCACCACGAGGCCCTTCGCCCGCTCGAACTCCTCCTCGGTCTGGGGGAGCAGGTCGAAGATCCATCCCGAGAGGAGCTGCTCGATCGCGCCGTAGAAGCACATCGCGGCGAACCCCGGGGAGATGTCCGGCTTGAACGCGCCGTCCCGCTGCGCGCCCTCCACGATGCCCGCGATGCGGTCGTAGGCCTTGCTGATCTGGTCGAGGTGGACACGGCCGAACGAGTTCGCGGCGCGGGTGACCTCGACGATGATCACCTTCATCAGCTCGGGCTCGTGCCGGTAGGAGTCGATGATGAAGGAGGCGACGAGGTAGAGCTTGTCGCGCGCCGGGATCTCCTGGCGCCCGTCGATCTCCTCGATTGCGTCGAGCATCACCTGCCAGCGCTCGGAGAAGAGCGTGTTGAGGATCTCCTCCTTCGAGTCGAAGTAGTGGTACACGAGGCCGTAGGCCACGCCCGCCTCGTCGGCGACGTCGGAGACGCGGCAGGCGTGGAAGCCCTGGCGGGCGAAGACGCGCATGGCCGCGTCGAGGATGAGGCGGCGCTTGTCGACGCCGTTGGGATG
The DNA here is from genome assembly GCA_035553855.1 of Thermoleophilaceae bacterium. Classification (GTDB taxonomy): domain Bacteria; phylum Actinomycetota; class Thermoleophilia; order Solirubrobacterales; family Thermoleophilaceae; genus JBBDYQ01. The sequence goes on along the minus strand of DATMJO010000133.1, from coordinate 18,832 downwards.
CCGCGAGGCGGCCATCAGACCCGCGCCTCGTCCGGCCAGGCGTACGCGCCGGGCGCCCGGTTCGCGAGGCTCGGGATGCGCTCGCGAATCTCCTCCTGGCGGCCGAGATCGAGGTCGGCGGCCACGAAGCACTCCTCGTCGGGAGCGCGGGCGAGTACCTCGCCCCAGGGGTCGACGATCATCGAGCCGCCGTAGCTCTCCTTGCCCTCGTCCCAGAACCCGATCTGGTCGGCGGCGACGACGAAGGCCTGGTTCTCGATCGCGCGGGCGCGGAGCAGGACCTCCCAGTGCGCCGCTCCGGTGACCTTCGTGAAGGCGGCGGGGACGGTGACGATCCGCGCGCCCCGCACGGCGAGGATCCGGTACAGCTCCGGAAAGCGCAGGTCGTAGCAGACGGTCAGGCCGAGCGGGATGCCACCCGCGGTCTCCGACATGACGATCTCCTCGCCCGGGTCCTCGTGGCCCGACTCGAGGTACTCGACGCCGTCGACGACGACATCGAACATATGGATCTTGCGGTAGAGGGCGCGCGCCTCGCCGTCGGGGCCGAAGTGGACCGAGGTGTTGCCGAGCTTCTCGCGGCCCTCGCGGCGCTCCGCCACCGAGCCGGCCACGAGGTCGATGCCCAGCTCGCGGGCGATGCCGGCGGCCCAGGCGAGCGCTGGGCCGTCGAGCGGCTCCGCTCCGGCGAGCAGCTTCGCCCCGGGGCCCAGGAGATTGAACTTCTCCGGCAGCACGACGAGGCCGGCCCCGTCGGCGGCGGCGTCCCGGACGAGCCTGTCCGCCGTGCGCATGTTGCGCGCCACGTCATCCGTCGAATTGAGCTGAACAGCGGCGACCCGCACCGGACCCGTCTCCCTTCCCCCGTCTATTGACTGACGAGTCAATCCAGTCTACTCCCGGCGGGGGTCGGGTATCCCCGCGGCGTGTGCCCCGATACCGACCCCGCGCCCTTCCGCGAGCGGGCGAGCTTCGTGCTCGCGCGCGAGCCACAGGCGATCGGCGAGGCGCGCCACCGAATCGCGAAGTTCGTGCGGGGACGGCTCCGGCGAGCGGCCCTCGGCCGCGTCGAGCTGCTCGTCAGCGAGATCGTCACGAATGCGGTCCACCACGGCGACGGGGACCTGGAGCTCGTCGTGACGATCTTCGACGACCGCGTCCGGGTCGAGGTGCACGACGCCGGACCCGGCTTCGTGCCCGAGGCGCTCGAGGCGCCACCCGGGGCGACGGGCGGCTTCGGGCTCTATCTGGTGGCCGCCCTGTCGGAGCGGTGGGGCGTCGCGACGGGGCCGCGGACCCGGGTCTGGTTCGAGGTCGCCGCCGCCTGGCCTCAGGCGCCGGGCACCACGAACCGCACGAGCACGTCGCAGCCCGCGGCGTAGTCGCGCTCGGGCACGACGCCCTCGCGCTCCAGGTAGAGGCTGCGGCCGTCGACGCGGCCCGCGGGCTCGAAGCCCATGCGCTCGTAGAAGCCGAGCGCGCGCTCGTTGCCTTCGTGCACGAGCGCGACGTAGGAGTCGCCCGGTTCGAGCCGCGCGTTCAGCTCCGCCAAGAGCGCCCGCCCGGTCCCCCGCCCGGTCTCGGACTCGCGCAGGTAGAGACGGTGCAGCTCTGGACCGTGGACGCCGCTGCCGTAGTGGAGGTAGCCGACCGCGCCCCCGTCGCGCTCGGCGACGAGGAAGACCGGCGCCGAGGAGATCAGCCGGGTGAGCGACTCGACCGAGTAGGTGTGAGCCAGGACGTCCGCGATGAAGGCGTCCTCGAGCAGCCCGGCGTAGGTCGCGGGCCAGACCTCCAGGGCCACGTCCGCCACCGCCCGCGCGTCGTCCGGCCGCGCGTCCCTGATCACGAGTCCCACGCGGTGGAACATACGGCCGCCCGGCCGGAATTCCAACGCGTCGATCGGGGTCCGACTCCGTCCGGGTCTGCGCCGGGCGGGTCAAGGCCTGTATCGGGTCGGCACTTCCGGCCATGACGGAACGGCGTCGTACATGCGCCCGGGATCCGCGCACGGGCGGATGTCCCGGCACGGTCAGGCGGCGCGGCCGGCGCGCTGGCGCTCGAGCTCGGCGACCAGCAGCTTCGAGTGGAGCGCGCCGATCAGCTCGTGGAGCGGCTCGGCGCCGTCCTGGATCAGGCGCACCGCCCGCTCGGGCTCCATCTCGCCCGCGAGGCGCCCCATGAGCACCTCGACCTCTTCGGCGACGAGCGGCTCGAGCGCCGCCTTGTAGCGGAGCGTGTCGTAGACCGTGAAGCCGATGCGCTCGTCGTAGCCGCCGGCCCGGAAGCGGCTGATGGCCTCCACGATGCGGACGTCGGAGGCGCCGTAGCCGCGCGAGTTCGGCGAGAGCACGCCGAGCTCCTCGAGCCGGTCGAGCACCTCCGTCGGCACGTCGTAGCGGCGGCCGATCTCCGCCGCGGAGACGCGGCTCTGCTCGCCCTCGAGCGCCGCCTCGAGGATGCGGTCCTCTAGCTCGACCAGCGCGCGGGCACGCTCCGGCCCCTGGTCGAGCACCGACTTGATGTGGCGGAGCGGCATGAAGCGCTCCTCCTGGAGCTGCTTGATCAGCTTGATCCGCTCGACGAACTCCGGCGGGTAGTAGGCCATGTTGCGCGACGTGCGCACCGGCTCCGGCAGGAGTCCCTCGCGCAGGTAATGCTTGATCGTCCCGGCCGAGACCCCGGAGGCCTCGGCCAGCTCCTTCATCCGCAGGAGGCCGTTCTGGGTCATGCCATGAAGCTCCCCTGCGGCGAGCCCGTCCTGCCTCCCACCGCCCCCGCCTCCACGAGGGCGGCGATCTCGCCCGCGTCATAGCCCGCGGCGGCGAGTACCTCCTCGGTGTGCTCGCCGAGCGCGGGGCCCGGGCCGGCGGGCGCGCCCGGGGTGCGCGACATCTTCACCGGCACGCCGAGCTGCCGGACGCCGGAGGTGCCGGGCTGGTCGAGCGTCACGACCATCTCCCGCGCGCGCACGAGCTCGGAGTCGAGCGCCTCGTCGAGGTCGAGCACCGGCTCGAGGCAGCAGTCGTGCTCGGAGGCGAAGGCCTGCCACTCGTCCCGCGTGCGCTCGAGGAACACGCGCTCGACCTCGGCATGCGCCTCGGAGCCGGGCGGCTCGAACTGGACATCGATCAGGTCCTCGCGGCCTACGCCCCGGCACCACGCCTGCCAGAACTTCGGCTCGAGCGCCCCGAGTGTGACCCAGCCGTCGCTGCACGCATACGGCCGGTAGCAGAGGAACTTCCCGGCGAGCTCGAGGTCGCCGCGCTGGGGCACCGCGCCGTCGCAGAGGTGCTTCGCGGCGACCATCGCGAGCCAGGCGAGCGAGCCGTCCGCCATCGAGACGTCCACGAGCTGGCCCTCGCCGGAGCGGTCGCGCTCGCGCAGCGCCGCGAGGATGCCGAAGGCGGCCATCAGCGCGCCACCGCCGAGGTCGGCGATCTGCCCGGCCGCCTGGATCGGCGGGCCGCCCCGCTCACCGGTCAGGCCGAGCAGGCCGACGAGCCCGAGGTAGTTCATGTCGTGGCCCGATCGCTGCGTGTACGGCCCGTCCTGGCCGTAGCCCGTGATCGCGCAGTAGACGAGGCCCGGGTTCTCCTCGCGCAGGCGCTCGTAGCCCACGCCGAGGCGGTCCAGGACGCCGGGGCGGAATGACTCGACGAGCACGTCGTGCTCGCGCACCAGTCGCAGGAGCACCTCGCGCCCTCGCTCCTCCTTGAGATTGATCCTGATCGAGCGCTTGCCCCGGTTGAGAGAGAGGAACAGCGCCGAGCCGGCCGAGGGGTCGGCCCCGTCCCAGTGCGGCGGGCCCCAGCGCACGTAGTCGCCCATGCCGGTGTCCTCGACCTTCAGGACGTCGGCGCCGAAGTCGGCCAGCAGCAGCGTGCAGAACCCGCCCGGAAGCAGGCGGGTGAGGTCGAGGACGCGGATGCCCTCGAGCGCGCTCACGCGGCGACCTTCCTCGGCACGCCGATCAGCTCGCGCGCCTCGGCGACGGTCGCCGGCCTGCGGCCCGCGTCCTCGCACATCTGCCGCGCCTTCGCGACGAGATCGCCGTTAGAGCGGGCCATGGTGCCGTCGGGGAGGTAGAAGTTGTCCTCGAGGCCGACCCGGATCGAGCCTCCGAGCGTGAGCGAGGCGGCGACGAGCGTCCACTGGTCGCGGCTGATGCCGATCACGCCCCAGTGCGAGCCCGCAGGGATGTTGTCGGCCATCGCCGCGAGGTTACGGGCCGTCGGCGGCACGCCGCCGACGACTCCCATCACGCAGTCCACGTGCAGGGGGGGCTCGAGCACGCCCATGTCGACGAGCGGCTCTAGCGAGCCGATGTGCCCGAGGTCGAAGCACTCGTGCTCCGGCTTGATGCCGAGCTCGTTCATCGCGCGCAGGAACTCGATGATCTCGTCGAAGGGGTTCGCGAAAACCGTGCTGAAGACGAAGTCCTTGCGCTTGCGCGAGTACTTCGCGTAGTTCATCGAGCCCATGTTGAGTGCGGCGACATCGGGCTTCAGCTCGCGCAGGTAGGCCAGGCGCTTCTCGACGGGGACGCCGATCGCCCCGGTCGAGTAGTTGATGATCACGTCGTCCACCTCGGCCTTGATCGCGTCGGTGATCGCGCGGAAGTCCTCGATCTCGTACGAGGGAACGCCGTCCGGCGTGCGCGCGTGGATGTGGATCATCGCTGCGCCCTCGTCCACCGCCCGGCGCGCCTCGGCGGCGTACTCCTCGGGCGTGTAGGGAATCGCCGGGCACTGGTCGCGATTGGCGATCGCCCCCGATATCGAGTTCGTGATGACGACGGGGTCCTCGAGGCTCACGACTGCTCCTGTGTCGGAAGTAGGAAGTGCTACTCCCCACTCTGCCGAGTCGGGTCCGGCTCGTCAAGGCGCCCGCTTGGTTTGGCAGGCCGCCGTCCTGGGCAACAGCCAGGACCATGAGATCGATAACCATTCTGGTCGCGACCTTCGTCCTTGCGCTGCCGCTCGCGGCCGGCGCCCATCACCGCCCGGGACACACGGGCGGGAATCTGACGATCGCGGCCAACCCCGACACGCTCAGCTTCGGGCGGACCACGACGATCTCGGGACGCCTCACAGGCGCCGGGAACGGGGGCGTCACGATCGAGCTGCAACGGCGACCCCATCCCTTCACCGCCGCCTTCGAGGGGTTCGCCACGACCACGACCACGACCACGAGCTCCTACTCGTTCCGTGCCGTGCAGCCGCGCGAGCACACCCGCTACCGCGTGGTCGCCCGTACCGCCGAGCCGCAGACGAGCGGCGAGGAGACCGTCACGGTCAGCATCCGTGTCGGCTTCCGCGTGAGCGACCGGACGCCGCGGCGCGGGCAGCGGGTCAACTTCTCCGGCTTCGCCCGTCCCGCGCACGACGGGGCGATCGCGCGGATCCAGCGCCGCACCTCGACCGGAAGCTGGCGCACCGTCGCCCGCGCGCGTCTGGTGGACGCCGGCGAGGAGATCTCGCGCTACGCGCGCCGGCTGCGCGTGTACCGGGACGGCGTCTACCGCGTGTTCGTGCCGGGCGATGCTGACCACGCCTCCGGGCGCAGCGGCCCGCGCCGCCTCGACGTACGCTGATCCCGGCTACCCGCCGGAGGAGTCGCCGCGGCGGCGATCCTCGACCGCGGCGACCGCAGTCTCGCTGCCCACCAGCCCCTCGAGGGGGTAGCCCCCCTGCGCCGCCGCGTCGATGCGGGCCAGCGCGGGGCCGCGCAGCCGGCGCTTGACGATCTCAGACCGGCATCACGCCGTGCTTCTTCCAGGGGCGCTGTACCTGCTTGTTCTCGGCCATCTCGAGCGCCCGGATGATCGTGGGCCGCGTCTCGCGGGGATCGATCACGTCGTCGATCATGCCGTTGCCGGCGGCGATGTAGGGGTCGATGATCTTGCGGTAGCCCTCGATCACCTCCTGGCGCTTGGCCTCGGGGTCCTCGGCCTCCTCGATCTGCTTGCGCATGATGATGTTGGCCGCGCCCTCGGGTCCCATGATCGAGATCTCGGCGGAGGGCCAGGCCACGATCAGGTCGGGCTCGTAGGCGCGCCCGCACATCACGTAGTAGCCCGCCCCGTAGGCCTTGCGGATCACGACCGTGATCTTCGGGACGGTCGCGCGCGAGACGGCGTAGAGCATCTTCGCCCCGTGCCTGATGATGCCCGCGTGCTCCACCTTCGTCCCGACCATGAAGCCCGGGACGTCCTGGAGGAACAGGAGCGGGATGCCGAACGCGTCGCAGAGGTTGATGAAGCGGGCCGCCTTGTCGGCCGAGTCGTTCTCGAGCACGCCGCCGAGGTGCTTCGGCTGGCTCGCGACGATCCCGACCGGCCGGCCGCCCATGCGCGCGAGGCAGGTGATCACCGTCTTTCCGAAGCCGCCCTTGATGTCGAGCAGGTCGCCGTCGTCGACGATAAGACGGATCAGCTCGTACATGTCGTGGGGCTTGCGGTTCGACTCCGGCAGCACGTCGAGCAGCGCCTCCTCCATGCGGTCCACCGGGTCGGTCGCCGGGACGATCGGGGGGCGCTCTTCGCAGTGCGAGGGGAAGAACGAGAGGTACTTGCGGATCGTCTCGATGCACTCCTCGTCCGAGGCGACCTCGATGTCGCCGACGCCGGACTTGCGGCAGTGGACGCGCGAGCCGCCGAGCTCCTCCTGCGTGACGTCCTCACCGGTCACCGCCTTCACGAGATAGGGGCCGGCGAGCGCCGTCGAGCCCCGGCCCTTGACCATCGGCACGAAGTCGGCGAGGCCCGGGATGTAGGCCGTGCCCGCGGCGCACGGCCCCATCAGCGCCGCCACCATCGGGATCACGCCGCTCATCGTGACCTCCTCGCGGAAGAGCCAGCCCGAGCCCGCGAACAGCGATCCGACGGCCTCCTGGATGCGCCCGCCGGCCGAGTCGAGCAGCCACACGAACGGCATCCGCTTCGTGAGCGCCATCTCCCGCAGGCGCGTCGTCTTGAGCTCGCCGGTGTGGCCCATCGAGCCCGCCATCACGGTGAAGTCGTAGGCCGCGACGGCGACCATCCGCCCGTCCACCCGGCCGTAGCCCGTGATAACCCCGTCCGCCGGGGCGTCGACTCCCTCCATCGCGCGGTGGGCGAAGAACGGCCGCCCATGGATGCCCAGCTCGACGAACGTGTCCTCGTCGATCAGCAGGTCGATGCGCTCGCGCGCGGTGAGCTTGCCGCGCTCGTGCTGCTTGGCGATCTTCTCCTCACCGCCGCCGAGCTTCGCGCGCTCGCGGCGCTCGTGCAGGTCCTCGACGAGCGGTCGCAGGATCGACTGGCCTGTGGCTTCGGCGGACATCTCTCTCCAGGTCGAAAGTGGGACGTTCTACTCCCCACATTGACGAATCGGCTGCACGGGTGCAAGGCTGACCCCATGGGGGACGCGCATACGCGCCTCACGCGATCGACGCGGCCCTCCAGATAGCCCGCCCGGGCGGCGGGCGCCGGCCCGGGCGACGTGGCCGCCCCGATGCCGAGCCGGTCGACCGGCGCGCCCAGCTCCGCCGGCGCTAGCGGCCCTTCCATTGCGGCTCGCGCTTCTCGAAGAATGCGGTCACGCCCTCGACGAGGTCCTCAGTGGACATCGTGAGAGTGAGCTGCGCGTGCAGGAACTCGAGCGCGTCCTGGAGCGGCATGTCCATCTGCTGGAACATCGCGCGCTTGCCGAGCTTCATGATCAGCGGCGACTTCGAGGCGAGCTTCTCCGCCCACTCCGCGACCGCTGCGTCGAACTCGCCGGCCGGGACGACCCGGTTCACGATGCCGATGCGCTCGGCCTCGCGGGCGTCGATCCGGTCGCCGAGCAGCAGCAGCTCGTTCGTCTTCTTGCGCCCGACGTTGCGGTAGATCAGGGCCATGATCATGTAGGGGAAGGCGCCCACGTTGATCTCGGGCGTGCCGAACTCGGCGCCCTCCCGGGCGATCACCAGGTCGTGCGCCAGGGCGATCCCGAGCGACCCGGCCAGCACATGTCCGTTCGCCGCGCAGATCGACGGCTTGCCCGGGCCGACGATGCTCAGGATCTCGACGAGCTTGTCGCTCGCGAAGTGCTTGTGCACCAGCGGCACGTCGGCGCCGAAGCCGGCCAGGTTCGCTCCCGAGGAGAAGATCTTCTCGTGCGACGAGGTGAGCACCGTGCAGCGCACCGCGTCGTCGGCGTTCGCGGCGCGGTAGGCGTCGATCAGCTCGTCGAGCAGCTCGTTCGAGAGCGCGTTGCGAGTGTCCGGCTGGTCGAGCGTGATGGTGGCGACGCCGCTGGGGGCCGCGTCGTAGCGGATGGTCTCGTACATGGGCGGGGAGGGTGCCAGTTCTCAGCCCGCGACGCCCGAGCCCTTGCGGCGGCGGAGATCCGCGTCCGCGTGGGCGAGCAGCTCGTCGGGGCCGATTCCATTGGTGGGGAAGCAGGCCCAGCCCACGGTCGCGCCCACGGGCGCGTCGGCCAGGCCGACGCGCGCGATCCGCGCGGCGATGCGCTCGGCCAGCGCCGGCGCGTCGTCCGGGCCGAGCTCGGGCGCGAGCACCGCGAACTCGTCGCCGCCCTGGCGGACGACGGTGTCCTCGCCGCGCACCGCCTCGGTGATCTCGGCCGCGACGCGGCGCAGCACGTCGTCGCCGGCCAGGTGGCCATGGCGGTCGTTGACGCTCTTGAAGCCGTCGAGGTCGATCAGCACCACGGTGAGCCCGCGGCCGTGGCGGCCGTGGCGCACGACCTCGTAATCGAGGCGCTCGCGCAGGGCGCGGTAGTTGCCGACGCCCGTCAGCGGGTCGCGCTCCGCCAGCCGGCGGTAGGCGCGCTCGCGGGCGTCGGAGTGCTCGCGGGCGAGCGCTACGAAGGCGGCCGCGACGGCGGTGACCGGCAGGCCGACCATCAGGTGCAGCGCCGTCTGGCGGCTCGTCGCGTCGTGGAGCAGCATCGCGGCGGCGCCGCAGGCGAGCGCGAAGCAGACGTGCAGCGCGATCACGCCGCGGTCGGTGAACACGAGCGCGACCCAGACGGCGACGATCACGAGCATGGCCGTGTAGAGGCGGCCCTCGTCGCCGAGCGCGAGGATCACGAGCCCGATCTCGAGCGAGCCGATGGCCGGGACGATGTGGAGCGCGCGCGGGCGGAGGCGGTCCCACGGTGCCGCGAGGCAGACGGCCCCGCTCACCACCCCCAGCAGCGTGAGCAGGTAGACCTCGACGCCGGGGGCGGGATCGACGAGCGCGGTGCTCGGCACGAGCATCACCGCTCCGAGCATGTAGAGCAGCCCGGCGAGCACCCCCGCCGAGCGGCGCCTCTCTGCCGCCGCGACCAGCCGCGGCTCGTTCACCGGTGTCAGCCCCACCCCGATCTCCCTGTCCTTCCCATGGCGCGCGGCGTCCTGCCGCGCTGCGGTCGGTCGGCAGCGTACGGGCCGTCCACGCGGCTCGCAAGAGCCGAGGGGCCGCGATGCGGAAAGTAGGAAGTCCTACTGTTTACTTTGGCGCGGGCCTCCGGTACGGTGGCCCCGCCACCCCGAGAGGAGCCCGCCGCATGGCCACCGAGACCGTAATCAAGCCCGACTTCGCCACGGGCCGCAAGCACTTCATCTTCACCGAGGAGCACGACCGGCTCCGCGAGTCGATCGGCTCGTTCGTGGAGAAGGAGCTCGCCCCCCACGCCGCCAGGTGGGAGGAGGAGACCTTCGAGGACTGGGTCTTCCCCCGCATGGGCGAGCTCGGGTTCCTCGGCCTCTCGATGCCGGAGGAGTACGGCGGGCAGGGCGGCGACTACTACTGCAACCTGGTGCTGGCGGAGGAGATGAGCCGCTCGAACTCCGGGGGACTCACGATGGGCATCGCCGTCCACACCGACATGGCGATGCCTCCCATCCACCTGTTCGGGACGGAGGAGCAGAAGCAGCGCTACCTCGTCCCCGCGATCCAGGGCCAGAACATCCTCTGCCTCGGGATCACCGAGCCCGACGCCGGCTCCGACGTCGCGGGCATCAAGACCCGCGCGGTGCGCGACGGCGACGACTACGTCATCAACGGCTCGAAGACCTACATCACGAACGGCCACCGCGCGAACACGATCGTGCTCGTCACGAAGACCGATCCGGACGCGGGCTACGACGGGTTCACGCTGTTCCTCGTCGACATGGACTCGCCGGGCGTCATCCGCGAGCAGAAGCTCGAGAAGCTCGGCATGCATGCCTCCGACACGGCGCTGCTCGCCTTCCAGGACGTGCGCGTCCCGGCGGACGCCGTCCTGGGCGAGGTAGGCAAGGGCTTCTACCACATCATGTGGGAGCTCCAGGGCGAGCGCCTGATCGGCGCGGCGGGCTGCGTGTCCGGGGCCCAGCGCTGCTTCGATCGCACGCTCCAGTACGCCCGCGAGCGCACCGCGTTCGGCCGCGAGATCGGCAAGTTCCAGGTGATCCGCCACAAGTTCGCCGAGATGGCGACGAAGATCGAGACGGCCCGGCAGATGGTCTACACGACCGCCTGGCGCCACCAGAACGGCGAGTATCCGGTCCGCGAGATCTCGATCGCGAAGCTGTACGCGTCGCGCATCGCCTGCGAGGTCGCCGACGAGTGCATCCAGATCCACGGCGGCGCGGGCTACATGAAGGAGTACGGCGTCGAGCGGGTCTGGCGCGACATGCGGCTGAACCGGATCGGCGCGGGCACCGACGAGATCATGCTCGAGGTGATCGGCCGTTCGTACGGGCTCTAGTCCGGCGATCGCCGGCGCGGGCCGGCGCAGCATCGGGCGCGGCCCGAAGGGCGTGACCGTGGAGCCGGTCGCGGACGGGGTCCATCTCGTCCGCGGCGGCTTCCCGAAGCGGGTGATGAACGTCTACCTGCTCGAGGACGACGGCGGGGTGACGCTCTTCGACGCCGGGATCCGCGACATGGCCGCGGGACTCCGGGCGGCCGCCGAGCCGCTCGGCGGCATCCGCCGGATCGTGCTCGGCCACGCCCACGAGGACCACCGGGGCGCGGCGGCCGAGCTGTCCGCTCCGGTGCTCTGCCACGAGGCCGAGCGCGCCTACGCCGAGGCGGAGAACCAGCCGACCGACTACTTCCGGCTCGAGCTGATCGAGAAGCGCCCGATGCGGGTGCTCATGTCGCGGATGCTCCACCTCTGGGACGGCGGGCCGGTCCGGGTGGCGGAGACGCTCGCCGAGGGCGACGAGATCGCCGGGTTCCGCGTCGTCTGCGTGCCGGGCCACGCCCCCGGCATGATCGCCCTCTTCCGCGAGTCGGACCGCCTGGCGCTCACGACCGACTCGTTCTACACACTCGATCCCATGAGCTACACGAGCGCGTACGGGCCGCCCCGCACGCCGCACGAGGCCTACAGCCAGTCGACGGAGCAGGCGCGCGAGTCGATCCGCAAGCTCGCCGCGCTCGAGCCCGCCTCGGCGTGGCCCGGCCACGCGGACCCGCTCGTGGGCGACGTGCGGGCACAGCTCGAGCGCGCCGCCGCGACCACATGAGGCGGGCGGCGCTGCTGCTCGCCTCCTGCCTCGCGCTCGCGGCGCCGGCGCCGGCCGCCGCCGACGACCTGTCGGTGCGCACGGCGGCGTGCTCGAACGATGCCCGCTTCGCCGATCTCGGCGGGCGCGTCGCCGCGGAGCAGCGGGTGGTCGCCCGCCGCAACGGCCGGCGTCCGGGACGCCTCCTGCGCCTGCTCGCCGAGACACGCCGGGCGGTGGCTGACACGCGCGCCGCGATCCTCGCCGAGGAGCCGTCTTCGGCCGGGGGCACACGCGCGCGCCGTCTCCAGCTCATGGCGCTGCGCGGCTTCGACACGGGTCTGCGGATCGAGGCGGCGTCCGCCCGGCGCAGCGGACGCAGCGGGCGCCCCGACGGCCGCGGGCTGGCGCGCGCCCACCGCAGCCACCGGCGCGCGCTCGGCCTCGAGCGGCGCGCCGTCCGGATGTTCCGGGCGCTCGGCGTCTCCGACGAAGCGGCCGGCTGCCGCCCCCCACTGTGACGCGTGACGCGGGGCGCAAACCGGCATGCTGCACGGCATGAACGCGCGCGAGTTCACGAAGGGCGTCCCGGCAGCGACCGGCGCGCGCATGCTGCCGCCCTTCACCGAGGAGCACGAGGAGCTGCGCCAGACGGTTCGCCGCTTCGTGGCCACCGAGCTTCGCCCCCACTCGATGCAGTGGGAGGACGAGGAGTGGTTCCCCAACGAGGTCTTCACGAAGATGGCCGCGGTCGGCCTGCTCGGCCTCAAGTACCCCGAGGAATACGGCGGCCAGGGCGGCGACCACCTGCACGACGCGGTCCTCACCGAGGAGCTGGCGCGCTGCGGCTCCGGCGGGCTCGCCGCCGGGATCGGCGCGCACATCGGGATCGCCACCCCGCCCGTCTTCAAGTTCGGCACCGAGGACCAGAAGCGGCGCTACCTGGTGCCGGCCATCCGGGGCGAGAAGATCGCCGCGCTCGGGATCACCGAGCCGGGCGCAGGATCCGACGTGGCGGGCATCCGCACCTTCGCGAAGAAGGTCGACGGCGGCTATGTCGTGAACGGCTCGAAGACCTTCATCACCAACGGCGTGCGCGCCGACTTCGTCGTCACCGCGGTCAAGACGACGCAGGAGGGCGGACACCACGGCCTCTCGTTCCTGATCCTCGAGTCCTCGATGGAGGGCTACTCGGTCTCGAAGAAGCTCGAGAAGATGGGCTGGCGCGCCTCCGACACCGCCGAGCTCGCCTTCCAGGACGTGTTCGTGCCCGAGGAGAACCTGCTCGGGGAGGAGCACAAGGGCTTCTACCTGATCATGGCCAACTTCCAGTGGGAGCGGCTCTTGATGGCGCTCGGCTCGGCATCGGCCATGCAGGTGATGCTCGAGAGGACGATCCAGTACGCGCTCGAGCGCGAGGCGTTCGGGCGGCCGATCGCGAGGCACCAGGCGATCCGCCACAAGATCGCGGAGATGGCCGTGAAGGCGGAGACCGGCCGCGCCGTCACGCACAACGCGCTGCGCCTCTTCCACGAGGGCCAGGACGCGCTGAAGGAGGTCACGATCGCGAAGCTGAAGACCCAGCGCGACGCCTTCGACGTGGCCGACGACGCGCTCCAGGTCTTTGGCGGCGCGGGCTACATGAAGGAGTACGAGATCGAGCGGGCGGCGCGCGACGCGCGCCTCGGCCCGATCGGCGGCGGCACCGACGAGATCATGAAGGAGATCCTGTCGAAGCAGCTCGGGCTCTAGGTGGTTCCCGTAGCGCGCCTACGTGAGCGCGTCCAGCGCGGCGCGGATCATCATCACGAAGTCGTCCCAGTAGGCGGCGCCCGGACGAGCGCGATCCGGGACGGGTACCCCTGCGCGCCGCAGTTCGGGCGCGACACCGTCGGCGAGCAGTCGAGCCTCGCTCGCCCGCATGTAGTCCGAGAGCTCGTCGTTCCGCGGATCGGCGAGCCAGCGCGTCACGTGCGCGAGCGCGCCGAGTAGAGCAGGCCAGTCGCGATGCCGGGGGAGCTCGCCGGCCTCGATGCCGAGCAACGCGGCCCAGCGCTCGCGGGGCGCGCTGAACCGCTGCTCGTTGCCCACGGCGAGCACGTCGAGAACTCCGGCCGCGTGCAGGGAGGCGAGCGCCTCGTGGACGTTGCGCTTCGAGTACCCCGCCGAGCCGGCAACGGCCTGCGCGGTCAGGCTCGGAGCATCCGTTCCCAGCAGCACGCGGACGACTTCCGCACGAGCGCCGATCCCGAGAAGGTGACGCAGGCGGAACGCGAAGTTGACCGGCAGCGCCGGGTCGGGCGGTTGGGAGTTGCCGCTCGGCTCGACACTCGGCTTGAGGAATCCGTGCGTCAGGAATGCGTCATCGAGAGTGCGGCTGGGGACCCGGGCGGTCCGGAACAGCGGCTCGGAGGCGTCCGGATGGGCGGCGTTCGCGGCCTTGGCCACGAGGCGTGTGCGGGGCCGCCGGCGGGCGACCCAGGCCAGCGCGGCGTTCACGAGCGCCCGTTCGCCATCTCCGCCTGCCAGGTTGCGCAGCCGCTGCACGCTGACAAGACGCTCGTTGACCACCAGCCAGTCGAGCACCTCGTCGAACAGCCGTGGGTCATCGCGTCCGATCTCGAGGGTGAAGATCAAGAGCGCCTCCGGGTCGGCGGCAAACCGATCGCGGCGCTCGCTCGACGCGAGGACGCCTAGCCGGGTCCACTCGTCCCAGGCGAACGCCCGAAGCCGCTCGCCGACCTCAGCCCTAAGCGCTGAGATCGGCATCCCCGACTCCCAGGTGAGCCAGTGCGAGCTCGAGCTCGCCGCGGAAGCCATCCGATGGGTCGTGCGTGAGCGCCCAGCGCGCCGCGGCGATCAGCTCGTCCCGGTTGGGAGCCAATGCCCGGAGGTCGCTCTCGTGCTTGCCGGGACCCTGATCGACCGCCGCGTAGAGCTTGAAGTGGATCTGGTCGAGCCTTGACGCGAAGTGCACGGTCAGCGCACTCCCGTAGCTACGCGTTACGAGCCGCGCGAGTAAGCCTTCAGGGAGCCCGAGCTCGAGCAGGCCCGACGGTCCCGCGTTGAGCCAACCGCCCGGCACCGCGAAGTCACGACCGACGCGTTCGGCCGCGGCCATCAACTCGGCCGGGAGCGGTCGCGGCATCTGCAGTTCATCGCCGAAGCGGAGCGCGAGCAGGTCCACGTCCCGCGTCGGGCGATCGATCATGCCGAGAGCAAGGAGTCCCGCCCCGCCGATGACCACGAGATCGCACGCGTAGTCGACCGCAGCGAGTTGTTCGCCCAGGGCCGCCAAGAGCTCATGGGCGCGACTCTGGTTCGGGATCTTTACCATCTCGATTCGGGATGTTAGTCATCACGGCGGTGGATCCTGCCAGGTGCAACGCCGCGTTCAGCTGAGGACGCCGAAGCGCGGCTGGACGGCCCTGGCTTCGGGCGACGCGTTCGACGCGCTGTCGAAGCAGCTCGGGCTGTAGCGTTACCCGCCGTGGACGGGCAGGCGGACAAGGCGAAGCTCTTCCTCGAGCTGCACACCCGCGGGCGCCCGCTCCTGCTCACCAACCCGTGGGACGCGGGATCGGCGAAGCTTCTCGCCTCGCTCGGCTTCGAGGCGCTCGCCACCACGAGCGGCGGCTTCGCCGCCACCCTCGGGCGGCGCGACGGCGGGGTCACGCGGGACGAGGCGATCGCTCATGCCGCGCAGATCGTCCAGGCCACGGGCCTGCCCGTCTCGGCGGACCTGGAGAACGCCTTCGCGGACGAGCCCGAGGGCGTCGCCCAGACGATCAGGCTCGCCATCGACGCGGGCCTCGCCGGCTGCTCGGTCGAGGATTTCAGCGGGCGCGAGGACGACCCGATCTACGCGATCGGCCATGCCGCCGAGCGCGTCGCGGCCGCCTCGGAGGCGGCCCACTCCGGGCCCGTGCGCCTCGTGCTCACGGGGCGGGCAGAGAACTTCCTGCACGGGCGCGAGGACCTCGCCGACACCATCGCGCGCCTCCAGGCCTACCAGGAGGCGGGCGCCGACGTGCTCTTCGCTCCCGGCCTCCGGTCCGCGAAGGACATCGGCGCGGTCGTCTCCTCCGTGGACCGCCCGGTGAACGTGGTCGTGCGGCCCGGCATGCCGAGCGTCGCGGAGCTTGCGGAGCTCGGAGTCAGCCGGGTGTCGGTCGGCGCGGCCTTCACCTTCGCCGCGCTCGGCGCGGTCGTCGAGGCCGCCGAGGAGCTCACGGGCTCCGGCACCTACGGCTTCATGGAGCGGGCGGGCAAGGGCGCGAAGGCGGCCTACCCCGCCTTCGGCGCCTAGCGCGTCGCCGTCGCGGAGCCCGCCGCGAGGCGCTGCGGCGTGTCGTCGTCGAAGGCGGCGAAGAACGCTCCCAGCTCCTCGACGAGCTGCCCCATCGACCCGGCCGAGTAGAGCACCGGCTGGTAGTGGGTGATGTCGTAGTCGGCGGTGCCCATCTCGAGGAAGTCCATCGGCCGGATCTCCATCTGGCGGAACTCCTCGATCTCGCCATAGCTCGACAGGATGCCGGCGCCGTAGGCGCGCAGCTCGCCGTCCTCCCAGAGGACTCCGAACTCGATCGTGAACCAGAAGACGTCGGCCACGAACTTGAGGCCGGCCTCGGTCTCGCAGCGACGCGCCGCCTGCCCGGCGAGCAGGTTGAGCTCGGCGAACTCCGGGGAGGCGAGCAGGTTGCCGTGCCCGATCACCTCGTGGATCAGGTCGGGCTCGGGCGTGTAGAGCGGGGCGTCCGGGTGGCGGATGTACTGGGTCGAGTGGAAGACGCGGTCGGCGAGCGAGCCGTAGAACTCGGCGAGCGGGACGAGACCCGCGGCGGGCGCGTAGCGGAAGCCGGTCAGGGGCTCGAGGCGCTCGGTGACCTCCTCGAGCTGGGGGATGCGGTCGCAGGGCAGCGCGAGCGCCGCGGTCGCCTCGCGGTAGGCGCGGCAGGCGTAGCGCTCGTGCTTGGGGGCGAGCTCGCGGCAGACCGTGCGCCAGACCTGCTGCTCCTCCTCGGTGTAGGAGATCTCGGGCGCGGGCTCCCCCTGTTCCCAGCGCAGCGCGGCCTCGGCGATCTCGGAGCGCCGGGCGCGGTAGCGGGGGTCGTTCGCGCCCGGGTGGTCGTCGGCCAGGTGGACGACGATGCCGTCGTCGCTCTCGGTGACCGCGGAGTAGAGCTGGCCCTCCTCGAACATCAGGCCTCCACCGGCGAGCGGTCGGGGTTCCAGGAGAGCGCGTACTCGGGCTTGTCGTGCTCGCGCCAGAGACTCGTCAGCTCGAGCGGGCGGAAGGTGTCCCACATGATCGCGAGCTCGTCGGTGGCCTTGGCGCCGAGGGCCTTCTCGACCGCTCCCGGCTGCGGGCCGTGGGGCAGCCCGGACGGGTGCAGCGTGATGGCGCCGACGTCGACGCCCTTGCGCGCCGCGTAGTCACCGGCGGCGTAGAACATGACCTCCTCGGACTGGATGTTCGAGTGGTGGTAGGGCAGTGGCACCGACTCCGGGTCCCAGTCGAGCATGCGCGGGGCGAAGGTGCAGATCACGAAGTTCTGCCCCTGGAAGGTCTGGTGCGCGGGCGGCGGCAGGTGGAAGCGGCCGGCGCGCGGCTCGAAGTCGTCGGCGTTGAAGGTGTAGGGCCAGACGTAGCCGTCCCAGCCCACCACGTCGAAGGGGTGGCGGTCGAGCACGTAGTCCTGGTGGCCGCCGCGGACCCGGACGGTCAGCGCGAACTCTCCGCGCTCGTCGCAGGTCTCGAGCTCCCCGGGCGGGTGGAAGTCGCGCTGCGAGAACGGCGCGTGCTCGAGCAGCTGGCCGTAGCGGTTGCGGTAGCGGTTGGGCGTCTCGATCTCGCCGGGCGTGTGGAAGCAGAGCCAGAACTGCTCGCCCTCCGCCAGCTCGAACGCGTAGGTCGTGCCGCGCGGGATGACGACGTAGTCGCGCTCGCGGAAGGGCACGCGCCCGAAGACGGTGCGCAGCACCCCGCCGCCGCGGTGGATGTAGAGGACCTCGTCGCCCTCGCCGTTTCTGTGGAAACCGCCGCCCGGCTCGGTGGGCTTCGCGATCGAGACCTCGATGTCTGAGTTCCACATCAGGAGGCGCCGGCCTGAGACGGCTTCGCCGCCCGGCTCGATCGGGTTCGCGTCGGCGAGGCGGTGGACGTGCGCGTCGGGCACCCAGCGGTCACGCTCGATCGGGCGGAAGCCGCCGACCTGGTCGAGCCGGCAGGGCGAGTGCAGGTGATAGAGGATCGTCTCGTTGCCGGAGAAGCCCTCGTAGCCCATGACCTCCTCGACGAGCAGCGGCGAGCCCGCGCCGTTGCGGCGCACCTGCATGTGGCGCTTGCGCGGGACGCGGCCTACGGACGCGTACCTCACAGGTTCCCCCGGCGCTCCTGCTCGCGCTCGATCGCCTCGAACAGGGCCTTGAAGTTGCCCTCGCCGAAGCCGCGCGAGCCGTGGCGCTCGATGATCTCGAAGAAGAGCGTGGGCCGGTCGCCGAGCGGCTTCGTGAAGATCTGGAGCAGATAGCCCTCGTCGTCGCGGTCGACCAGGATGCCGAGGCGGCGGAGGTCGGCGAGGTCCTCCTCGATCTCGCCGATGCGGCCCGGGACCTCGTCGTAGTAGGACGCGGGGATCTCGAGGAACTCGACGCCGCGCTCGCGCAGCGAGCCGACGGCGCCGACGATGTCGCGCGTCGAGAGCGCGAGGTGCTGGACCCCGGCGCCGCGGTAGAAGTCGAGGTACTCCTCGATCTGGGACTTGCGCTTGCCCTCGGCGGGCTCGTTGATCGGGAACTTGAGCCGGCCGCTGCCGTCGGTCACGACCTTCGACATGAGCGCCGAGTACTCGGTGGAGATCGCCTCGTCGGAGAAGTGGATCAGCTCGGTCATCCCGAAGACGCGCTCGTAGTAGCCGACCCACTCCTGCATGTGGCCGAGCTCCACGTTGCCGACGACGTGGTCGATGCCGGCGAAGAGCGGCTCCGCCGGCGCGGAACCGCGGGCCTCGTATCCGGGCAGGAAGGGGCCGTCGTAGGCGTCGCGGCGGACGAAGGTGTGCAGCGTGTCGCCGTAGGTGGCGATCGCCGAGAGCTCGACGCGGCCGTGCTCGTCCTCGGCCCAGCGCGGGGTCATCACGCCGCGGGCGCCGTGCTCGACCGCGTTCCAGTAGGCGGCGGTGGCGTCGGGGACGCTGAGGGCGATCTTGTGGACGCCGTCGCCGTGGCGCTTGTGGTGCTCGCCGATCTCGTCCTCGCCCGAGAGGCTGCCGGTGACGACGAGGCGGATGCGCCCCTGCTCGAGCACGTGCGAGACGCGGTCGCGGCGGCCGGTCTCGAGGCCGCAGTAGGCGGTCTC
>DATMJO010000132.1:0-12472 GCA_035553855.1 Thermoleophilaceae bacterium | reverse complement strand
ACATTGGCGGCGGTTCGCGGATCTCTGCGGCGAGCTCGGGCTGAGGGGCAACCTCGTCCCGGACGGCTACCTCGCCGCGCTCGCGCTGGAGCAGGGGGCGGAGCTCGTCACCTTCGACCGCGGCTTCGCACGCTACCCGCGTCTGCGGTGGCGGTCGCTGCTGGACAGCTGACCACAGCCCTACGTCGTGCACGACCCGCCAGCCGGCGCTCGGCGCTCGGCGCTCACCTGAGAGCGCTAGGCTCCCCGCCCCATGGCACTAGTCACCGCGAACGGCATAGACGAGCTGAAGGCGCTGATCGGGCAGGAGATCGGCCCGTCGGAGTGGCGCGAGGTCACGCAGGAGGCGATCAACCAGTTCGCCGACCTCTCGGGCGACGACCAGTGGATCCACGTGGACACCGAGCGCGCCAAGACCGAGAGTCCCTTCGGCACGACGATCGCCCACGGCAACCTCACGCTCTCGATGATCGACGGCTTCCGCCTCGACCTGATCTCCTCGACCGGCTTCAAGCTCGGCGTGAACTACGGCTGGAACAAGGTGCGCTTCCCCGCGCCCGTTCCGGCCGGCTCGAAGGTCAGGGCCCGCGCCGAGGTCGTCTCGGTCGAGGACGTCGGCGGCGATTGGTGGCAGGTGGCCACCAAGTTCACCGTCGAGGTCGAGGGCTCCGAGAAGCCCGTCTGCGTGGCCGAGTCCGTCGGCCGCGCACTCGTCTAGAACTCCGAGACCCGCTCAGCGAACGCCCGCGCCCCTCGTGGGCAACGAGGCGACCAGCTTCACCGCGGCCATCCATACCCGTCGCAGCATCGCGTCCTCCATTCGCGTGCGTCTTCCCCTGCTCGACCTTAGTCGGCATCTCCGCGCTGGCCCATTAGCCCTCGATCTCGTCTTTCAACACATCGAATCCGGAGCGGCTCTCGCGGCAGCCCTCGGGCGGGTCTCCACCAGGCAGGACGAGCGTCCAGCGGGTGTCCCGCTTGCCCGCCTTGGCGCAGCCCTCGGCGCGGTGGACGAGGAGCAGCGGCATGAGCATCATCGCCAGGACGATCAGGAGGATGATCGCGAAGCGCCAGCCGGCGCCGCCGAGGATCCGTAGCCTGCGACCCATAGCACGGGTATAGCGCGTCGGCTGTGGCGGCGGAGGCCCCTCGTATCCTCGACCCGAGGATGCCCGCCACCGAGAAGAAGCCCACAACCCGCAAGGAGCGCCTCGCCGAGCAGCGCCGCGCGCTGCCCGACTCCCCGGGCGTCTACCTCTTCCGCGACGGCCGCCGCCGCGTCGTCTACGTGGGCAAGGCGAAGTCGATCAAGAAGCGCGTCGCATCCCACTTCTCGAAGCCCACGGGCCAGATGGTCTCGCTGATCGAGTCGGTCGAGTTCGTCGCCACCCAGACGGAGGCCGAGGCGCTGCTGACCGAGCAGCGCTTCATCAAGCAGTACCGGCCCACGTTCAACGTGCGCCTGCGCGACGACAAGTCCTACCCCTACATCGCGATCTCACTCGACGAGGACTTCCCGCGGGTCTACTTCACCCGCGAGCGACACCGGCGCAACCGCGTCTACTTCGGCCCCTACTCGAGCGCGAAGCGCGTGCGCGAGTCGCTCGAGCTGCTCGGCAAGGTCTTCCAGCACCGCACCTGCGACGGACAGGAGCCCGGCCGCGCGTCCGGCAGCCCCTGCCTCGACTACTTCATCGAGCGCTGCCAGGCGCCGTGCGTTGGCTACGTCTCGAAGGAGGAGTACCGCGCGAACATCGACACGATCGTGCGCTTCCTCTCCGGGCGCTACCGCGAGATCGAGACCGACCTCGAGCGCGACATGAAGCAGGCCTCCGCCGAGCAGGAATTCGAGCGCGCCGCCCGGCTTCGTAACAAGCTGCGCGCGGTGCGCTCGCTGCTCGAGCGCCAGCGCGTCGCCAATGAGGCCGTCGGCACGCTCGACGCCATCGCGGTCGCCGCCGAGGGCACGGACGCGAACGCCCAGGTCTTCCAGGTGCGCGACGGGGTGCTCGCCGACCGCCAGAGTTTCTACCTCGAGAACGAGGCCGAGCGCGGCGAGGCGGAGGTCTGCGAGGAGTTCGCGCTCCAGTACTACGCGACCTCGCCCGCGATCCCGCCGCAGGTGATCGTCCCGCGCGGGGTGGCGACGGAGGCGCTGGCGGAGGCGCTGGCGGACCGCCGGGGCGCGCCGGTGGAGGTGCGCTCCGCCCAGCGCGGCGACAAGCGCCGCATCTGGGAGCTCGCGCAGCGCAATGCGCAGCTCGCGCTCGACCAGGACCGCCTGCGCTCCGAGCACCGGCGCTCGCAGCGGATCGAGGCGCTCGACGGGCTCCAGCGGACCCTGGGGCTCGCAGCGATCCCGATGCGCATCGAGTGCTTCGACATCTCGAACCTCGGCGAGACCCATACGGTCGCGAGCATGGTCGTGTTCGAGGGCGGGGCGCCCAAGAAGTCCGACTACCGCCGCTTCGCCATTCGCGAGGCGGCGCAGGACGACTTCGCCGCCATGGGCGAGGTGCTCTCCCGGCGCATGGCGCAGCACGTCGCCCACCGCGAGCGCAGCCCACACGAGCGCTCCTTCGACGCGAGCTTCGCCGCGACGCCCAACCTGATCGTGATCGACGGCGGCCGCGGCCAGCTCTCGGCCGGCCTCGCGGAACTGGCCGAGCTGCGCGAGCGCGGGACCGTGGTGGTCAGCCTGGCGAAGCGGATCGAGGAGGTCTTCCTCCCGGGCCGCGCCGAGCCGATCGTCCTGCCGCACGACACGGCGCCGCTACAGCTGCTCCAGCGGGTGCGCGACGAGGCGCACCGCTTCGCGATCGAGTTCCACCGTGGCCGGCGCGACAAGGCGATGACCCGCTCGATCCTCGACGAGCTGCCGGGCGTCGGACCGGCACGCAAGCGGCTGATCCTCCAGCACTTCGGCTCGCCCGACCGCTTTCTCGCGGCGAGCCGCGACGAGCTCGAGGCCGTGCCGGGCCTGCCGGGCAAGGTGGCGCGCGAGATCCACGCCTACGTCCACAAGACCGGCTAGCTTGCGGGGCGGCACATGCCGATCGAGGACTTCGTCGTCATCAGCGGGTTCTCCGGGGCGGGCAAGTCGCAGGCCATGGCCACGTTCGAGGACGCGGGCTACTTCTGCGTCGACAACCTGCCGCCGGAGATGATCGGCTCCCTCGCAGAGCTGTTCGAGCACGAGGGCTCGAAGGTGGAGCGCGCGGCGGTCGTCTCGGACGTGCGCGGGGGCGAGTACTTCGAGAGCCTGATCCACGTCCTCGACGAGCTCGCCCGGCGCGGCACCGGCTACCGCCTGCTCTTCCTGGAGGCGGCGGAGGAGACGCTGGTGGACCGCTACAAGGAGACCCGCCGGCGCCATCCGCTCGCGGCGGGCGGGCAGGTGCTCGTGGGGATCGAGGCGGAGCGCGAGCTGCTCGAGCCGCTGCGCGAGCGCGCCGCGGTCACCGTCGACACCACCGGCCTGAGCGCGGCGCGGCTGCGCAAGGTCGTCGCCGACAAGATGCTCGCCCGCGAGGTCGCGACGCGGATGTCGGTCACGTTCATGAGCTTCGGCTTCAAGCACGGCACGCCGCGGGACCCCGACCTCACCTTCGACGTCCGCTTCCTGCCGAACCCGCATTACGAACCGGACCTGCGCGCGCTGACCGGGGTGGACCAGCCGGTGATCGACTACGTCGAGGGCTCGGACGGGATCGGCGAGTTCTACGAGCGCCTCCTGCCGCTGCTCGACTACCTGCTGCCCGCCTACCTCCGGGAGGGCAAGAACCACCTCACCGTGGGGATCGGCTGCACGGGCGGGCGGCACCGCTCCGTCGTCATCACCGAGCACCTCGCGCGCCAGTACGACGACGCGCGCGAGTACGTCGTCGACGTGGTCCACCGCGACATCGAGAAGCCGCCGAGGGTCGGATGATCCACCACGTGGGCCTGGAGGCCTCCGACCTCGCGCGCAGCGCCCGCTTCTACGACGCCGTCCTGTTCGCCCTCGGCGGGCGCCGCCTGTACGAGAGCCCGGGTGCGCTCGGCTGGGGCGTCGACGAGCCCGTCCTGTGGCTGACCGCGCGCGGGCGCACGCCCGGAGGGACCGGGCACGTCGCCCTGCGGGCGAGCGGACGGGCGGCGGTGAGGGCCGCCTGGGAGGAGGGCATCGGCGCCGGCGGCACCGACGACGGCCCTCCGGGGCCGCGTCCCGAGAACGGGCCCGCGTACTTCGCGGCCTATCTGCTCGACCCGGACGGCGCGCGGGTCGAGGTCTGCGCCGTCGCCTGAGCGCGTCCGCCCGATAACCTCCGCCACCCTCGGCGACCGGAGCCGCACAAGCGCCCGGTGCCCACAACAGACAGCGACGAAAGGGATACGGAATGCCCGTCAAGGCGGCGATCAACGGGTTCGGCCGCATCGGCAGGAACGTCTTCCGGGCCGCGAAGGAGCGCGGCGCCGACATCGACTGGGTCGGCGTGAACGACATCACCGACACCGAAACCCTGGCCCACCTCCTGAAGTACGACAGCATCCTCGGCCCCTACCCGGGCACGGTCGAGGCCACGGCTGACGGCCTCGTCGTGGACGGCGACGAGCTGCGCGTGTTCGCCGAGCGCGATCCGGCCGCGCTCCCGTGGGGCGAGGTGGGCGCAGAGGTCGTGATCGAGTCCACGGGTCTCTTCACCGAGCGCGCGGCCGCGGCCAAGCACCTCGAGGCCGGAGCGAAGAAGGTCGTCATCTCCGCGCCCGCCAAGGGCCCGGACGTGACGCTCGTGCTCGGCGTGAACGACGACGCCTACGACAGGTCGGCCCACGACGTGATCTCGAACGCGTCCTGCACCACCAACTGCCTCGGTCCCGTGGCGAAGGTCCTCCACGAGACGGCGGGGATCAAGCACGGTCTCATGACCACGATCCACGCCTACACGCAGGACCAGCGCCTGCAGGACTCGCCGCACTCCGACATGCGGCGCGCCCGCGCGGCGGCGATCAACCTGATCCCGACCTCGACCGGCGCCGCGAAGGCGATCGGCCTCGTGCTCCCGGAGCTCGACGGCCGGCTCAACGGCTTCGCCGTGCGCGCGCCGATCCCGACGGGCTCGGTCGTCGACCTGGTCTGCGAGGTCGAGCGCGAGACGACGAAGGAGGAGCTGAACGCCGCGCTGAAGGCGGCGGCCGACGGCCCGCTCGAGGGCATCCTCCGCTACACGGAGGAGCCGATCGTCTCGAGCGACATAGTCAAGGCCCCCGAGTCCTCGATCCTCGACGCCCAGCTCACGATGGTCATGGAGGGGACGATGGTCAAGCTCGTCTCCTGGTACGACAACGAGTGGGGCTACTCGAACCGCTGCATCGACCTCGTCGGCCGCCTGCTCTAGTGGCGTTCCGCAAGAAGACGCTCGGCGACGCGCCGGTCTCCGGCGGGACGCGCGTACTCGTCCGCGCCGACCTGAACGTGCCGCTCGACGGCGGGGCGGTCAGCGACGACACGCGCATCCGCGCTGCGCTCCCGACGATCGAGGACCTACGCGGGCGCGGCGCCCGCGTCGTGCTCTGCTCGCACCTCGGGCGCCCGAAGGGGCGCGAGTCGGAGACCTCGCTCGCGCCGGTCTCCGAGCGGCTCGCCGAGCTGATCGGAGCGCCGGTCGAGCAGGCTCCCGTGGTGATCGGAGCCGAGGTGGAGGAGCGGGCCGCGGCGCTCGCGCCGGGGGGCGTGCTCGTGCTCGAGAACACCCGCTGGGAGGAGGGCGAGACCGCCAACGGCCCGGACCTCGCACGGGCGCTCGCAGCGCTCGGCGACATCTACGTCAACGACGCCTTCGGGGCGGCTCACCGCGCGCACGCCTCGACCGCGGGCGTCGCGGAGCACCTGCCGTCGTATGCGGGATTCCTGCTCGAGCGCGAGGTGACGACGCTCGAGGGCCTCGTCGCCGACCCGGCGCGCCCCTTGGTCGTCGTGCTCGGCGGGGCGAAGGTGACCGACAAGATCGGGCTGATCGAGCGCTTCCTCGACCTGGCGGACACGATCCTGATCGGCGGCGCGATGTGCTTCTCGTTCTTCCGCGCCCAGGGCATGTCCACGGGCGACTCGCTCGTCCACGAGCCCGATGTCGTCCAGGCGGCCGTCCTGCTGGCAAAGGCCGAGGACTCCGACTGCGAGCTGGCGCTGCCGCTCGACCTCGTGATCGCCGACGAGTTCTCCGCCGACGCCGAGAGTCGTCCGTCCGGCGTGCACGAGATCCCCGCCGGCTGGATGGGGCTGGACGTGGGCGAGGAGACCCGCGATGCGTACGCCCGCGTGATCGGCGAGGCCGGCACGGTCTTCTGGAACGGGCCGATGGGCGCCTTCGAGCTCGACCCGTTCGCGGCCGGGACCCGCGCGGTGGCCGACGCGATCGCCGCGGCGCCCGGGACGACCGTAGTGGGAGGCGGCGACTCCGCGGCCGCGCTCGTGCAGTTCGGCCTCGGCGACTCGGTCGACCACCTCTCGACGGGCGGCGGGGCCTCGCTCGAGCTGCTCGAGGGCAAGAAGCTGCCCGGGGTGGAGGCGCTCGATGACGCCTGAGCGCCGCACGCCGCTGATCGCGGGCAACTGGAAGATGCACAAGACCGCCGCCGAGGCGCGCACATTCGTACGGGGGCTGGCGCCACTGGTGGAAGGCGTCGCCGGCGTGGAGATCGCCGTCTGCGTCCCGTTCACGTCGCTGGCGGCGTGCGTCGAGGAGGCGGCGGGAACGTCCGTGCGCGTGCTCGCCCAGAACATGCACGAGGCGGCCGAGGGCGCCTTCACCGGCGAGGTCTCGGCCGCGATGCTCACCGAGATCGGCGTCCAGGGCGCGGTGCTCGGGCACTCGGAGCGACGCCGGCTCTTCGGCGAGACCGACCGCGCGCTCCAGGAGAAGGTCCCGGCCGCGCTCGCCGCGGGCCTCCAGCCCGTCCTCTGCGTGGGCGAGACCGAAGAGGAGCGGGACGCCGGCGACATGGAGCGCAAGCTGCGTGTCCAGGTGCAGGAGGGGCTCGAGAAGGTGCCCGCCGGGCGCCTGGCGGAGGTGGTCGTCGCGTACGAGCCGATCTGGGCCATCGGCACGGGCCGCGTGGCGACGCCCGAGCAGGCCCAGGAGGCGGTGGCCTTCGTCCGCGCGCTCGCGGGCCAGCGCTCGCAGGACGCGGCCGGGATGCTGCGGATCCTCTACGGGGGGAGCGTCAAGCCCGACAACGCCGCGGAGATCCTCGCCCAGCCCGATGTCGACGGGGCCCTCGTCGGAGGCGCGAGCCTCGACGCGGCGGGTTTCGCGCGGATCGTGGAGGCGGCCGCCGCGTGAGGCGCGCGCGGCGATGAGCCCGGGCGCGCCGCCGGTGCCCTCGGTCTGCCTCGTCGTGCTGGACGGCTGGGGGCTCGCCCCACCGGGCCCGGGCAACGCCGTCGAGCTGGCGGACACCCCGATCTTCGACGCCCTCTGGGACGGGCACCCTCACACCACGCTGACGGCCTGCGGGCGGGCGGTGGGCCTCCCCGAGGGCCAGATGGGGAACTCCGAGGTGGGCCACCTGAACCTCGGGGCGGGTGCGGTCGTGACGCAGGACTTGACGAGGATCGACGACGACGCTGCGAGCGGCGGCTTCGCCCGCAACGAGACGCTTCTCGCCGCCTGCGCTCGCGGGCGCGAGGCGGGGCGCCTGCACCTCCTCGGCCTGGTCTCCGACGGCGGCGTCCACGCGAGCCTCGGCCATCTGGACGCGCTGATCGAGCTGGCGGCCGCCGAGGGGGTCCCCGACATCGTGCTGCACGCCTTCACCGACGGGCGCGACACGCTCCCGACCTCCGGCGCCGGGCACCTCGCGGAGATAGAGGCGCTCCTGCGGGAGCGCGGCGGCCGCGTGGGGACGGTGAGCGGGCGCTACTGGGCGATGGACCGCGACAAGCGCTGGGAGCGCACGCAGCAGGCCTACGACGCGATGGTCGGGGGCACGGGGCAGGCCCCGCCCGCCAAGAGCGGCGAGGTCGCGGTCCGCGCCGCGTACGAGCGGGGCGAGACCGACGAGTTCATCCTTCCGACGGTGGTGGGGGAGGAGGCGCGCGTCCGCCCCGGGGACGCGGTCGTCTTCTTCAACTTCCGTCCCGACCGCGCCAGGCAGATGACCGAGAAGCTCGCCGCCGAGGCCGATGTCCACCTCACGACCCTGACCGAGTACCGCGAGGACTGGGATCACCCGGTCGCCTTCCCGCCGGCCCGGCCCGAGGTGACGCTCGCCTCCACGCTCGCCGAGCGCGGAGTGCGGCAGCTGCACGTGGCGGAGACCGAGAAGTACGCCCACGTCACGTACTTCTTCAACGGTGGCGAGGAGACGCCGTACGAGGGGGAGGACCACTGCCTGGTCGACTCGCCCCGCGACGTCCCCACCTACGACCACAAGCCGGAGATGAGCGCGGCGGCCGCCGCGGACGAGTTCGTCTCGCGCTGGTCTGCCGGCGGCTACGGCTTCGGGATCATCAACTTCGCGAATCCCGACATGGTCGGCCACACGGGCGTGATCCCGGCGGCGGTGTCCGCGATCGAGGCGGTGGACGCCTGCCTGGGCCGCGTAGTGGAGACCGTGCACGCCCAGGGCGGCGCCTGCGTGGTCACCGCCGACCACGGGAACGCGGACAACATGCTCGAGCCCGACGGCAGCCCGAACACGGCGCACTCGCTGAACCCGGTGCCGTTCGTGGTCACGGCGGACGTCGGAGCGCTGCGCGAGGGTGGCGTGCTCGCCGACGTGGCGCCCACCGTGCTCGCTCTCCTGGGGCAGGAGCAGCCGCAGGCGATGACGGGCCGCTCACTGCTCGCCTGACGAAAGTGCGCATCGGGACCGAGCCGGGCTCACGGCGCTCAAGTCCGAGGGGCCCAGTGCCGATAACAACCAGAGCAGTCGCGCTCTGTGACCCATTCGCCGGCGTGAGCCACCGAGGTGCCGCCTTTACGAGGGCATCTCACCAAGGTCGGGAGCCATCCATGCAGACCTCGCTTTTCGCCTTCAGCCTCTCCGGAGGCAGCTTCATCTTCCTCGCAGTCATCATCGTGCTGTTCTTCTCGGTGGTCTTCGGGTTCTTCACCTACCGCGGGAGCGGCATCGGCCAGCACCCGAACGACGGGCTGGACGGCGCTCCCGGGTCGCAGGGCCCGAGCAACGCATCGGGCATGGGCCGCAACCCCGGAACGACCAGCGAGGGCCATAGCGTCGGGGACACGTTCTCGACATTCGGCACGCGCTGACCCGACCCCGCCGACCCTGGCCAAAAGGTTGACATAGAGACACTCAGGTTTTATCCTGGGCAGTGCATCAACCACCCAGTAGGAGGTGACCCAGATGGCACTGCTCATGCGACCTGAGCCCTTCACCGCCGAGTTCGACCGTCTCGTCGACACGCTTTTCGGCCAGCCCGGCCAGGGCAGCCGCGGCGCCCGCCGCTGGACGCCGGCGATGGACCTCGTCGAGGCCGACGACCATTTCTCCCTGCGGGCCGACCTGCCCGGAATGGGCGAGGAGGACGTCTCGATCGAGGTGCAGGACAACGTCCTCACGATCAGCGGGGAGCGGGCAGCCGAGCACGAGTCCAAGGAGCGCGGCTGGTTCCGCGTCGAGCGCACCTTCGGGCGCTTCAGCCGCTCGCTGACGCTGCCCGATGGCGTCGACGCCGACGCCATCGCCGCGTCCTTCGACCGCGGCGTCCTCGAGGTGCGGATCCCCAAGCCCGAGGAGCGCAAGCCGCGCCGCGTCGCGATCAAGGCGGGCCGGCAGAACGGCTCGACCCCCGCGATCGAGGGCACGGCCACGGACAAGAAGTAAGGCCTCCACACGTCGAACGTCCCGGAACCCTGTCTCTACAGGTACTCCGGGACGTTCGCGTCGGGCGGGGCGGCGGGACCGTAGGCTGCGGCCCGTGCCCACCGCCCCGCTGACGATCGAGGCCCGCGACGGCCGCGCCCGCGCCGGCCTCCTCCACACCCCGCACGGCGACATCCGCACGCCCGCCTTCGTGCCGCTGGCGTCGACCGCGACCGTGCGCACCCTCCACGCGAGCGAGGTGGCGACACTCGGCTACGACATGGTGCTGGGCAACACCTTCCACCTGTTCATCCAGCCCGGGCATGAGCACATCGAGCGGATGGGCGGCCTGCACGAGTTCATGGGCTGGCGGCGGCCGATCATCACCGACTCCGGCGGCTTCCAGGTGTTCTCGATGGGCCACGGCTCGGTGGCCGACGAGATCAAGGGGCGCCGTGACGGCGGGCACACCCGCAGGATGATCCTCTCGATCGAGGAGGAGGGGGTCCGCTTCCGATCCTACCTCGACGGCTCGGAGCGCTTCATGGGGCCCGAGACCTCGATGGAGATCCAGGCCGCGCTCGGCTCCGACATCGCGCTCGCCTTCGACGAGTGCACTCCCTTCCACGTGACCCGCGACTACACGGCGCGCTCCACCGAGCGCACCCACCGCTGGCTCGACCGCTGCGTCGCCTGGCAGCGCGAGCGGGGCCCCGAGGGCCAGCTCCTGTACGGGATCGTGCAGGGGGGAGTCCACGAGGACCTGCGCGCCGAGTCTTCGGCGTACGTCTCCGGCGCGGGGGTCGACGGCGTGGCGATCGGTGGCTCGCTGGGGCAGGAGAAGGAGCAGATGCGGGAGGTGGTCGGCTGGGCCGCCGCCGGGATCGGCCGGGACGACGTGCCCGTCCACCTACTGGGGATCGGCGACGTCGACGACCTGCTCGACATGGTCGCCCTCGGGATCGACACCTTCGACTGCGCCACGCCCACGCGCCTCGCGCGCCACGGGACGGCGATCGTGCGCGACCCGGAACGGCGCTGGCGCCTCGACCTCGAGCGCCCCGAGTGGCGCGAGAGCCGCGAGCCGATCGACGAGGGCTGCCCGTGCCCGGCCTGCCGCGAGCACACCCGCGGCTACCTCCACTACCTGGCGCGCGCGAACGAGCTCACGGCGATCCGCCTCGTCGCGCTGCACAACCTCACCTTCATGGCGGCGCTGATGGCCGGGTTGCGCGACGCGATCGCCGCGGGCGAGCTGCGCGCCTATTCGCAGCGGGTGCGCTCCGGCGACGCTCCGTTCTGACCTCGTGCATGCGTCCGATCCCTCGCGGCCCGCGCCGCGGCGCCGATAACGAGAGCCGCGCAGGCCGTGCACCCGCCCCGCTGAGCTACTCGCTGTTCTGCTCGATCAGATCGCGCAGCGCGTCGACCTGGTTGCGAACGCTGTCCTCGACCACGGGCCGGATCTCGTCGCCGCCACCGGCGCTCGAGAGCGCTATGGCGATGCCGATGCCCGCGAGCAGCACGGCGAGCACGAGGACGGTGTTCGCGAAGCGCCGCCGGCGGCGTGCCCGCGCGGCAGACGTCTCCGCGGCGCGATCCGGCGCCGCCTCGCCGCGGGGCGCGGGGGGCGCCGCCCGGCGCCGCGGCGGTGCAGGGACCGGGGCCTCGCGCGGCAGCGCGCTCGTGGCCGCAGTGTCGAGCGGGAGCGCCTGGGTGCTGTCGGTTTCGAGCCGCTCGGTCGCTCCGGTCGTCTCGCCCTGGAGCCCGGCCGTGACGGCGGTCGCGAACTCGAGCGCGGAGCCGTAGCGATCGTGCGGATCCACGGCCAGCGCCACGCGCACGGCGCGGTCGAGCTCCTCCGGGACCTCCGGGCGCAGCGCGCGGATCGGCTCGACGGACTCCTGGCGCTGCTTCAGCGCCAGCTCGGTGAGCGAGCCGTACTCGTGGGGCAGCCGCCCGGTGAGGAACTGGTAGGCGCAGACTCCGAGCGAGTAGATGTCGGAGACCGGCCCGGCCGGCTCGCCGTGCGCCTGCTCGGGTGAGAGGTACGCCGCTGTGCCGAGCACGGATCCGGTCTGCGTGATCCGGCTCTGATGGGCGGCCTTCGCGATCCCGAAGTCCGCAAGCTTGGCCGTGCCGCTGTCGGCCGAGACGAGCAGGTTGCCCGGCTTCACGTCGCGGTGGATGACGCCGGCCCGGTGGGCGTAGTCGAGCCCGTGGCAGGCGTCGCGCACGATGCCGGCCGCCTGCTCGACGTCCAGGGTCTTGTGCTCCCGCAGGAGCTCGGCGCAGGAGGGGCCCTCGACGTACTCCATGACGATGAAGTGCCGCCCGGACTCGGGATCCTGGCCCGAGTCGAAGATCTGCACGATGTTCGGGTGCTGGAGCCGCGCCACGGCCAGCGCCTCGCGCCGGAAGCGGGCGACGAACGCCTCGTCCTCGGCGAGGTGCTCGGCGAGCAGCTTCACGGCGACCGGGCGCTCGAGCACCTCGTCGGTCGCGAGGTAGACCGTGGACATGCCGCCCGCGCCCAGCCGGCTCTGGGTCAGGTAGCGGCCCGCGACCCGCTCCGGCGCCCTCATCCGCGGTCCCCTTCCGCGCCGCCGTTGCCTGCACCCGGTCCCGGCGTTCCGCCGTCGCCGGGCGGGGTGGGTGCTGT
>DATMJO010000131.1:0-24143 GCA_035553855.1 Thermoleophilaceae bacterium | reverse complement strand
GGAGGCCCGCGCGGCGCTCGAGGCCGGCGTCAACGCCGTAGCCAATGCCGTCAAGGTCACCCTCGGCCCCAAGGGCCGCTATGTGGTGCTCGACAAGAAGTTCGGCGCACCCACCATCACCAACGACGGCGTCACCATCGCTCGCGAGATCGATGTCGAGGACGTCTTCGAGAACCAGGGCGCCCAGCTCGTCCGTGAGGTCGCGACCGCCACGAACGACGTGGCCGGCGACGGCACCACGACGGCGACGCTGCTCGCGCAGATCATCGTCCGCCAGGGCCTGAAGAACGTGGCCGCGGGAGCGAACCCGCTCGCGCTGCGCCGCGGCATCGAGAAGGCCGTCGACCAGGTCGTCGAGAACATCCAGAAGCAGTCGAAGGAGGTCTCGGGCAAGGATCAGATCGCCCGCGTGGCCGCCATCTCGGCCGCCGACGATGAGATCGGCGATGTCATCGCCGACGCGATCGACAAGGTCGGCAAGGACGGCGTGGTCAACGTCGAGGAGGGCCAGACGTTCGGTATGGACCTCGAGTTCACCGAGGGCATGCAGTTCGACAAGGGCTACATCTCGCCGTACATGGTCACGGACCAGGACCGCATGGAGGCGGTTCTCGAGGATCCCTACGTCCTCATCGTGAACCAGAAGATCGGCTCCGTCCGCGACGTGCTGCCCGTGCTGGAGCAGGTCATCCAGGCCGGCAAGCCGATCGTGATCATCGCCGAGGACGTGGAGGGCGAGTCGCTCGCCACGCTCGTGGTGAACAAGCTCCGCGGCACCTTCACGGGCGTCGCGGTCAAGGCCCCCGGCTTCGGCGACCGCCGCAAGCGGATGCTCGAGGACATCGCGATCCTCACCGGTGGCGAGGTCATCACCGAGGAGATGGGCCTCAAGCTCGAGAACACGCAGCTCTCGCAGCTCGGGCGCGCCCGTCGCGTCGTCGTGGCGAAGGACAACACCACGATCATCGACGGCGCCGGTGACTCCGCGGCCATCAAGGGCCGCATCAGCCAGATCAAGTCGGAGATCGAGAACACCGACTCCGACTTCGACCGCGAGAAGCTGCAGGAGCGGCTTGCGAAGCTCGCGGGCGGCGTGGCCGTCGTGAAGGTCGGCGCGGCCACCGAGACGGAGATGAAGGAGAAGAAGCACCGCGTCGAGGACGCCCTGCAGGCCACCCGCGCAGCCCTCGAGGAGGGCATCGTGCCGGGCGGCGGCGTGGCGCTGCTCCAGGCGGAGGACGCCATCAAGCTCGACGCCCTGGACGGCGACGAGCAGACCGGCGCCCGCATCATCCTGCGCGCCCTCGAGGAGCCGGTTCGCCAGCTCGCCGAGAACGCCGGGATGGAGGGCTCGGTCGTGGTCAACGACGTCCGCAAGGCCAAGAAGGGCATGGGTCTCAACGCCGATTCCGGCGAGATCGTGGACCTGGTCGCCGCGGGCATCATCGACCCGGCGATGGTCACGCGCTCGGCGCTTCAGAACGCCGCGTCGATCGCGAAGAACATCCTCACGACGGAGTGCATCGTCGCGGAGATGCCCGACAAGGACGGGGGCGGCGCCGGCGCCGGCATGCCCGACATGTCGGGGATGATGTAAGCCGCTCCTTCGAGCGACTGACTTCACGAGGGCCCGGCGGCGACGCCGGGCCCTCCGTGGTTGAGCGGCAGTGGAGCGAGCCCCCCCCCCGCTGAAACAGTGCCTGGCACTGTTTCAGACGGCCGTCAGGCGAAACAGTGCCTGGCACTGTTTCAGACGGCCGTCAGGCTGCGCCCAGCACCGAGCCCATCGCCAGCGGGCTCACGCCCAGCGCCTCCGCGTCGGAGGTGCCCCTGCGGGTGGTCATGGGGATCTCCATCAGCTCGGCCTCGTCCCAGGTGGCGAAGGCGGCCGGGCCCGCCACCCGCTCCACCACGCGCAGCGCGCGCGAGACGACGGGGGTGGGGACGTGCGCCAGCGCGCGGCTGCGCCCGAACGACCGCAGAGCCACCCGCACGATTCCGTCGTAGGAGAGCGTCTCGGGGCCCGCCAGCTCGTAGCGCCGGCGCTCGTCGCCGCCGCCGGACAACGCCGACATCACGCAGTCCGCGACATCCTCGCCCCAGATCGGCTGGTAGAGGGCTCGCCCGCTGCCGGAGATCGGCATGACCGGGAGGTGCGACATACGCTCGAGCAGCCCGAGCCAGGGATCACCGGGCGTGTAGACGATCGAGGGCGCGAAGATCGTCGTCGCGAGCGAAGACTCCTCCACCGCCCGCTCGGCGAGCGCCTTGGCGCGGAAGAAGCGCGAGCGGTTGTGGAGCGAGGCGCCGATGGCGGAGAAGAACACGAAGTGCTTCGCGCCCGCCTGCTCGGCGGCCCGTACGAGGCGCATGGTGGCCACGCCGTTCAGCTCCTCGATCGACGCGCGCTCCTGGTCGCGGATCGAGGCGCCCAGGTGGACGACCGTGTCGACGCCCCGCAGGGCGTTGCGGAACGACCCTGGGACCGAGAGGTCCCCGAGCACGATCTGCACGCGCACGCGCTCGGGTCCGAGGCGCTTGGGGTCCCGAACGAGGCAGCGGACCGGGCGGCCGGCGGCGGTCAGTCGCCGCAGCAGGGCGGAGCCGACGGTTCCGGTGGCGCCGGTGAGCAGGATCACGGCGCCACCGTACCGCGGCTCAGAACCAGTGCCGCTCCTCGCGCCAGGGGTCGGCGTCGTTGTGGTAGCCGTTCAGCTCCCAGAAGCCCATCCGGTCGGCCGTCATCACCTCGAGCCGGCGCAGGAACTTCGCCGACTTCCAGAAGTAGCGCTTCGGGACGAGCAGGCGCAGCGGTGCCCCGTGGTCGGGCTCGAGCGGCCTGCCGTCGTAGGAGTGGGCGAGCAGGACCTCGTCCTCGAGCGCCACCTCCAGGGGCATGTTGGTCGAGTAGCCGCCATCCGAGTAGGCCATCAGGTGGGTCGCGTCGGCGCGCAGCCCCGCCCGCTCCAGGAGCGCGCGCACGGGGACTCCCCGCCAGGAGGTGTCGAGCTTGGACCAGCGGGTGACGCAGTGGATGTCCACGACGGCGTCCCGCTGCTCCATCTCCATCAGCTCGTCCCAGCCGAGCCGCAGATCCCGCTCGACCGCGCCGAACACCTGCAGATCCCACGTCGAGAGGTCGAAATCCGGGTTCGGCCCGACCGTGAGCACCGGGAAGCCGTCGGTCAGGTACTGGCCCGGGGGGATCCGCGCCGGGTCGATCCCCCGCTCGGCGGCCTGGCGCCGGCCGCGCGCGGCGAGGATCTTCGACGTGATCGCCACGCGGGCGAGTGTAGACTCCGCCGTCCTCTCAGCCCCCGAGCACCAAGGAAGCCCGGAGACTCAATAGATATGGCCTATGTGATCGCAGAGCCCTGCATCGGCACCAAGGACAACTCCTGCGTCGAGGTGTGCCCGGTCGACTGCATCCACCCCACCCCCGACGAGCCCGACTACGACTCGGTCGAGATGCTCTACATCGACCCCGAGGAGTGCATCGACTGCGATGCCTGCGTCGAGGCATGCCCGGTGGACGCCTGTTTCGCCGAGGACCAGCTCCCCGACGAGTGGTCCAAGTTCATCCACGTCAACGCGGAGTACTACAAGTCCAAGGGGTAGTTTCCGCAGATTGCTCCCGCGTCGCGGCGCTCGCCCGTGAGGCGGGGGCCATCGCGATCGACACCGAGTTCGTCTCGGAGCGGCGCTACCAGCCACTCCTGTGCGTGGTGCAGGCGGGCGCCCGTGGCCCGGACGGCGTCGTGGCCGAGGTCTTCGACCCGCTCGGCGACTTCGACCCGGGCCCGCTCGCGGAGGTCGTCGCCGACCCCGCGATCCGGGTGCTCATGCACGCGGGTCGCCAGGACGTCGCCCTGCTGCGCCGCCACTGGGAGATCGACGTGACGAACCTGTTCGACACGCAGATCGCCGCCGGCTTCGCGGGCTACGGCAACCAGACGAGCCACACCGACATCGTCCGCAGCCTGCTCAAGGTGCGCGTGCCGAAGTCGGAGGGCTTCACCCGCTGGGAGACGCGCCCGCTCACCGAGGAGCAGATCGAGTACGCCCGCGCCGACGTCGAATATCTGCCCGACGTGGCCGACATCCTCACCGAGCGCCTCGAGCGCAGCGGCCGGCTCGAGTGGGCGCTCGAGGAGTGCCGCGCTCTGGAGAGTGCCTCCGACGAGCGCTCAGCGGAGATCGCCTACCAGGGGCTGCCGCGGCTCGGCCGCCTGACCGACCAGCAGCGCGCGCTCGCCTTCGAGCTGGCCTCCTGGCGGGACGAGACCGCGCGCAAGATCGACCGGCCTCCGCCCTCGGTGATGCCCGACCACGTGCTCTGGGAGATCGCTCGGCGGGCGCCGACCGACCGCAAGGCCCTCTCCCAGATCCGTGGCATGCCCGAGCGCACGCTCGGCCGTCACCACCAGGAGATCGCCGAGGCGGTGCGGCGCGGCAAGCAGGCCGAGCCGATCCCCCACGAGGAGCGCCGCAGCGACCCCGACCGGGGCGACGCCCCGCTCGTGGCGCTGTGTCAGGCGCTCGTCCGTCAGCGTGCGCTCGACTCGGAGATCGCGGTCGAGTTCGTCGCGACCCAGGCAGACCTCTCGCGGATCGTCATGCGCCGGCGGATGGGCGAGGACACCGGCGACATCCGCCCGCTGTTCGGCTGGCGCCGCGAGATGGTCGGCGACGATCTGATCGCGCTGCTGGAGGGCCGCATGTTGGCGCGAATCGCCGGCGGCAAGCTGAGCTTCGAGCGGACCTGAAAGAACGGTCCCTGGCACCTTCGTTGCGGCGCAACAAAGGTCCCTGGCACCTCTGTTTCAGGGGGCCATCGGGAGCGGGGTGCCGGTCAGGGCCGGCTCCGCCGTCATCTGAAGCTCCTGCGGCGTCGCGGCGATGATCCCGCGGGCCGCGTGCATGATCGCCTGGGCCGCCGGCGCGTCCGGATCGGTGATGACGAGCGGCGTGCCCTCGTCCGAGCCGATCCGGAGCTCCTCCTGCAGCGGGACCTTCGCCAGGAGCGGCGCGTCCAGCTCGTCGGCCAGAAGCTGGCCTCCGCCCTCGCCGAAGATCGCGAGCCGCTCGCCGCTCGGGAGCGTGAGCGGCGACATGTTCTCGACCACGCCGAGGATCTCGAGGTTGTAGCGGAGCGCCGTCTCGGCGGCGCGCTTGGCCACCTTCTGGGCCGCCGGCTGCGGCGTGGTCACCACGACGAACTTCGAGTCCGGGAGCAGCTGCGCGAGCGACATGGCGATGTCGCCGGTGCCGGGCGGGAGGTCGATCAGGAGGTAGTCGAGCTCGCCCCACTCGACGTCCTCCAGGAACTGGCGCAGCGCCTTGTGGAGCATCGGGCCGCGCCAGGTGATGGCCTGGTCGCGCTCCTCGAGGAAGAACTCGATCGACATCGCCTTCAGCCCGCCGTGGGTCTCCAGCGGGACGATCTTGCGGTCCGGCGAGACCTTCGGCTTGCCGTGGACGCCGAGCATGCGCGGGATCGAGTAGCCCCACACGTCCGCGTCGAGGGCGGCGGCGGTGCGCCCCTCGGCCACGAGCGCGGCGGCGAGGTTGGCAGTGACGGTGGACTTGCCGACGCCACCCTTGCCGGAGCCGATGCAGATGACGTTCGTGACCTGGGCGAGCGCGCCCTGCGGCAGGCCGCCGCGGCCCAGCTTCTGCTGGAGGACGCCCTTCTCGGCGTCCGAGAGCACGTCGAAGTCGACCTTCACGGTGGTGACGCCCTCGAGCGCCGTGACGGCGCCGGAGACGGCCTTCTCGAAGTGCGAGCGGATCGGGCACCCGGCCGTGGTGAGCGAGACCGTGACGTGCACGTGGCCGCCCTCGCCGAACTCGATCGAGCGGACCATTCCCAGCTCGACGATGTCGCGCCGGAGCTCCGGGTCGATGACGACCCGGAGCGCATCGGTGACCTGTTCGGTGGTGGGCATCGCGATTGATTCAAGCAAAGACAACCGCCGGGGCCCGAGGGCCCCGGCGGTCGAGGGAGGAGAGATACTGCTACTGCCAGCGGATATGGGGCTGACAGTCTCTCCCCGCCGTCCCCTCTCTCCGGGCGGTGGCGGGGGGAAGCGGTCGCTAGACGATCGCGGTGACCTGCTCCTGCACGCGGTCGACGAGCTTCTCGGCGTCCTTGCGGTAGCCCTTCACCTGCGTCTCGACCTGGCGGCGGTTGCGCTTCACGAGCCGCTCGGCCTGGTTGCGGCGCTGGCGGAGCTGGCGCTCGACCCGCGTGCGGGTGCGCTTGACCTCGCGCTGGACGCGGTTACGAGCGGTGGTGCCGCGGCGCTCGAACTTGCGCAGGTCGGTCGTGACCTGGCGCTGCAGCTTCGAGAGCTCGCGCTCGGCGGTCTGCCGGCTCGTGTAGGGCTGCACGGCCTCGACGAGCGTGTCACGCGCGACGAGGGCGGCGCCGACCGGGATCAGGACGGCGCGCTCGGCCTGCGTCGCGACG
This sequence comes from Thermoleophilaceae bacterium, assembly GCA_035553855.1. Lineage (GTDB taxonomy): Bacteria > Actinomycetota > Thermoleophilia > Solirubrobacterales > Thermoleophilaceae > JBBDYQ01. The sequence goes on along the minus strand of DATMJO010000131.1, from coordinate 17,671 downwards.
GCCTCGAGGTAGGTCTTCTCGGCCTGCGCGCGGGTTGCGGCGGCCTTCTGGGCGCTGCGGCTGCGTGCAGCGGCCTGGCGCTTGCGGGTTGCGGCGGCCTTCTTGGCGGCGGCCGAACGCTGAGTTGTGGTCTGGTTGGGCATTCTCTTTCCTGTCTCCTCCGTGGATCGGGGGGAAGCTTGTTAGTTCTAAGTTCAATAGCAATATACCATCGAACACACGTTTGTAAACCAGCGAGTCCCGTGCGTTACAGGATCGCGGGGGCTTTTCTCCTCCTGTCCGCTCTGGAAAGCCGAAAACCCCGCCCGTAAGGGCTGGGACAGGCGGGGTTGAGAGGCGCCCGGCTAGGCTGCCACGCGGGCCGGCCAGGAGGCCGGATCGGCCAGCTCGGCCGGCGTCGGCAGTGCCTCGGCGCTCCGCCATACGCCGTTCAGGAGGCCGATACCGCCCTCCGCGGCGACGGCGTCGCAGAAGCGCTTGCCGTCCTCGTACTGGCGCATCTTGATGTCGAAGCCCAGGAGTCGCATGAGAGCCCGCTCGGGCGCCGAGCGCGACGAGCGGCGGCGCTCCATCGCCGCGCGCAGGGGCTCGATGTCGGGCCCCGCGACCGCGTCCATCACGTGCTCCGCGTAGCCCTCCACCACCGCCATCGCCGCCTGGACCCGGGCCAGGAGGCCCCGCTGCTCGCGGGTCTGCACCAGCGCTGCGAGGCCGCCCTCGCGGAACGCGTCGACGAGACGGCGCGGATCGGGCAGCGACGGCAGCCCGCCGGCCGAGCCCCGGTCGATCCGCACATCCACGGTCTCCAGGTACTGCCGCAAAAGGCCGCCGAGATGGTCGCGCAGCCACGGCACGCCGGCGAACTGGAACGCGTGGGTGACCTCGTGGAGGGCGACCCAGCGCAGGAATGCCTCGCGGTCCACCCTCAGCTCAGCCACCGCGTTCTCGAGGTTCTGCTCGACGAACAGGAGTCGCGGGCGCGACTCGGGCTGGAGCAGCGACAGCTCGTACTGGCCGAGCACGCGGGTGGCCATGTAGCCCATGACGAGGCCGGCCTCCGCCGCCAGCGTCGCGCCGGTGGCGGCCCGCAGGGCGCCGGCGAGCGGTCCGGCGCTCCCGAGCCTTCCGTCGAGCCTGCCTGCGACCGGCTCGAGGTATGAGGCGAGCGTGTCGAGGTTGGCGTCCACCCATTCGCCCCGCCCGACCGCCTCTGCGGGAGGCGTCGGGCCGTCGGGCTCGAGGCCCGTGTAGTCGCCCACCCGCCGCTCGGCGTCGTCGGCGTACGCGGGCAGCTCGGCCGACATGGAGGCGACCGGCTCGGGCCGCGCGGCGATGCGGGCGACCTGGCGTGCCAGCGACCAGTCGACCACGTCAGGCCCCGGCCGCGGGGGTCGACGGAGTGCGCTCCGGAGGGGCGGCGGGCATGGCGCCGAGGACCACGTCGAGGATCTCGGAGTTGACGGCCGCGGCCACACGGGAGCGCATGTCGAGATCGAGCGGCACCTCGGAGAGGCGCTCACCGGCGTCGGGGAAGCTGACCATGCCTCCCGCCTCGCGCACGATCAGCTGGCCGGCGGCCGCGTCCACCGAGCGGCAGTCGTAGAGGCTCAGCATCGCGTCGAAGCGGGCGCCGGCGACCCAGGCGAGCGACAGGGCGATCGAGCCCATCGCCCGCAGCCGCCGAGCGCCGGTCGCGGCGAGCTGATCGGCGCAGGCCGCGACGATCCGCGGGTTCGCCGATTCGAGCCCCAGGATCTCGAACTCGCGCTCGCCGCCGAGTGCCTCGACCCGCTCGTCGTCCAGGTGGGCGCCCTCCCCACGGCGGGCCCACCACTCCTCGCCCGTCTCGAGATGGTGGACCCAGCCGAACTCGACGTCGGCCATCGAGGTGCCGCCTGCGACGGCGACCGAGACGCTGTAGAGCGGAAGCCTGCGGCGGGCGTTGAGCGAGCCGTCGATCGGGTCGATCACGACGCGCACGGGACCGCCCCCGGCGATCGTGACCTGGCCGCGCTCCTCCGTCACGACGCACACCGGGAGGCCGAGCGCCTCGATCTCGGCGAGGATCGCGTCCTCCGCCGCCCGGTCGATCACGAGCGACAGATCGCCGCCCTCGCCGCGGGTGCCGGTGCGCTCCGCGCGGTCGTCGGTATCGGCGAGCATCGACTCCACACGGCCGAGGGCGCGCCTGCAGAGGCCCAGCCAGTCCGCTCTCAGCGTGAATTGCGGGTCCGTGGGAGCCTCCATGCGGACCTATCCTACGTTGGCATGCCCGCGTCCCTCGACGGCCTCACCGAAGCTCAGCGAGCGGCCGTCTCCAAGCCGCCCGGGCCGGTGCTCGTCGCCGGCGGTCCGGGGACCGGCAAGACGCTCGTCCTGCAGCGCCGCGCGGGCTGGCTGGTGGAGCAGGGCGAGGCCGCCGACGGCGTGCTGGTCCTGTCCGCCTCGAAGCCCGCCTCGGACTCGATGCGGATCGCGCTCGAGACGCTCATCGACGCCCCCTACGGCGAGCTTGCGGCCGAGACCTTCCGCAGCTTCTGCGCGCGCCTCCTCCGCGACGAGGCGCTCGAGGCGGGGCTCGACCCCGGCTTCGCGGCGGTGGCTCCGGCGGACAGGCTCGACCTGCTGCTCGAGCGGATCGACGACCTGCCGCTGCGGCGCCACGAGATCCGGGGCAACCCCGCGCCGCTCATCGGGAGCTTCGTCTCGCGGATCGACCGGCTGAAGGAGGAGATGATCTCGGCGGACGAGTACCGCCGCTACGCCGAGACGCTCTCCCATGAGGCGCGCACCGACGCCGACCGCGCCGAGGCCGACCGCGAGCTCGAGTTCGCGCGGGTCTATCTCGCCCACGACCGGCTGCTCGCCTCCCGCGACGCGCTCGACGGCGGCGACCTCGTCGGGCACGCGTTCGGGCTGCTTCACGAGAAGCCCCATGTGCGGCGCCGCACGGCCGAGCGCTTCCCGCACGTCCTCGTGGACGACGTGACCCGGCTGAGCTTCGCCGAGGGCGCGCTCCTGCGCCTGCTCGGCCAGGACCACAGCCGCCTCACCGCGGCCGGCGACGAGGGCCCGGCGCTCGACGACCTCGCGCGCGACTTCTCGGGGGCCGAGGTGGTCCGCCTCGAGCACTCCCATCGCTCGGGCCGCCGCATCCTCCAGGCGGCCCGCGCGATCTCCGCGGACGGCCGCCGGCTCGCCGGGCCGCCCGGCGGCAAGGTCCGCTTCTGGCGCGGGCGCACCGCCCGCGCCGAGGCCCAGGCGACGGCGGCCGAGGTGGAGCGGCTCCTGACCCGCGGCACCCCGGCGGACGCGATCGCCGTGCTCGTGCCCGACATCGCAGACGACGGGCGCACCGTCGGTTCGGCGCTCGAGGAGCGAGCGGCGCCGTTCAGGCTCACCGGCGCCGACGCCTACTTCCAGCGGGCGGAGGTGCGCGACGCCCTCGCCTGGCTTCGCCTGCTCGCCGACCCGGCCGACGCGGGGGCGGTGGTGCGAGCGCTCTCGCGGCCGCCCGTCGGGCTGCGCTCGGTGGACATCGCCCGGCTGACGCAGCTCGGCCGGCGGCGCAAGCTCGACATGGTCTCGGCGGTGGCCGTCGCCTGCGAGGGCCCGCAACTCTCGCCCGAGGGCCGCGAGCGCGCGCAGCAGTTCCTCAAGCTCTACCGCGCCGCCTCGCGCGCGTTCGAGACGATGCGCCCGGATGCGTTCCTCCACCGGCTGATCGAGCGCATCGGCCTCCGGCGCCGCCAGGTGTTCGCCGCTCAGGCGGACACGGTCGAGCGCCTCGTGAACATCGCGAAGCTCTCCGACCTCGCCGGCGCCTACCTGCGCCGCGAGCCCCAGGCCACGCCGCGCGATCTCGCGCGCTATCTCGCGGCCGTCGCGGCGGCGGGCCTGCCCGAGGAGGAGGCGGTCCCGCACGACGCCCCGAACGCGGTGCGCGTCATGGCCATCGACGCGGCAGCGGGCCACGAGTTCGACCACGTCTTCGTGCTCGGGCTCGCCGCGTCGCGGCTCCCGGGCCCGCCGCGCCCGGACCACTCCGCCGTCCCGGACGCACTCCACCGCGACTCGCGGCCCGGCGAGGGAGACCGCGCGCGCGAGGTGCTGCACACCGCGATCACGCGCGCGCGCCGCGGCGTCGTGCTGTCCTGGCGCGAGTCCGAGGGCAGGCCCTCACCCCTCTACGAGAAGGCCCGGGGCGCCCTCTCGGCCGACGAGGAGGCATTCGAGGAGGAGCTGTTCGGGCCGGCCGAGGGCCTCCACTCGACCTTCCGCATGATGCGCGACGAGCTGCTCGACACGGTCTCGCGCGTGGGCGGGCGCCTGTCGGAGATGCGCCTCGACACCTACCTCGACGTCTCCCAGGCGGTCACCCGCTACCTCGAGCTCCTGAAGGTCGCCGCGCTGCTCGAGCGCTCGAAGCAGGGCCAGCCGATCGCCGACGCCCTGCCCGAGGTGAACGACCTCCTGCTCCAGGTGGCGACGGCCGAGCAGCGCGAGCTGTTCTCGGGCTCGGCGCTCGACGAGTGGCTGCGGGACGTGGAGCGTGAGAAGCGCCGCCGCTCCGACCTGCTCGCCGCGAACGGCGGCGAGCCCTCGCTCGAGTCGTTCATCCCGCGCCGCGGCGAGGGCCTGATGCTGTCTGCCTCAGACATCGAGACCTACAGGCTCTGCCCGCTCAAGTACAAGTTCGCGCGCGTGTTCCGGATCCCGGAGGAGCCGACGATCAACCAGCGCTTCGGGATCGTCATCCACCAGGTGCTCGAGCGCTGGCACACGACGGGCGCGGGCACGCTGGAGGACCTGATGAGCCTGTTCGAGGTCTGCTGGCGGCGGAACGGCTTCGGCGGAGGGGCGGACGACCTCCAGTTCCGCGAGAAGGCCGTGGCGGCGCTCACCCGCTACTGGGAGCTCGACCGCGCGCGCGAGTCGGAGCCCGTGTGGTTCGAGCGGAGCTTCTCGTTCAAGCTCGGCCCTCATATCCTGCGCGGGCGCGTGGACCGGATCGACCGGCTCCCGGACGGCAGCTACGAGCTGATCGACTACAAGACGGGGCGCGCGAAGACCGAGCGGGAGCTCGCGAACGACGTGCAGCTCTCGCTCTACCAGATGGGCGCTCGCGACTCGTGGCGTCTCGAGACCTCGGCCCAGAGCTACTACTACGTGCTCGACAACCGCAAGGTGCCGGTGGCCCACTCGGACGAGGAGCTGGAGCGGGTCAGGGGAACGGTCGCCGAGGTCGGAGAGGGGATCATGGGGCAGGAGTTCGAGCCGCAGCCCTCGCAGGAGATCTGCCCCTTCTGCGACTACCGGATCATCTGCCCGGCCGCCGAGAAGTAGCTACTCGCCGGTGCGGCGCTGGCGCAGGAAGCGCTGGAACTCGCGGGCGATCGAGTCGGCACTCGGCAGGTCCTGTGGATTCGGCGGGATGTCCGACTCGTCCAGGACCTCCTCGAGCTTCTCCACGAACGCGCGGACGTCCGGGTCGTTGGCGACCGCCGCGCTGACCTGGTGCTCGTAGTCGGAGGCCGCCTCCTCGAGATCGCTCGCGTCGACGGCGATCCCGACGACACCCTCGAACGCCCGCACGAGCGCGAGCGCGCCCTTCGGGTTCGGCGTCGCGGCGACGTAGTGGGGGATCGACGCCCAGAGGCTCGCCGACTGGATCTCGGCCTGCGCGAACGCCGCGTGCAGGATGCCGACGATGCCGGTCGGGCCCTCGTAGCTCGAGCGCTCGAAGCCGAGGCGGTTCACCAGCGCGTCGTCGGAGGCGATGCCGGTGATCGTGACGGGCCGGGTGTGGGGCACGTCCGAGAGCAGGGCCCCGAGCGTGACGACGAGGCGCGAGCCGAGCTGCTGGGCGGTGTCCGCGACGGCGTCGGCGAACGTGCGCCAGCGAAGCGACGGCTCCGTCCCCTGGAGCAGCACCAGGTCGCAGTCCGCGCCGGGGATCTCGGCCGCGTAGAAGGCCGTCTCAGGCCACTCGACCTCGCGCGTGCGGCCCTCGACGAGCCGGATCGTGGGGCGGACCTCGGTGAAGTCGTAGAACTCCTCGGGGTCGATCCGGGCGATCTCCTCGGCGCCGAAGCTCTCGACGAGGAACGAGACGGCGGTGGAGGCGGCCTCGCCGGCGTCGTTCCAGCCGCTGAAGGCCGCCACGAGCACCGGGTCGCGGAGGTCCGAGCGCTCGCTCCAGATCACGGGATCCACCGGAAAAGACCGTAGCGGGTCGGCGTCCGGCCGGGGACGCATCATGACGGCGTGACGATCGCCGAGCTGAGGACCGGGCAGGAGATCCAGGGTGTGTTCGCATGCACGCGCAAGGACCGCTTGACCACGCGCGCGGGCGCCCCGTACCTGGCGCTCGAGCTGCGAGACCGCACCGGGGCGATCGAGGCGCGCGCCTTCAAGGACGCCGACTTCCTCGCGGGCCAGTTCGAGCGGGGCGACCTCGTGCGGGTGGCCGGCCGCGTGGACCGCTTTCGGGACCAGCTACAGGCGGAGATCACGGCGATCCGCAGGGCCGAGGGGGAAACCGCGGCGCCCGAGGAGTTCCTGCCGGTCGCCTACCGCGACCTCGACGAGCTGGATGGCTTCCTCGAGCATCTCGCGCGCGAGGTCTTCGACCGCGACCTCGCCCGCCTGCTCGACGCGTTCCTCGGAGACGACGCCTTCCGGGCCGAGCTGCGCCGCGCGCCCTGCACGCGCGGCGGCCACCACGCCTACCTCGGCGGCCTGCTGGAGCACACGGTGGCGGTGGGCACGCTCGCGCTCGAGCTGCGCACCCTCCATCCGCGGCTCAACTCGGACCTGCTGATCACGGCCGCCGTGCTCCACGACATCGGCAAGACGCGCGAGTTCAGGCTCGGCGCCGAGATCGCCCTGAGCGACGAGGGCCGGCTGCTGGGGCACGTCACGCTTGGCGAGCGGATGGTCGCCGAGCGGGCGGCCCGGATCGGCGGCGTGCCGGAGGCGAAGCTGCTGGCCCTCTCGCACTGCATCCTCACCCACCACGGCCCCGACTCCGTGCCGGGCCGGCGCTTCGGCTCGGCCGAGGCGCTCGCGCTCCACCGCCTGAACCAGCTCGACGCCGCCGTGAAGGGCGCGCTCGAACACGGTCTCGGCGCCTGAGCGGTCCCATTCTCCCCCTTGCCGCCCCCGGCCGGACGTGTCACCCTCCCTGCGGGAGGCCCTCGATGCGCGCCGCAGCCACATCTGCCGCCGTCGCTCTGTCGCTCGCGCTCGCAGGCGCGGCCGGGGCGCAGACGTACGTGCCCTTCACCGACCCGCTCCCGTCGGCCACGGCCTCAACGGCCGAGTACCAGTCCGGCTACAACGACATGTGCCGGGAGGGCGAGACCGACACCTACCAGTGCGTCACGGACACGATCGTGGAGATGGACAACCGCTACGCCGCGCTCCACGAGACCTGCGACCACCGCGGCCTGTTCGCCCTCTCCTACCTCCGCACCACCGAGGAGTACCAGCGCGCGTCGCTCGAGCCGGGCTTCTTCCAGGACCCGGAGTTCGTGAACCACGAGGACGCGATCTTCGCCCAGCTCTACTTCGACGCCTACGACCGCTGGGAGGCCGGCGAGCGGAGCCCGGCCCGCGTGCCCCGGGCCTGGCAGGTCGCCTTCCAGGCGGCCGAGGACCGCTCGGTCAGCACGCTGGGCGACGTGATGCTCGGCATCTCCGCCCACATCAACCGCGACCTTCCCTACACGCTCGCCACGATCGCGCTGAACGACCCCGAGACGGGCGCAAGCCGCAAGCCCGACCACGACCGGGTCAACAAGTTCCTCGCGCGCGTGCCCGGGCCGCTGTTCGCCGAGATCGGGGAGAAGTGGGACCCGAGCTACCAGGGCCGCGACAGCACGCTCCCGGTCTCCACCCTCGCCGGCCTGCCGCCGATCCAGCTCTGGCGGGAGATGGCGTGGCGCTGGGCCGAGCGCCTGGTCGAGGCGCGGACCGCCTCCGAGCGGCGCAACGTCGAGCAGGGGATCGAGGAGTACGCCCACCAGGCGGCCCTCACGATCGAGCGCGCCACGCGGCTCGGCCCGGGCGAGGACACGAGCGCCCGTGACGCATACTGCCTCGCCAACCGCTGAGCGCGTCCCGGCGCCCCAGGGGCAGGTTGGTACGAAAATCCGTCGTCACTCCTCATGACGGCCGGTAGGCTCGCCGAAGGGCAGGGGGACCGGCTGGGAGGCCGGTCGGGGAATGGGTACGCCCGACACCACTTGGGAGGAACGACTTCGTGACTGGCCGATACGCATCGCGCGCCGTCCTTTCGGCACTGGGAGCCGCGATCGCGCTCTCCGCATTCGCCCCGGCGGCGCTCGCCGCCCCCAACGGGACGCTCCAATGCCGCGCGACCGTCCTCAAGGTCACCGACGACAACCCTTCGACCGACGACGTGACGGTCCAGGTCGCGAACGAGGCCGCGAACCCATGCCGCAACCACGAGCCTCCGGCGAAAGCGTCCGCCCAGACCCCGTCACACCCCGCGGGCACGGCCTCCGCGAGCGTGCTCTCGGCGAAGACCGAGCTACGCCCGGCCACTTTCGGCTCCGCCCCTCCGGTGGACGGCGACGGCGCCTCCGCAACGGCAGCGGTCTCGGACGTGACGATCACGAGCGGTACGAACACGATCACCGCGCGTGTCCTCTACTCGCTCGCCGACGTCACCTGCGCGGGCGGCATCCCGGTGCTCACGGGCGCCTCCGAGGTCACGAACCTGACCATCAACGGCCAGCCGTACGGGACACCGGACAACGGCGCGCCCGCCACCTACACGCTCCAGGACGGGAACAAGCTCTACCTGAACAAGCAGGACGTCACCGGGACGGCGCTCATCCAGACGGCGATGAAGCTGGACACGGCCGCGGGCCGGATCCTGGTGGCCGAGGCCGGTGTCTCCTACGGGGGGAGCCCGTGTGAGGACCTGTCAGCGCCGCCGCCGCCCACCGCCCCGGCCCGCTTCGACTGCACCGGCGTGCCGATCATCGCGAGCAAGGGCCAGTTCGTCCCGATCGCGCCGTTCGCGCCCTTCTCGGGCAACCCGAGCGGCAAGGGCTGCCCGAACCACTCGGGCTTCGCGGCCGACACGCGCTTCATCAACGGCGACATCGAGGCCGTCAGCCTCCGCGGCGAGACGAAGCGCAACCCGTCCGAGCCGTTCCCGACACCGCTTCCGAACGGCTCCACCGCCGACGCGGACGCGAAGGTCGGGACCGCCGACCTCAAGCTCGGCTCGACGATCATCTCGTTCCGCGGCCTGCGCAGCGCCGTGAAGGCGACCTGCGCCGGCGGCGGTGTCGCCTTCAGCGGCAACTCGCAGGTGCTCGACCTGGTGATCAACGGCAACGCCACGATCGTCGGCTCGAACGAGCAGACCATCCCGCTCGGGGTCGGAACGCTCTACCTGAACCGCGAGGTCTCGTCAGGGACCCAGCGGGCGCGCTACCCGTTCTGGTTCTCGTCGCCTCAGTTCGGCACGATCATCATGGGCGCGAGCGTGATCCGCACGTACAAGACGCCCTGCGCGTAGGTTCAAGCCCGTATGGGCGGATCCGATGGCCATGATGCGGTCGTCGCGGGCGCGAGCCTGGCCGGCTGCGCGGCCGCGATCCTGCTCGCCCGCGAGGGCGCGCAGGTCGCGCTCGTGGAGCGCAGCCCGGACCCGGCGGCGCACCGCCGCGCCTGCACCCACCTGATCCAGTCGAGCGCCGTGCCCGTCATCGCGCGCCTCGGGCTGCTCGAGCCGATGACGGCGCTCGGGGCCGCGGCCACCTCCGTCCATATCTCCACGCCTTGGGGGGTCGTGCCCCAGCCGGTCCGCGACGGCGAGCCCGTCTTCGGGCGGGCGCTCAGCCTGCGGCGCGAGCGGCTCGACCCGCTGATCCGGGGAATCGCCGCCGAGACGCCCGGCGTGGAACTGATCGGGGGGCTCACCGTGACCTCCCTGATCGAGGAGTCGGGCAGAGCGGCCGGGCTGGTCGCCGCGGGTCCCGACGGGGCCGAGCGCCGGATACCGGCCAGGCTCGTGGTCGGCGCCGACGGCCGCGACTCGGCGGTCGCGCGGCTCGCGGGAATCGAGACGCGCTCGCGCGAGAACCGGCGCTTCTGCTATTTCGCCCACTGGGAGGGGATCGAGGGCGAGTCGAGGGACAGCTCCAGCATCCGCATCGGCCCGGGGCTGGAGGTCGCCTACAGCTTTCCGACGGACTCCGGCCTCACGGTGCTCGCCGCCTTCCCGATGCACGACGAGCTTCCGCGCTTCAAGCGCGATCCCGAAGGCGCGCTCGTGGAGATGCTCGCCCCGCTCGGCCCGCCGTTCGACCCGCGCGGGGCGCGGCGCGCGTCCCCGGTGACCGGACGGATCGACATGCCGAACCTGTCGCGGCGGCCCGCCGGCGCCGGGGTGGCGCTCGTGGGCGACGCGACGCTCGCGGCCGACCCCACCGCCGGCGTGGGCTGCGGCTGGGCGCTCCAGAGCGCCGAATGGCTCGCGGAGGAGGCCGGTGCGGCCGTGCGCGGCGACGAGCCGCTCGACCCGGCGCTCGGGCGCTACGCGCGGACGCACCGCGCGCGGCTTGCGGGCCACGCCGACCTCATCGCCCGCGGCTCGCTGGGGAACCAGCCCTCGACCTCAGAGAGGCTCGTCTACGGCGCCGCGGCACGGGATCCCGGGGTGGCGGAGCGGCTGCACGGCTACGCTAGCCGCAACCTGCCGCCGCGCGTCCTCTACTCGCCGGCGACGCTCGCCCGCACCGCGGTCGCCTTGCTCGGGCGACGGCGGCGGGCCAGCGGAGGCTGAACCCCCCGCCCGCGAGGTCCGTCGTGCCGGGCTTCGAGGAGAAGCTGCACTCGACGGAGGAACTGCGGGAGGTCATTCCCCCGCCCGAGGCGGCGGCTCGACTGCTACGGCAACGTCCCCGAGAACGCCCGATCGCGACGCCGCTGCACTGCCGGGGCTCAGCGCCCACGCCGCGGTCAGGCTATGTCGTAGCCCACGACGTCGAGCGCGCCGCCGCCGGCCGGGAGACCGTAGTGGCGCGCCAGCGCTTCGGCCTCCCTCTCGTCGACGCGGCCGGGATCCACCGCGGGCGAGGCCGTGATCTCGTCGGCTGTGCGCGACGTGACTATCCGCCCCCCCGCCTCGACGGACCCGTCCGAGGGGATCAGCACGTGGCGACCGCCTTGGAGCCTGGCCAAAAGCCACGACCGGCCTGGCGCCTGCTGTGAGAGCACTCCCTCCGTCCGACCGATGGGAACACCCGATGGATCATCGATCGGCAACCCGACCCATGCCAGGAGCGCCGCCGCGGGCGGTGGAGGATCCGCCGCGACCTCAGGCGCTCTCACGGCCCCGGCGCCCGGAGCGCGCACGATCACGAGCTCCGCAACGGTCCCGGCGTCGTCATACAGGGGCAGCAGGCCCCAGCCCCCGCCCTGCGATCCACCGGGTCGCTCTCCGCTGTGGACCGCCTCGAGCGACCCCCCGCCCGGCAGCCCGGTGAGGACCTCCTCGGCCATGCGCCCGACGAGTCCCCCCGGCGAGACGCCCCACGCCTGGTCCGTATCGCCGATCACCCGCAGGATGCGGCCATCGCGCCCGCAGACGACGGCCGCAGCGCCCATCCCCGCGACGAGCGTGTCCATCAGCACGCGCTCGCGACGAAGTTGCCGCTCGCGAGCATCGAGGTCGGCGGCCACCCCTCGTCGGTCCAACTCGGCGATCGCGACAGCTGCGAGACCCGAGAGGAGATCGACATCCTCGGAGCGCCACTCGCGAGGCTCGTGATCGATCGCGCAGAAGGAGCCGAGGGTGTACCCGTCACCGTCGATGAGGGGAACCCCGGCGTATGCGACGACGCCGAGATTCTCGATCGCCAGGTTGCCCGCCACGAGCGGCTCGTCGTTCGCGTCGCGAACGACGAAGACGTCCTCGCCGGCTACGACGTGCTGGCAGAAGGAGTGGGACAGCGGCGTCCCGGCCAGATCCAGCCCACAGGCGCTCCGGAACACCTGACGATCGCGATCGACGAGCGAGACCAAGGCCACCGGCGTGTCGAGCATCCGCGTGGTCAGCTGCGTCAGCCAGTCGAGGACCTCGTTGGGCTCGCTGTCATCGATCCCCGCGCGTCGGAGCGCCGCGAGCCTGCCCGGCTCGGCGATCCGATCCCTCCGCGAGGCGCGCGCCTGTGCCATGCGGCGAGCGTACACCTGCGAACAAATCGGCCCCGTGCGGCCAGCCGTCCTGACCGCGCGCCTGGACGGCGCGCGTGAGCGTCACGAAGCCGTTCCTCCTGGCCGCCTCGTCGATCCAGGTTCCTTCCAGATCGTGTCGGGGTTTGACCGTCGCCTCGCGCATCGCCACCGCACCCCTGCCTACGATGCCGGATGGAGCGGCAGGGGTCTGGTGGCCCATCCGGTCTTCAAAACCGGCAGGCCGTGGCAGCCCCACGGTTGGATGGTTCGATTCCATCGCCGCTCCGTGAGACGCGCGTAACACATCCTTGTGAGCGCCCCGCTCCGTGCGGACTCGCATTCGCCCCCAGGCCCCGGCGAGAATGCCGGCGTGCAGAGCCGAGACGAACCCGCCCAGTCGCCGTCCGCGGAGGACCCTCCCGGCGCATACTCCTCAGACGAAAAGGCGATCTCGCTCGGAGTGGCGCTCGTGCTGCTTGCCAGCGTGGTCGCCGCGATCGTCATTTTTGGCGGCGCGAATCAGGGCGATGACCGCGGCGGGTCTGCCGCGGCCGACGGGGTGCTCGTGAGAGTCGAGCCGGGTCGATTGCGGCTTCGCCTGGCGCGGCCCGTCGAGGGGCAAAGGGAGATCGACTTTGTGGTTCGTCCGCAGGACCAAGCGGCGTTGGACATCACGCACCTGCAACTGCACGCCAGCGACGGCCTCCCGACGCGGATCTACTACGAACGGGTCGGTGACCAGTACGTCGCCCGCCGTGCGGAGGACCTCCCGGCGTTGCGTTAGGGCGGCCTCGGTTTGGCCGTCAGGGGCGGCTGCGAGAAGCTACGGGTTCACCGTCAGCTTCGCGATCTGCTCGCCGAGCTCTTCGACCTCGACCTCGAAGATGCCCTCGATGTTCGCTTTCTGGTCGAAGGTGACGCTTCCCCCGGCCCGCACTTTCTTGACCACGTCGTAGCCGTGGAGGTGGATCTCGTGCGCCGCATCGGACCTGACGCGGAAGCGGATCCGCCCGCCCTTCTCGGCCTCGAGCTCCACGACGCCGCCGACCGGCTTCCCCTCGCCGATCCGGATCGTCGGTGTCGCGGGCGCGGCGGGGACCGTCGGCGTGGTGGGGCCTGCGGCGCTAGTAGCTGGCGCCGTGCTCGCGTCTCCTGGCGTCATCGAATCGTCCTCGCCGTCGCTCAGCAGGGCGAAGGCGGCCACGGCGATGACCGCGGCGACGGCGATCAGGCCGAGTCGCTGAGAGCGGGGCATGGGTCCTCCTCGTTCGGGATTTCTCGGCGTCACTTCTTGCGAACGTCGATCTGGGTTTGTGCCGTGTAAGCGTCGAAGTCGGAGACGCGCGCGTCGACGCGGATGTCCCAGGTGCCGGGCACACCGAGCGCCTGGTCGAGCAGCTCGTAGTGCGCCGGGCCTTTGCGGGGGATCTCGAGCCGGATCGGGCCGATGTCGCGGTCGGGCTGGGTGAGACTGAGGGTGAGCTGCTCGACCTTGTCGATCTGGGCGCCGCTGCGGCGGTCGAAGAGGTACAGGTGGAGGTCGTTGGGTCCAGTCCTGGCCGGCTCGATGACCATCTCGAGCCGCATCGGTCCGAGGTCGAGCTCCTCCTCGGCGGGTCCGGCCGCGATGCTGGCTGGCGGCGCGGCCCGCACGAGCACGGCCGTCGCGGCGAGGACGAGCATGGCGAGCGCGACCTCAGCGCGCATGGCCCGCCGGAGCCGCTCGCACGGGCCGGCGCCCCGGGGAGGGCGTGCGATCAGGCGACGGCTGCGTGCCGCGACCGCGATGATCAGGCTGGCGAGCACCAGCTTGGCCAGCAGCGCGACTGCGTAGGTGCCTGAGAAAAGCTCGCCTAGAGAGCCGAGATAGATCCAGCCCTGCAGGATGCCGGCGGCAACGAGCAGGAGCATCGCCGGCAAGGCGATCCGCGAGAACGCTGCCGTAGCCCGGACCGCATCTGCATGCTCGTTACCGGCGTGACGAGGCCAGTAGAGGACGAGCACGGTCGCGAGGCCGCCGAGCCACGCGCCCGCAGCCAGCAAGTGGACCAGATCGGTGGGAACCAGGAGGCCCCTGGGCGACTGCGTGTCGGCGTGGCCTGCCAGCGGCAGCGAGACGAGCACAGCCGCGAGCGCGAGCCCGGCCGCTCCCGCAACCCAGCGCTGCGGCCTTCTTGGCGCCGTCGCGAACAGGATGAGCGCGACGAGCCAGGCGCCGGAGCGGATCGCCCAGGCGGCCCCCGTCCGCGTGTCGAGCGAGCCCTCGACGATCGGGCGGTCAAGCGCGTGCGCGAGTCCGACACCGGCGCCCAACGCCCCCTGCAGCGCGATCCCTGCGAGCGCACACGCCAGGCCGATCGCCGCGGCCGCGATCGCGGTGCGGCGCGGCCAGCGCATCGGCAGCCCCGCGCGCGGCCACACCACCGCGCCGACGACCAGCGCGCCGACGAGGAAAAGCAGCGCCGCGTAGTGGAGGCCGCGGATGACGCCGTATGCCGCTTCGACTGCCGGACCGGCGTCTGACTCTTCGAGCAGCTCCGCGACCGAGGGGGCGTTCCCGCCGGCCGGGAGGGCCGTCCCGACCGCGAACGTGAAGCCGCCGCTGACGGGATGCCCGTCCGCCGAGATCACGCGGTAGGTGCCGGTGTATAGGCCCCTCCCGAGGCCGTCGCGGAGCTGCACCCCGACGCTGCGCGCTGACTCGCCGGGCCGGACGATCTTGCCCCGGTCGACGCGCTCGCCGTCCTCGTCGAAGACACGAACCGAGCCGAAGCCGACCTCGACCGGCTCGTTGAAGTCGAACTCCACCCGTGGCGGCACGTGATCCACGCTCTGGCCGCGATGAGGGGTGCTGTGCGTCAGCACGGCGTGCCCCACTGCGGCCGAGGGCCAGGCAAGCGCCAGCAAGACGGGTGCGAGCGCGGTCAGGAGGCGGCGGGGAACACCCCGCCGCCTCCCACGCGCACGGATCTGCGCGGCTACCCGCACGTCGATCAGCCGCGCGCCGCCCGCCTCGCCGACCGCAGGCCGGCGGCGCCCGTGAGCAGCCCCGCAGCGCCGAGCGCGAGCGCCACGATCACCAGCCCGGTCGACGGGCCGTCGTCGTCCGCGGTCGCGGCCGCCGGCTCGGTCTTCGCAGCCGGCGAGTCACCGCCCTCCTCCTCGCTGGCGGTCAGCGTCACCTGTGCCGCGGGCTCCTCCGAGTCGGGCGGCCCGATCCAGCGGACGACCTCGCCGTTCCCGTAGGTCTGGAGCGCCTTGAACGACAGTGTCGCCCCGGCGTCCTCCGGCATCCGAAGCGAGAGCCCGAAGTCGCGGAACTCGCCAGGACCGATCCCGTTGTCGCGGGATGCCGTGAAGGAGACCTCGTCGACCTCCTCGGCGATCTCCTCGCCGTGCAGCTCCGCCGGCTCGTCGAGCCTGCGCTTCTTGACGCGCACCGTCCAGCCCTCGACCGGCTCGTACGAGATCGCCAGGAACCCCGGCGGGAACTTCACCCGCACCTTCGTGGTGTCTGAGTTGTCCCGCTCGTTCGGCACGCGCACGTTCACTCGCGCGAAGCCCCCGGCCGGGACCTCCTTCGGTTGCAGCGTCACGTGCGCCGATGCCGGCGCAGCAACGCTCAGAGTGCCCACGGCGACAGCCGCGAGCGCAAAGCGCTTACTCATCCAATGCTCCTTTCGTGACTTACCGGCGCGGCTCGGGGGCCGCGCGCACTTGGGTCAGACCACGAAAGGCGAAGGCGGCGCCCGACCCGCGAGATTGCGGGCGAGCACGTTCAGCCGCGGCTGCGAATGGTCAAGGCGTGGACGCGGCGCTCGCTGGGCCCGCGGCCACGGCCGGGGCCGACCCGAGGCGACCCGCGCCAGCAGGACGCGCGCCCCGCGCAACAGCAGTGCGATCAACCCACCGACCACCAGCGACAAGGGACCGGCGATCCAGCCGCCGTGCACGACCAGCGACTCCGCCAGATCCACCCGGCCGTGGACGACCAACATCTCCGCGCCCTCTTGCAGTGCGAAGATCACGAACAGCAACCCGCCGAATCCAAGGCAGCACGCGCCCACCCCGGGCACCGGCATCAGCTCACGCGAGCGCGCGAGCCGCCGCAGCCGGAAAGCGAATTCGGCAGCGGCCAGGATCAGCACGCCGCAGACGAGCGGTCCGAGCCACGACAGGTACGAATGCGCGTGCTCGTCCGCCACCACCCCCGCAAGCGCGTAGCGCAGCTCATGCACGACCAGCGCGCCGGCCAGAACCAGCGCGCCCGCCCTCAACCGCCAAACCGAAGACGCCATCGAGAGCATCTTCGCAACTCGGGGTTCGCATCGCCACAGCGTGCGGGCCAGGTGGCGTTCTCGGTCGAGCCTCCCAGAGGCCGGCGCGGTCTGCGGGACCGGTCGAAGGACGGGCCTCGCGTGCGATCTGCCCACACCACGATGCTCCGCGGTCGCATGCAGAAGCTTGAATCGATCATGTCCGCCGGCGCTGGGGGGGCGATCGCTCAGCCTTCAGTACCGGCAGGCCGTGGCAGCCCCACGGTTGGATGGTTCGATTCCATCCCGCTCCGTGGATAGCGGTAGCGTGGCCGCATGACAGGCGAGCGGGCCGAGGTCGTGCGCCGCGCCCACGATGCCCTGAACGCGGGTGACGTCGACGGCCTGATCGCGCTGTGCAGCCCCGGGTTCAGGCTCGACATGTCGGACCGGGTCTTCAACCCCGCCGTGTACGAGGGCGCCGAGGGCATCCGCGCCTTCTACGCGGAGGTGCTCGAGGTCTGGGAGCGGTTCAGCTGGGAGCCGATCGGCCTAACCGAGGTCGACGACACGATCGTCGCGGACCTGCGCTCCCGCGGCCTCACGCGCGGGAGCGCGATGGAGATCGACCGCCGCTGCGCGATGGTCTGGCGCGTGGAGGACGGGCGCGCGACGTCGCTCACCTTCTTCCGCGACCCCGACGCAGCCCGGGAAGCCGCCGCGGGCTACTAGAAGAGCGGAATCTTTCTCGCCTTCAAAACCGGCAGGCTGGCAGCCCCACGGTTGGATTGTTTCGATCGGCGAATCCGTCTCGGAGTTCCTTGTCGAGAGTGGACGGAGTCGCGCGGAGATGATCCTTGCCGACCGCACCGAGTTCGCCCTCGACACGACAGCCTGGAAGGCATTCAACGACGCGCTCGATCGCCCGGCTGAGATCAAGCCGGCCGTGGTCCAGCTGATGCGCCGCCCCCGACCCGAGTAGGTGTCGCGGTTCTGCGGCCCTGAACCCCTCGGCGTCGACCACGATGTCGAGGCGTTCGACTGCGGGATCGGGTCGCTCAATCTCTGGCTCAAGCGGCAGGCCCTCCACGCCGCCGCGGTCGGTTCGGCGCGCACGTTCGCCGTCCACGACGACGAGCAGGACCGCGTCGTCGCTTACCACGCTCTCGCCGCCGCTTCGGTCACCCATGATG
>DATMJO010000130.1:0-4274 GCA_035553855.1 Thermoleophilaceae bacterium | reverse complement strand
GCCGTACTCGCTCCAGGTGATCGCGAAAGAGTCGTCCTTCGTGCGTACCGCGGGCGCTCGATGCCCGCACCGTGTGCGAGGCGTTCCAGATGACGGTCGCGGACAACCCCGACCGGCCCGCGGTACGCACGAAGGACGACTCTTTCGCGATCACCTGGAGCGAGTACGGCGAGCGCGTGCGCGCCGTCGCCGGCGGCCTCGCGGGCCTCGGCGTGGGCGCCGGCGACACCGTCGGGATCATGCTCACGAACCGGCCCGAGTTCCACCTGATCGACTCCGGAACGCTGCACCTCGGCGCCGTTCCCTTCTCGATCTACAACACCTACACGCCCGACCAGATCGAGTACCTCGTCGGCGACGCCGGGAACAGGGTGATCGTCACCGAGCAGGCCTTCCTCGAGACGGTCACGAAGGCCGCCGCGAACAGCTCCATAGAGCACATCGTGGTGATCGACGGCGACGCCCCCGAGGGCGGCATGACGCTCGACGAGATGATTGCCGGCGCGGACGAGGGCTTCGACTTTGAGGCCGCCTGGAAGGCCGTCGGACCCGACGATCTCCTGACGATCATCTACACGTCGGGCACGACGGGCCCGCCGAAGGGCGTGCAGCTCACGCACGCGAACCTGATCTCGGCGGTCCAGGCGTTCGACCATCTGATCGCCTTCCCGAGCGACGGCCGCGTGATCTCGTGGCTCCCGATGGCGCACATCGCCGAGCGCGCGTGCAGCCACTACCTGCCGATCCTGCTCGGCTTCACGACCACGACCTGCCCGGACCCGCGCCAGGTGGTGTTCTTCCTGCCCGAGGTGCGGCCCACCTGGTTCTTCGCCGTGCCGCGCATCTGGGAGAAGCTCAAGGCCGCCATCGAGGCGGGCGTCGAGGGCGAGCAGGACGAGCAGAAGAAGCAGGCGACCAAGTGGGCCCTCGGCGTCGGCCTCAAGCGGGTCAACCTGATTCAGGCCGGCGAGGAGGTCCCCGCCGACCTCGAGCAGGAGTACCAGAAGGCCGACGAGATGGTGCTCTCCAAGATCCGCGAGCGCCTCGGCCTCGACCAGGTCGAGTCCGTCAACGTGGGAGCCGCTCCCACGCCGCCCGAGGTCATCGCCTTCTACCACGCGATCGGGATCCCGCTCGCCGAGCTCTGGGGGATGTCGGAGACCTGCGGCGCCGGCACCTGCAACCCGCCCGACAAGGTGAAGATCGGGACCGTCGGCCCGCCGGCCCCCGGCATCGACATCAAGCTCGCCGAGGACGGCGAGGTCCTGATCAAGGGCCCGATCATCATGGCCGGCTACCGCAACCAGCCGGACAAGACCAAGGAGACGATCGACGACGACGGCTGGCTCCACACCGGCGACATCGGCCAGCTCGACGAGGACGGCTACCTGAAGATCGTCGACCGCAAGAAGGAGCTGATCATCAATGCGGCGGGCAAGAACATGTCGCCCGCGAACATCGAGGCGACCGTGAAGGCGTCGTCGCCGCTGATCGGACAGGCCGTGGCCATCGGCGACGCGAAGCCGTACAACGTCGCGCTGATCACGCTCGACCCCGACGTGGCGCCCGCGTTCGCGCAGCAGAACGGGATCGAGGACGCCTCGTTCGAGTCCCTCTCGCAGAACGAGAAGGTCGTCGCCGCGGTCCAGGAGGGAATCGACAAGGCCAACGAGCAGCTCGCGCGCGTCGAGGGGATCAAGAAGTTCAAGATCCTCCCGACGGACTGGGAGCCGGGGGGCGAGGAGCTCACTCCCACTATGAAGCTCAAGCGGAAGCCGATCGCCGAGAAGTACGCGTCGGAGATCGAGGGGCTCTACGCGGGCTGAGGCGTACCGCACCGCCCTCCGCGACTGGATCGCGTGCGCGGAGGGCGGGGCGGCCGAGCCGGCGGTGGAGGCGGCGCGGGCGCAGGGCGACGGCGTCTGCGCCCGGGTCGCGATCGCCGGCACGGCCGGCCACGTACTCGACTTCGATGACACCTACGCCCAGGGGCTCGCCCATCTGAGCGCGCCGGTGGCCCCGGCGGCGCTCGTGCTGGGCGCCGCCCGCGGGGCCGGGGAGGAGGACGTCCTGGCGGCCTACGCCGCCGGCTTCGAGGCGATGGGGGCGCTGGCCCGCGCGTCGCATCCCGCGCTGTACGAGCGCGGCTGGCATCCCACGGCGGTCTGCGGGCCGCTCGGCGCCGCCGTCGCGGCCGGCAGCCTGCTCGGCCTTGAGGGCGAGCGCCTGGAGGTGGCGCGCGCTCTCTCGCTGCTCGCCGGCGCCGGGCTCCAGGCCGCGTTCGGCTCGGACGGCAAGGCGCTCCAGGTCGGATCGGCTGCCGCCGCGGGCGTGCGGGCGGCGCTCGCCGCGGAGGCCGGCGCCCGCGCGCCGCTCGCGCCCGTGGCGTCGGCCTTCGAGCGGGCCTACGGCGGGCGCTGGGCGGAGCCCGAGGCGGGGGAGAGGGCGATCGACCGCAACTGGCTCAAGCCCTGGCCCTGCTGCCTCCAGACGCACTCCGCCATCGAGGCCGCCGCGGGCCTCGCTCTCGCAGAGGGCGAGGGCGTCTCGGTGCGGGTGCACCCGATCTCGCTGCGGGCCGCCCATGTGGGCATCCCCGCCGACGGCCTCGAAGCGAAGTTCTCGATCCCGTACACGGTCGCCCACTCCCTGCTTCACGGGCCGCCGGGCGTGGAGGCGTTCCGGCGCCTCGACGGCGAAGTGCTCGCGATCGCCCGGGCGATCGATGTGACGCCCGACCCGTCGCTGCCCGAGAGCGCCGCCGTCGTGCGCTGCGGCGACGCGGAGGCGCGCGTGGAGGCCGCCCTGGGCTCTCCAGAGCGGCCGCTGTCGCCCGAGGCCGCCGCGGCGAAGCGTCAGGCCCTGGGGGCGCCGGCCGGCGACCCGCTCGCCCTGCCGCCCGCGCTCGGCGGCTGAGCGTCAGCCCCGCTCGACCTGCTCGCAGCTCCCGTTGGGGAAGACCGGGTTCATGTCGCCGATCCGGTCGCTCGCGTCGAGGCGGGCCACGTCGGTGCCCTCGCCGCAGAACACGAGGTCGGACTCGCCGTCGCGCGCGCCGACCACGTCGTTCCCCGGGCCGGCTGCGATCTCGTCGATCCCCGGGCCGCCGATGAGGACGTCCGCGCCGAGACCGCCGAGCAGCCGGTCGCCGCCGGCCCCGCCCGAGAGCCGGTCGTCACCGTCGTCGCCGTCCAGGGCGTCCGCTCCCGCGCCGCCGTAGAGGCGGTCGTCACCGGCGTTCCCGTGCGCCCGGTCGTCGCCGGAGCCCCCGATCAGGCGATCGTTGCCGCCGTTGCCCGAGATGACGTCGGGGTCGACGCCGCCGTATATGCGGTCGCCGCCGCTGCCGCCGAACAGCAGGTCGGCGCCGCTGCCGCCGAAGATGACGTCGCGCCCTGAGGCGCCGCTGACGAAGTCGCGACCCCCGAGCGCGACGAGGCGGTCGGCGCCGCCGCGGCCGTGCAACTCGTCGGCCGCGGCGGTCCCCCGCAGCACGTCCCGGGCATCGCTGCCACCGACGTCGAGGGCCGGGGCGGCCCCCGCCGCGACCAACGCCAAAACCACGGCACCGGTGGTCACCGGCGCCAGCATCCGCTGAGCCATGAGCATCCCTCCTCCCAAAGGGAGCGGCGAGCATACCTCGCAAGCGCCAACTGCCACAAGTGGGAAGTCCGCTGGCGCGGCCCCGGGGCTATCCTCGTTCGCGCATGGCCTCGAAGCGCCAGATCGACGTCGGTGGCGTGAAGATCGGCGGGGGAGCGCCCGTCGCCGTCCAGTCGATGACGAAGACGGAGACCGCCGACTACGACGCGACGCTCGCGCAGGTGAAGCGCATCGCCGACGCGGGCGCCGATCTCGTGCGGGTGGCGGTGCCGCGTGACGAGGACGTCCGCGCGCTCGAGCGCCTCGTCGTCGAGTCGCCGATCCCGGTGATCGCCGACATCCACTTCAACCACACCCTGGCCCTCAAGGCCATCGACGCCGGAGCCCACTGCATCAGGCTGAACCCCGGCAACATCGGTGGCCCGGAGAAGGTGGCCGAGGTGGCCGCCCGCGCCAAGGCGGCCGGCACACCCATGCGCATCGGCGTGAACTCGGGCTCGCTGCCCAAGCACCTGCACGAGCTCGAGCGCGACAACCCGGTCGAGGCGCTGGTCACCGCCGCGGTGGAGTTCGTGGAGCTCATGGAGCGGCTGGACTTCGAGGACTTCAAGGTGTCGATCAAGTCGACCAGCGTGCCCAACACCATCGCCTCCAACCGGCTGCTGTCGCAG
>DATMJO010000129.1:0-28379 GCA_035553855.1 Thermoleophilaceae bacterium | reverse complement strand
GTCCGGGACCACCGGGCTCCCCAAGGCGATCGTCCAGTCGCAGGGCGGCATCCTCGTCGAGCACGTCAAGAAGATGCACCTGCACCTCGACGCGCAGAGGGGCGACCGCGTCTTCTGGTTCACGACGACCGGCTGGATGATGTGGAACTTCCTCGTCGGGGTGCTCCTGACCGAGGCCTCGATCGTCCTCTACGACGGCAACCCGGGCCACCCGGATCTCGGCGTCCTGTGGGACCTCGCCGCGGACACCGGCATGACCTGCTTCGGGACCAGCGCCGCCTACATCGCCACCTGCATGAAGGACGGCGTCGAGCCGGCCGCGGGCCGCGACCTCTCCCGCCTCACGAGCATCGGCTCGACCGGCTCTCCCCTCTCGCCGGAGGGCTTCGAGTGGGTGTACGAGCACGTCGGCCGTGACACCTGGCTCTTCTCGACGAGCGGGGGCACCGACGTCTGCACCGCATTCGTCGGCGGCTGCCCGCTGCTGCCCGTCCACCGGGGCGAGCTGCAGGCGCGCGCGCTGGGCGCGAAGGTCGAGGCCTGGGACGAGGACGGCAACGCGCTCACCGACCAGGTCGGCGAGCTCGTCATCACGGAGCCGATGCCCTCGATGCCGATCTCGTTCTGGAACGACCCGGACGGCGAGCGCCTGCGCGACTCGTACTTCTCGACCTACCCCGGCGTCTGGCGACACGGCGACTGGATCGAGATCACCAGCCGGGGAACCGCCATCATCTACGGGCGCTCCGACTCCACGATCAACCGGGGCGGCATCCGGATGGGCACGAGCGAGATCTACCGCGCCGTGCTCGGGCTGGACGAGGTCGTGGACGCGCTGGTGGTCGACGTGCCCCGTGACGACGGCGACGCCTGGATGCCGCTCTTCGTCGTGACGGCCGACGGAGTCTCGCTGGACGACGACCTGATCGCCGAGATCAGGAAGCGCATACGCAGCGACTGCTCGCCCCGCCACGTGCCCAACGAGGTCTTCCAGATCGACGCGGTGCCGCGCACGCTCTCGGGCAAGGCGCTCGAGGTCCCGGTCAAGCGGATCCTGATGGGGACGCCTCCCGAGCGCGCCGCGAGTCGCGAGTCGCTCGCCAATCCCGAGGCGCTCGACTGGTTCGTCGAGCTCGCAGCGAGGGTCGCCTGATGCCCACCCTCCACGGCGACCGCCCGCGCTTCAAGGCCGGCCTTCGCGAGATCGCGCCCGGCGTCCACGCCTGGATGCAGCCCAACGGATCCTGGGGCGAGTCGAACTCGGCGCTCGTGACGGGCGACGGCGAGTCGCTGCTGGTCGACACGCTCTGGACGCCCACGCTGACCCGGAACATGCTCGACGCCATGGCGCCCATCACCGCGGACGCTCCGATCGCCCGCCTCGTCAACACCCACGCCGACGGCGATCACACCTGGGGCAACCGCCTGATGCGCGACGTCCAGATCGTCGCGACCCGCACGGCGAAGGAGGAGATGAGCCACGTCACGCCCGGCTCGCTCGGCGCCTTCCGCCGCCTCGGGCACGCGATGGGCCTCATCGGCGGGATCCCCGTCCCCTTCCTCGGCCGCGGGACCCTGCGCGCCGCCGGCACGTACTTCACGCAGATGCTCGCGCCGTTCGACTTCTCCGACGTGGAGATCGTGCCGCCGGGCCGCACCTTCAGCGGCACGCTCGACCTCGATGCCGGCGGCCGCGTCGTCACGCTGATCGAGGTCGGGCCGGCGCACACGGGCGGCGACCTGATCGTTCACGTCCCCGACGCGAGCGTGGTGATCGCGGCCGACGTGATGTTCAACGGCATCGTGCCCGTGATGTGGGCCGGGCCGGCGGAGCGCTGGATAGCCGCGCTCGAGCGGATCGAGGCGCTGGCGCCCCAGGTGATCCTGCCCGGCCACGGGCCGGTCTGCGGCCTCGCCGAGGTGCGTCAGCTGCGCGACTACTGGGCCTGGCTCGATGCCGCGGCGCGCAGGCGCCACTCCGACGGCGTCTCTGCCGGGGACGCCACCCGCGACATCCTCGGAAGCGACGAGCACGCCCGCAAGCCCTGGGCCGGCTGGGACAACCCGGAGCGCACCGTGATCAACGTCGCGACGATCTACCGGCACCTCGACGGCAAGGGGGCTGAGCCGCTCGGCGTGCCGGGCCGCATCCGCCTCTTCGCACAGGCGGCGCAACTGGCGGCGTGAAGCTCGTCTCGTTCACGGCGGAGGACGGGCCCGAGCGGGCCGGTGTGCTGCGTGGCCGCGACCGCGTGCTCGACCTCGGCACGGACATGATCGGCTTCCTCGAGTCTGGCGAGGCGCCGCCGCGCGACGGCCCGGAGCACCGCTTGGCGGATGTCTCCCTGCTCGCCCCGCTTCCTCGCCCGGCCTCGCTCCGCGACTGCATGACCTTCGAGGACCACATCATCAACGCGACCCGCAGTGCGGGCCTGGGGCGGCTGGGTGCGCTCGACGGACTGGTCGAGCGCGTCATCGGCAGGCGCTTCACGCTGGCGCGCTACGCCAACCGGACGTTCTACGAGCTTCCGCCCTACTACAAGTCGAACGCGCGCTCGGTCGTGGGCAACGACGCCGAGGTGCGCATCCCCGGCTACTGCCGGGTCTTCGACTACGAGCTCGAGTGGGCGTGCGTGATCGGGCGCGAGGGCGTGGACATCCCCGCGGAGCGGGCGCGCGACCACATCGCCGGCTACACGATCTTCAACGACTTCTCGGCCCGCGACGCGCAGCTCCGCGAGATGGGCGGCCGCCTCGGCCCCGCCAAGGGCAAGGACTTCGACACGGGCAACGCGCTCGGGCCCTGGCTCGTCACCCCGGACGAGCTGCCGGACCCCTACGACCTCGAGATGGTGGCTCGCGTGAACGGCGCGGAGTGGTCGCGCGGGTCCACCGGCGAGATGGCCTGGACCTTCGAGGACCTGATCGCCCACATCTCGCAGTCCGAGACGCTCCACCCCGGCGACGTGATCGGCTCCGGCACCGTCGGCGGCGGCTGCGGCCTCGAGCACGGAGCGTTCCTGAAGCCGGGCGACGTGGTCGAGCTCGAGGTGGAGCGCCTGGGCGTGCTGCGGAACCGCGTCGTGGCGTCCCCCTAGCGCCGGTGACGAGGCGCCGGGCTCGTCGCGCGACTCCCGGTCGGATAGCGTCCGAGGGATGACCGGAACGCCAGCGACCCACCGGGCACGGGGTGCCGGCCGGCGCAGCGAAATCCTCGAGGCGACCGTCAGGCTGCTCGGCAGCCAGGGCCCGGCCGGCGTCACCCACCGCCGGGTCGCAGCCGAGGCCGGCGTGCCGCTCGCCGCGACCACCTACTACTTCGCGTCGAAGGACGACCTGCTCCAGGAGGCGCTCAGCGCCGTGGCCACCCGCGAGCTGGAGCGGCTCCAGGCGCAGGCCGCCGAGGTCGGCGCGGAGTTCAGCTCACAGGGGGCGCTCGGCCGCGCGCTCGCGCGCGTGCTCTGCGCGCAGGTCGAGCACGAACGCGCCTCCGTGGTGGCGAAGTTCGACGTCTACGTCGAGGCGGCCCGGCATCCGCCGCTCCGTGCCGCGGCGTGCCACTGGATCGAGGGTTTCCGCAACCTTGCGGCCGGGGCACTCGCCGCCGCCGGCGCCGACGACCCGGAGAACACCGCCGCCCTCCTCGTCGCCTCTGCGGACGGCCTCCTGCTCCAGCATCTGGCCACAGGCGGCGACAGCGCGGAGCTCGCCCGCCGGCTCGAGGCGCTCGCCGACGCCCTCGTGGGCGACGGCGGCGCCGTCAGGCCGAACAGCCGCAAGCCATGAGCCTGGCCGCTCAGCGGCAGCGGCGGGCAGCGCGGATGCGGATCCGGCGCGACGGGTGGCCGACGTTGCCGGCGTCGTCGATCCCCTGGATGGTGAAGCAGCGGGTGCCGCGCGGGAGCGTGACGCGGGTCGCCTCGACGGTGAGCGTCCGCCGGCGACCGCCGCGAAGCCGCAGCGCGACCCGGTAGCGCGCCGCCCGTCCGGTGGCCCAGTCGTCCCCCGACGGAAGCCACGACACCCGCCGGCCCCGCAGCCTCACCCCGCGGACGACCCGCGGCGGCCTCGTGTCGGTGCCGTAGCGGCCGGTCGACCACTCGTCGTGGTGCCAGCGCCACCACTCGTCGTTGGCGTCCGCCCGCCCGGGCGTGTTCCAGACGAACAGGTCGCCCTCGCGGGTGGTCGTCGCGATCTCGGTCCGGCCGTCTGAGTCGAGGTCGCCGGCGCTCGGCGCCCAGATAGTCCAGCCGCTGTGCCACTTCGGGAACCCGGCCGCCTGAGCGCCCCCCTCGGTGTAGGCGTGGAGCGCGTTCGTGTCTCCTCCCTCGAGCAGCTCAGCCTCGCCGTCGCCGGTCACATCGGCGACGATCGGCCCGCCCAGGAAGTCAAGCCCTTGGAGCCGGGCCGGGAAGCCCTCGCGCGAAGCGCCGCCGCGTGCCTCGTAGGCGCGGTGGACATTGACGATCTGGGCGCCGGCGCCAGTGGTGGTGATCGCGCTCGCGATCGAGAGGGCGGCCGAGCCCCCGATCGCGAAGGTGAGCCCGCCGCCGAAGCGACCGAACGCGCCGGACGTCGTGAAGGTCACGGGAACGTCGGCGACGCCCGACGAGGGCGACGGGCCGTATTGGGCGACCTGGGAGCCGTCGCCGTCGAGCAGGTAGGTCGGGGAGAGGGCTGGGCTGACCGCGACCTCGTCGTCCCCGTCCCCGTCCACGTCGGCCGCGACCGGCGAGTCGATCCCCTCGGTGATGAACTCCTGGGCGGTCCCGTAGACCGCGATGACGCCCTGCACGCGCACCGGCCAGCCGGGGACCGCCGTGCCGTCGCCTCGGAGCGCAAACGCGTAGGTGTAGGGGAGCGGCGCCGGGTCGTCGGAGGGAACGTCCAGCTGGTGGCCCCGGACGACCAGCTCCGGGCGCGTGTCGCCGTCGAGGTCCGCGACCGCAGGCGTGCCGCTCAGCTTGAGGTCCTGGATCCTGTAGTACCCGGCCGGCGGGGCGAGGGTCTCGGGCAGGCGGACCTGCAACGGCCAGCCGGGCAGGGCGCGACCGGCGCGGTCGACGGCGTAGACGTGGCCGTCCCAGGCGGCCTGCACGATGTCGAGGCGGCCGTTTCCGTCGAGGTCCACGAGCACCGGGGCAGCGAAGGAACCGCGACGCGGCCCTCGCCGGCGAGGCTCCCTCGGGCGCGGTATCGGCGCCGTCTCGTGCCCGCGGTCGAGCGCGATCGGGAAGCCGCGCCGCCGCCTGCCGCGGTGGTCCCAGGCATACAACCGGCCAGTCGTCGTGGCGGCGACCACACTCGGTCGGCCACGACCGTCGAGGTCGCCGACCGCGACGTTCGCGACGATCGGCTCGTTCCCGGCCCGGACTCCGTCGGGCACGCGCGCGAGGCGGTTGCGCGCCGTCCGCACCGGGAAGCCGCGCAGCTGGCGGCCCGTGCGCGGGTCGATCGCGTGCACCCGCCCGTCGGCGTCGCCGAAGACGAGCTGGAGCCGGCCAAGACCGCGCAGGTCGACGAGCGCGGGCTGGCTCTCGCCGCCCGGGCCGATGCGGCGGGGGAACCGAGCCCTCATGGAGTCGTCGCGCCGGACGTAGAACGCCCGGCGGTCCTCCCCCGTGTTGCCGGCCTGGTCGCTCGCGCGCAGGCGGAGCGTGACCGCGTAGCGCTCGGCGGTCTCGAGCGTCTTCGTGCTCGAGAGGCGGTAGGAGGCGTCGGCGAAGCCGGCCGGGAGCCGCGCAAGGTCGACCTGGCCGAGCACCTTGTCGAGGCGGCCGCTTCCCCGCCCCCGCGCGATCGTCCGGAAGTCCTCATCAGCCGGCTGCGGGCCGGAGCCGGCCTCGAGCGTCCAGGTGAACGCGGGCGAGCGCGGGGCCTCGATCCGCCCGCGGACGCGGACGCGGCTGCGCCGCGCCGGGTCGTGGAGCCGGTACCAGGCCGGCGAGTCGATGGCGACGGTTGGCGGGATCCTCCCCGCCGTCACCGCCGCCGCCGCCTCCGGCAGCCCGACGCGCCCGTAGCCGTACTGCTCGTCCCACCCGGGGGCGCTCGGCCAGTTGAGTGACGGGTCGTTCACGTCGTACGCCGTCGCCTTCAGGACCTGGACCGCCTCGCGCGGGCTGAGCGGAGGGTCGAGCCCGCGGCCGACCGACTGGATGAGCCCCACCGCCCCTCCCAGCGGCGGCGCGCTCGCCGAGGTCGAGCCGTCGTGCGAGGAGACCGAGAGGACGTTGTGGACCCCCCAAGAGGTCTTCGTCGAGCGCTCCAGGTAGTTCGTGTTCGCGCTCTCGCCGGCGGCCGTGCCGTAGGCGCGCGGGACGACGCCGTTCGCGGGCAGCGCGTGGGGATGGAACATCCCGCCCTGGTGGTCGCGCGAGTCGAAGTCGTTCGAGGCGATCACCATGACGACGCCCATCCGGTCGAGCCGCTCGACCGTCTGGCGCATCAGCGTCGAGTACCCGAGGTCGGCCGTCTCCGAGACGACCACCGACGCGCCGGCGTCCGCCGCGAAGTTGAAGGCCTCGGCGAGGTCGTCGCTTCGGACAAGCGCCTCGGCACCGGCCTTGATGGGGAGCAGGCGGCAGCGCGGACAGGTCCCCACCCGCGCGATGCCGTTGTCGGCCTCGCCGGCCACGCGGTCCATCTGCCGGTCCGAGTGGCGATAGGCGCTGTCGCCCGTCGCGGCGTCCGGCTGGTCGTCGTAGGTGTCCCAGCCCGATATGTCGTCCACGTAGCCGTTCGAGTCCGTGTCGCGCCCGTCGCGGAAGCGGACGAGGACGTCCTCACCGTCCACGTACCCGTTGCCGTTCGCGTCGGAGGTGTCGCCGTAGTCCTTCACCGAGACCACCGCGGCATCCTCGTCCGGCGTCGTGGGCGCCGGCAGCTCGCCCGCGTTCAGGTAGACCTGATTGACGATGTCGCGCGCCTCGGGCGCGTGCCAGTTCACCCCGGCCTCGATGTAGGCGATGACCACGGCCGGGTCGCCGGTCGTGTGCTCACGCCAGACGGTCGGGGCGCCGATGCCGGAGCGACCCTGCGGGTCGCTGGCGCCCGGGGCGCAAGACGGCAGGTAGTCGAACAGCTCCCATTGCTGGGACGACAGGCAGCCGTCCACGGGATCGGGGCTCGCGTACTGGGGGTCGTTCGGGGGGTCCTGCGGGAAGTCGGCGCTGGCAGCGGGCGCCCCCGCCGCCAGCGCAAGCATCGCCAGCGCGATCCGGGCGCGGATCACCTCGGCTCGGGAGGCTGGACGTACCAGTCGCACCCGGGCGGGAAGTACTCGCTCTCGTCGTTCTCGTTCGCCGTCGCGCACGGCACGAGCGAGGCGTGCTTCACCGGGTTCGCGGGGGCGAAGCCGCGCGGCGAGGCGCAGGTCGCGAGCGTGCCCGGATTGCTCGTGATCTGGCGACCCGGGAAGGTCGTGTTGCCCTCCCAGCAGTTGCCCTCCCCCTGCTCGTCCCACCAGAAGTCGACGCCGTTCGGGTCGCTCGAGCCGTCGGGCGCGACGCCCATCACGTTGTCCACGTAGCGGTTGCGGTGCGAGGTGTCGTTCTGGAGGGCGGGGTCACGCTCGCCGCGGAACGCCGCCTCGACCCAGATCTGCATCGCGCCGTAGCGGTGGTTGTCCCAGAAGCGGTTCTGCTCCACCACGTTGTCGTTGCCGCCCGCGATCAGGAGGCCGACGCCGATCGGCACGAGGATCTTCGGGCAGAGGATCGTCGGATCGCGCTGCTCGTAGTCGCGGTTCTCACGGCAGTAGTCGAGGCGCTCGCGGGTCCAGTAGTTGCGGTTGTTCGAGTAGGAGCGGTTGTTCGTCCAGCGCGCCGAATCCTGCGGCGAGCCGGGGTGGCCCGGCGAGAACGAGTCGACGACGAATCCGATCTGGTTGTGGTGGAAGTCGTTGTCGTAGAACCACACCCCGTTCGCGGCGGCGCCCGCGTCGCCCTGGAGGTTGTCGTGCGAGTCGACGCGGCGGATGTGGATCCCGTAGCGCTCGCCGCGCGTCTCCGGGCCCGAGCCCGGGTAGACGCCCGAATCGCCGTGACCGTAGACCTCCAGGTCCTCGTAGATCCCGTGATCTGAGGCGAACGTGAGGAACCCGTACTCGTTCGACCAGCGCGACACGATCTCGTCGAAGCGGAAGCCGTCCGTCTCCATGACGTAGACGTTGTTGAAGTCCGAGTACTGGATCGTGAAGTTGCGCAGGTAGAGGCCGTCGGCGCGGTCGCCCTTGATGACCTGGAGCTTCGACTGGTCGCCTTCGATCAGGACGTCGTCGCGCGAGTCGCCGATTCCCTCGATCTGGAGCCTGCATTTCGAGTCGCACTTGCGGTCCTCGTCTTCGAGCGAGTCGCCGATGATCGCGATCAGCTGCTCGTCGTTCGGACACTTGACCTGGTACTCGTACGTCGCCGCCGTCTTCACCTCGTCGGGGGTGCGCCCGACCACCTGCACCGTCTCGGACGGCCAGCAGCGAGGGTCGCGCTCGGGGAACGCGCGGCTCGGCTCCTCGCGGTAGACGCCGGGAAGGACCAGGATGCGGTCGCCGTTTCGCGCGGCGTTGACGGCGGCCTGGATGTGGCGGTAGCGGCAGCGTTCGAGCAGCCGCAGCGCGAGCCTGCGCTTCTTCCCGCGGACGCCCGAGCGGATCCGTGCGCGCGAGTCGCGCTTGCAGACGACGCGGGACGGGCCGCGCGTGCGGTACTTCGGGAAGCTGCCCGAGCCGTCAGGGAATGCCGATGGCCGCTCCGGGTGAGCGGGAGCGGCAGCCGGGGTCCCGAGGGCGGTGACCACGGCCGCAATGGCGGCCAGGAGTGCGATCCAGCGGGGCAAGGGGCGTGAACGCTACCCGAGTTGGTACGCGCGTGCCAGTTCTGGGCGATGGGGGTCAGGGCGGCGGTCACGAAAGGCCGGTCGCCTCGAGGGCCTCGTCGCGCCGCGCGAAGCCCGTGTAGGACACGACGAGGCCGTCCCGCACCTCGTACACGCCGTGGAAGGTGCGGTCGATGTCGATCCCCGACCCCTTGCCACGGCCGCTCTGGCGGAAAACGCTCATTACGTACGGCCCGGACTCGAGCAGCTCGAGCTGCTCGAACTCGTAGCCCTCCCAAGCCCCCAGCCACTCGACGAAGAAGCGCTCCACCCCGTCGTGACCGTGGTAGGTCGGCTCGCCGGGGATCTGGTCGCGCGAGACGTCCCACACGATGTCCTCGGCGAAGACCCTGCGCCAGCAGTCGCGATCGCCGGCGGCGTACCGCTCCAGGAATGTGCGGACGACCTCGCCGGGCGAGCTCACACCGGCGTGACGGGGTTCCGCTTCTCCGGCCACTCGCGCTCCCGCCCCGCATACAGCCGGAAGCGGCGCGCGACCTTCTCGCGGAGATCCTCGGGCTGGACGACCGCGTCGACCACCATCTCGGAGGCCAGGTGCAGGATGTCCACGCCTTCGGCGTACTCCTGGCGCAGCTTCGCGACGAACGCCTCGCGCTCGTCGGGGTCCTCGATCGCCTGCACCTGGTTGTAGTACACGGCGTTCACGGCGGCGGACGGGCCCATCACGGCGATCTTCGCGGTCGGCAGGGCGATGCAGGCGTCGGGCTCGAAGGCAGGCCCCGCCATCGCGTAGAGGCCCGCGCCGTAGGCCTTGCGGACCACGACCGACAGCTTCGGCACGGTCGCCTCGGACACCGCCGAGATCATCTTCGCGCCGTGCCGGATGATCCCCTGGCGCTCGACCGCGGTGCCGATCATGAAGCCGGGCACGTCGGCGAGGAACAGCAGCGGCACGTTGAAGGCGTTGCAGGTCCAGATGAAGCGGGCGGCCTTGTCGGCGGAGTCCACGAAGAGCACGCCACCGCGCTGCTTCGGCTGGTTGGCGACGATGCCGATCACGTGCCCGTCGAGGCGGGCGTAGCCCACGAGCAGCTCCTTGGCCCAGCGCTTGTGGACCTCGAGGAACGAGTCGGCGTCGATGAGCGCGTCGATCAGGTCGCGCATGTCGAACGGCTTGTTCTCGTCCTCCGGGACGATCTCCCGGATCGCCGTGACCGACGACGGCTCTGCCGGCGGGGCGGCCGGGGGCTCCTCCCGCCAGTTCTGCGGGAAGTAGGACAGGTAGCGCTTGGCGAGGTCGATGCCCTCCTCGTCGGACGACACGAGGAAGTGGCCGCAGCCCGAGGTGCCGGTGTGGATGCGCGCGCCGCCCATCTCCTCGAGCGAGACCCTCTCCCCGATCACCATCTCCGCCATGCGGGGCGATCCGAGATACATCGAGGCGTTTCCGTCGCGCATGATCACGACGTCGCAGAACGCCGGGATATAGGCGCCGCCCGCGGCGCTCGGGCCGAACAGGACGCAGACCTGCGGGACGACGCCCGAGAGCTTGACCTCGGTGTGGAAGATCTTGCCGGCGCCGCGGCGGCCGGGAAACATCTGCACCTGGTCGGTGATCCGGGCGCCCGCCGAGTCGACGAGGTAGATCATCGGGACCCGGTGCCGCAGCGCCTGCTCCTGGATACGGATGATCTTCTCGACGGTCTTCGGGCCCCACTAGCCCGCCTTCACGGTCGGGTCGTTGGCCATCAGGCAGACGGGACGCCCCGCGAGCGTCGCCATCCCGGTCACGACGCCGTCGGCGCCGAGGCCTTCCTGCTCCCAGTTCGCGAGCAGCGCCTCCTCGGCGAAGGACCCCTCGTCCACGAGCCGCGTGACGCGATCGCGCACCGGCAGCTTGCCCTGCTCGGCCGCCTTCTCGCGATGGCGCTCGGGACCGCCCGCACGGGCGCGCTCGAGTGCCTCTCTCAGGTCGCTCATACGGGCGGGGAGTCTTACAGGCAGGCGGCGCCGCGGGCCGCGCCGGCGACTACCCTTCGCGCCGCATGGCGGATCTGACACGACGGGAGGTCGTGGGCGGCGGGCTCGCGGGAGCCGGAGCGCTCCTGCTCGGTGGCTCGCCCTTCCTCGCCTCGGCGGCGCGGCGCGACGACCGGCGCCGCCGGCTGCTGCGGGGGGGCGAGTTCCTGCACGGCGTCGCGGCCGGGGTGCCGGCCGTCGACGGGGCGCTGCTCTGGACCCGCCTCAGCGGGCTGGAGCGCAAGGGCGCGGTGCTCGTCGAGGTCGCCCGCGATCCGGAGTTCCGGCGGGTGCTCGTGCGCCAGCGGGCGGCGGCGAGCCCGATCCGCGACTACGCGGTGAAGCGCGCCGTGCGCTCGAAGCGGCTGCGACCGGGCGAGCAGTACTGGTACCGGTTCGTCACCCGCGACGGCTCGTCCCCGGTAGGGCGTTTCCGCACCGCGCTGCCGCCCGACTCACACGAGCCGGTGCGGATCGGCTTCTTCTCCTGCCAGAAGTGGCACCAGGGCTACTTCACGGCGCACCGCGGCCTTGCCCGGGAGCCGGACCTCGACCTCGTCGTCGCCCTGGGCGACTACGTCTACGAGGAGCCGATGAAGGACGTGCTCGTCCCCGAGCGCCAGGACACGACCGGCGAGCTGGGCGACGGCGACGTCCAGTCGCTCGCCGACTGGCGGCAGAAGTACCGCCTCTACAAGTCCGATCCCGACCTGATCGCGATGCACGCCGAGCACCCGTTCGCGGCCATCTGGGACGACCACGAGGCCGAGGACGACTACGCCGCCCAGAACGAGGGCGACCCGCTGCGCCCGCGGCGGGTGCCCTTCCTCGAGCGTCGCCGGGCAGGCTACCTCTCGTTCTTCGAGTCCCACCCGATGCCGCGCCGGCGCGACGACCCGTTCCGGATCTACGACCACCTGCGGCTGGGCCAGGCACAGCTCTTCATGCTCGACACCCGCCAGTACCGCGACGCGCTCGCATGCGAGCCCGTCAGTCCCTGCCCGCAGGGCGAGGCGCCGGGGCGCTCCATCCTCGGAGAGGCGCAGCGCTCGTGGCTGAAGACCGAGCTGACGCGCTCGACCGCGCCGTGGAAGGTGATCGCCAACCAGGTGATGATGATGGGCCTCGACGTGCCGACCGGCTCGCCGATCAACGCCGACCAGTGGGACGGCTACGCGGCCGAGCGCCAAGAGGTGATGGAGCACCTGCTCGCCAAGGGCGTCCGCGACGTGACCGTCCTCACGGGCGACATCCACACCTTCTTCGCGGGCGCGGTGACCACCACCGGTGACGCGACCGGCATCCCGGCGGCCACCGAGTTCGTCGGCGGCTCGATCACCTCGACCGGCATCGCCGAAGACCTCGAAAAGCGCGGCCTTCCGCGCAACACCGAGGGCGGCCAGGAGTCGGGGCTCCGCCAGATGAACCCGCACATCGCCTACGCCGAGCTGTCGGCGAAGGGCTACGGCGTGATGGAGCTGCGCGAGAGCGAGATGCTCGTCACCTACCGCTCGCCGGAGACGGTGCTCCAGCCGCAGTCGGAGGTACGCGACCTCGCGCGCTTCCGCGTGGCACGCGGAAGCACGGAGGTCGAGGTTCTTTCCCGCTAGAGCCCGGCGTTCTCGACGGGCGCGTCGCCCGAGTAGTCGTAGAAGCCCTTGCCCGACTTGCGCCCGTACCAGCCCGCCGACAGCATCTTGCGAAGCGTGGGCGGGCGCGCGAAGCGGCGCTCGCGGAACTCGTCGAAGAGCACGTCGCAGATCGAGCCCATCGTGTCGAGCCCGACGAAGTCGGCGAGCGTGAGCGGGCCCATCGGGTGCCCGGCGCCCGCCTTCATCGCCTCGTCGATCTCGGTGATCGAGCCGACGCCCTCCTCGTACGCGCGGATCGCGTCGAGCATGTAGGGGACGAGCAGGCGGTTCACGATGAAGCCGGCCTTGTCCTTGGTCTGCACGCAGAGCTTGCCGAGCGACTCGCCCCAGGCGAGACCGGCGTCGAACGCCGCGTCGTCGGTGGCCACCGAGCGGATCACCTCGACGAGCTTCATGACCTGGGCGGGGTTGAAGAAGTGCAGGCCGATCATCTGCTCTGGCCGCTTCGTCGCCGCGGCCTGGTCGATGACGGCGAGTGAAGAGGTGTTCGTGGCGAGCACGGCGCCGTCCCGCACGATGCCGTCCAGCTCCTTCCACATCTCGAGCTTCAGGCCGAGGTCCTCGGTGATCGCCTCGACCACGAGGTCGCAGTCGGCGAAGTCCGAGTAGTCGAGCGTCCCCTGGATGCGGCCGAGGACCGCGTCCGCGTCGGACTGCTCTAGCTTGCCCTTCTCGACGGCCCGGGAGAGCTGCTTCTCGATCTTTCCGAGGCCCTTGTCGAGCTTCTCCTGGCTCACCTCGCGCAGGACCACGTTGTAGCCCGCCTGGGCGGACACCTGCGCTATGCCGTGGCCCATGAGGCCAGCTCCCAGCACTCCGACCTTCTTGATCTCCATTAGCCTGCCTGCCTCCTCGATCGTCGAGCCGGAGAGCCTATATGTCACTGGTCCGCACAGAAGACCGCGGCGCCGTCCGCCACGTGGTCATGAATCGTCCCGACAAGCGCAACGCGATGAACGGCGAGCTGGTCCAGGGCCTCGGCCGGGCCTTCGAGGAGGCCGCGGCCGACGACTCGGTCCGGGTCGTGATCGTGCGCGGCGAGGGCGCGATGTTCTCCTCCGGCATGGATCTGCACGACCTGCGGGCGCTGGCCGAGGACCCCTCCCGGCTGCGGGAGTTCCGCCGGCCGATCCTCGGCTACTGGAACCTGCTCGAGGAGATGACCAAGCCGACGATCGTGCAGATCCACGGTGGCTGCCTCGGCGGCGCGTTCGAGCTGGCGCTGGCGGCCGACTTCCGAGTGATGGCCGAGGACGCCGTCGCCGGGATCATGGAGGTGCGCGTCGGCCTGCTCCCGGACGTGGGCGGCTGCTCGCGGCTGCCGGCGATCGTCGGCCTCGGCAACGCCAAGGAGCTGATCATGACCGGGAAGATCATCGACGGGCGCGAGGCCCACCGGATCGGCTTCGCAACCAGGATCGCCCCGGCGGACGAGCTCTCGGCCTCCGCCGAGGGGCTCGCCAACGAGCTGGTGGCATGCGCTCCCCAGGCGGTGGGGCTCGCGAAGCGCGTGTTGGACGCCGCGGCGAAGCCGGCGCTCGCCACCACGCTCGAGCACGAGGTCACCTGCCAGCAGCAGCTTGCGAACACCGAGGACTTCGCGGAGGGCACGAGGGCGTTCTTCGAGAAGCGTCCCGCGGAGTTCGCGGGGCACTAGCCCCTCCCCGGCTAAGACGTCCCTCGCCACCCTGTACAGGCATTGCCGCGGGATGTCCGGCGCTGTCGCGCCGGGCGCTCAGCCCAAGCGGGCGGCCAGGACGACGTCGCCGGCCGCGGCCGAGCCGGCCACGGCGACGGCGGAGTTGCGCGCGGCCTCCGGGATCGCGTCGCCTGCGGCGAGCGTCGCGGCGGCGTCGGTGAGGTCCGCGATCGCCGCTCCGTAGAGCCACGGCTTCAGCGAGCCGGGGCGCCCGAGCGCCCAGAGCGTGCCGATGCCGAGCGCCACGTCGCGCGCCCCTGTGGCGCGCACGAAGATCTGCGTCCCGCGGTCGGCCGCTCGCTTGCCGATCCAGGCCGCGCCGACTCGCCCGGGAGCGAGCATGAAGCCGAGGCCGATCACGATCCGCCCGGCGGCGCTGAGTCGCAGAAGCGCGCGGTCGTTCATGTGCCGGACCCTAGCGCCCACGCGCGCGCCGTTGCCTCGGCGAGCCGCAGGCAGCGCCCGACCGAGTCCCAGTCGATGTTGTCCGGCGTGTCACTCGGCCGGTGGTAGTTCGTGAAGGCGCCCTCCGCGTTCACGGACAGGACCGAGACGGCCGGCAGGCCGCGCTGGACGGCAAGGATCGGGTCGGTCCAGCCGCCGATCCGAAAGCGGCGCGGGCGCGGCATGCCCGCCCGCTCGGCACCGCGGTCCACCCGGTCGAGGTCCTCGTCGCGGTAGCGCTCGGGGAGCGTGGGGCCCTCGCCCCAGCAGACGACCGGCTCGCCGGCGCCCAGGGTGTCGAGGCCCAGCACGAACGTCCGCTGCGGGTCGAGCGCCGCGCCTTCGCCACGAAGCCACGCGGCCATCCCGCCCATGCCGGACTCCTCGCAGCCCGGGATCACGACGACCACCTCCGTGTCGGGGAACGGCTCCGCAGCGAAGCGGCGCACCAGTTCGAGGACCGCGGCGACCCCGCTCGCGTTGTCGCTCGCCCCCGGGACGGTCTCGCCGCGGGCGACGTCGGCCAGGAGCGCGCACTCGAGCGCGAGCAGCGCGGCGCCCGCCCGGCGCAGCACCCGCCCCCTGCGGCCCAGCACCGACCCGGCGGCGACCAGCCCGAACGCCCCGAAGGTCGCGTTCGCGAACGAGTCCACCTCTCCGGTCTCGGCCGCGCGACGCGTGGCGAGGCCCGCGATGCGCGGGTGCCAGACGAGGCCGGTGTGCGCGGCGTCGTGGTGGGCGACGAGCACAAGCGTCCGCCTCGCCTCGCCCGCGGCCGGCACACGCGCGAGCACGTTCGTGCCCTCGCCGGCTGGAAGGAAGCGCCGGACCCACTGCGAGCGCCCGCCGAACTCCAGGTGGAACGACGCCGCGGCCGCGAGAGCGAGCGGCGCGTTGCCGAGCGCCGCGGCCGCGATCCCGGCGGCGCAGTGGGCGGCGTGCGCGGACGAGTACTCGTGCTGGTAGCGGAAGCTCGCCAGGCGCACGTCGGCCGCGCCCGCCTCGCGGAGACGTGCCGCGATCCACTCCCCCGAGCGGCGCTCGCCCTCCCCCGCGGCCCGCCGCTCCATCGCGGCGAGCGCCTCCACGTCGGCCCGGATCCGGGTCAGCGCTTCCACTCGACCGGCCCTGCGACCAGCACGTGCGAGCCGAGAGGCCGGCCCAGCACGTCCTGCGCCGCGCGGGCGCAGTCGACGAGCGCACGCAGGTCGATCCCGGTGTCGTGGCCCATCTCGTGGAGCATCGAGACCAGGTCCTCGCTCGCGACGTTCCCGGTCGCGCCCGCGGGCACGGGGCAGCCGCCCAGCTCGCCGAACGACGACTCGAAGGAGCGCACGCCCGCCGCGAGCGCCGCGGCGGCGTTCGCGAGCCCCTGCCCGCGCGTGTTGTGGAAGTGGGCCGTGAGCTCGGCATCCGGCCAGTCGCGGCTGAAGAAGTCGTGCACCTGCGCGGGGTTCGCCATGCCGGTCGTGTCGCCGAAGGCGATCTCCTCGCAGCCTGCCTCCACCAGGCGCCGCGCTATGCCCTTGACGCGCTCCGGCAGGACCCGGCCCTCGTAGGGGCAGCCGAAGGCGACCGAGATGACGCCCTCGCAGCGCAGGCCCTCCCCGCGCGCCCGTGCCACCACCCGCTCGAGGCCCGACAGCGACTCCTCGACCGAGCGGTTCACGTTCTTGCGGTTGTGGGTCTCCGAGGCGGAGAGGAAGACGTTGATCTCGTGGAAGCGCTCCCGGTGCGGCAGGGCGTTCTCGAGTCCCCGCTCGTTCGGGATCAGAACCGAGACGGAGACCTCGTCCGGGATGTCCGCCCGCGCGAGCACCTCGGGCCCGTCGGCGAGCTGGGGGATCACGTCGGTTCGGACGAAGCTCGTCACCTCGAGCCGCCGCAGCCCCGTGCGCGCGAGCATCTCGACGAGCCGGACCTTGTCGTCCGTCGCGATCACCTCCGGCTCGTTCTGGAAACCGTCGCGGGGTCCGACCTCGCGGATCGTGACGCGGTCCTTCACCACATGCTCAGGCCGCCGCTCACGTTGAGCGTCTGGCCCGTCACGTAGCTCGCGTCCTCCGACACGAGGAACGCGATCGCCGCGGCGACCTCCTCCGGCTGGCCGATCCGTCCCACGGCCGTCGCGCCCACCATGCCCTTGACGAGCCGCTCGCCGAGGTCGCCCATCTGGCCGGGCGCGGCCATGAGCAGTGGCGTCTCTATCGGCCCCGGGGCGACGGCGTTGCAGAGCACGCCGTAGCGCGCGGACTCACGGGCGATCGCCTTCGTGAAGCCGATGACGCCCGCCTTCGCGGCGGAGTAGACGGCGCTGCCCTGCGAGCCGACACGGCCGGCCTCCGAGGCGACGTTCACGATCCGCCCCCCGCCCCGCTCGTGCATCTGCGGCAGCAGCGCGTGCGTCACGTTGAGCGTGCCCACGAGGTTCACGCCGAGCACCACATCCCAGTCCGCGGGGTCGGTCCGCGTGAAGAAGCCGAAGCGATCGGTACCCGCGTTGTTCACGAGCACGTCGATCGAGGGCAGCGTGCCGAGCGCGCCCGCTATCGACTTCCGTGATGTGACGTCGAGCGAGACGGCCTCGCCGTCCACCTCCCCCGCGATCTCGCGGGCGAGATCGTCCTGGACGTCCGCGACCACCACCCGCGCCCCCTCGGCCGCGAGGCGGCGGCAGGTGGCGGCGCCGATGCCGCTTGCGCCGCCGGTGACCAGAGCGGTCTTTCCCTCGAGCCGCATGGCGCGGCAGCCTACCGGTAGCCTGCGCCCGCGATGGCGGAGCCCGTCCCCATCATCGGCGCGACCGGCGCGCTCGGATTCGGCCTCGCACTGCGCCTGGCGCACGCCGGCGTGCCCGTGGTCATCGGCTCCCGGCGCCCCGACGCGGCCGCGGAGGCCTGCGACCGGCTGCGGATGCAGGTTCCCGAGGCCGACGTCCGCGGCGCGCACAACTCCGAGGCGGCGGCGGCCGCGAAGCTGGTCGTACTGTCGGTCCCGTTCCGCGCCCAGTCCGAGAACCTCACGAACCTCAAGGAGGTCCTGAAGCCCGGGCAGGTGCTGCTGGACGCGACGGTCCCGCTGGCGGCGGCCGTGTCGGGCAAGGCCACGCGCCTCCTCGGCGTGCCCCAGGGCTCCGCGGCAGAGCAGGCGCAGGAGATGGTCCGCGACGGCGTCACCGTGGTCAGCGCGTTCCACACGATCAGCGCCGCGCTCCTCGGCGACCTCGGCCACGACCTCGACGAGGACATCCTGGTCACGGGCGACGACCTCGACGCCAAGCGGTTGGTCGCCGACCTCGTCCGCCTGATCCCCGGGCTCCGTCCGATCGACTGCGGGAAGCTCGAGACCGCTCGCCTGGTCGAAGGGCTCACGCCGCTCCTGATCTCCGTGAACTCGCGCCACCGCACGCACGCGGGCATCCGCTTCACGAACCTCGGAGAGCCTCGTTGGTAGTCGTCCTCGCCGGCGGGTCCGGCGGGGCCAAGCTCGCTCGCGGGCTCTACGACGTGCTGGGACCGGGCAGGCTGACGGCGGTGGTCAACACCGCCGACGATGTCGAGGCGCACGGAGTCCACGTCTCCCCTGACCCCGACCTCGTCACCTACTGGCTGTCGGGCGCCATCGACGAGGAGCGCGGCTACGGCATCGAGGACGACACCTGGGAGGTCATGGCCGCGCTCGAGGCGGCCGGGCGCCCGGCGTGGTTCCGCCTCGGCGACCGTGACCTCGCGATGTGCCTGATCCGCACCGAGCTCCTCCGCGACGGCGAGCGCCTGACGGTGGCGCACGCCGAGGTCGTGCGCGGCCTCGGCGTCCAGGCCCAGGTGCTGCCTATGTGCGACCAGCCGGTCCGCACCCATGTGAGGCGCGACGGGCTCTGGCGCGCGTTCCAGGAGTTCATGATCCTCGACCGCGCCGAGGGCACGATCGAGGAGGTCGCCTTCCACGGCGCCGAGCACGCGCGCATCACGCCCGAGGTCCGCGACGCGCTGGCGCATGCCGAGGCGATCGTCGTCGGGCCCTCGAATCCGGTGATCTCGATCGGCCCGATCCTCGCCGTACCGGGGATGCGCGAGACGATCGCGGCCTCGCCGGCCCCGGTATTGGCAGTCAGCCCGTTCGTCGCGGGCCGGGCCGTAAAGGGGCCGACCGACGCGTTCTGCGAGCACGCCGGGATCGGCCTCGGCGCCGAGGGCATCGCCCGCCACTACGAAGGCCTGCTCGACGGGCTTGTCGCCGACGAGGCGGCCGACGGCGTGCGCACGGCCCAGACCGACACCCTCATGGACACCGACGCGGCGCGCCGCCGCGTCGCCTCCTTCATCCTGGAATTTGCGGCCGGCCTCGCCGGCTGAGCGAGCGCCCGTGGTTGCGGCGCTGTAGATTCGGCCCGAGCCCCGAGGAAGGTCCCGCACGATGCGCACCCTCGCTGTCCTGCCCGTGAAGAGCTTCGGCGCCGCAAAGCAGCGCCTGGCAGGCGCGCTCGGAACCGGCGCGCGCGAGGCCCTGGCGCAGGCGATGTTCGCCGACGTGCTGTCGGCGCTTCGGCGCGTCCCGCAGATCCACGGCATCGCCGTCGTGACCGGCGATCGCCGCGCCCAGGCCGCAGCCGCGGGCGACCGGGTCACCGTGATCGACGACCCCGCCGACGCGGGCCACTCCGAGGCGGCGATGCTCGGCGTCGAGCGCGCGCTCGCCGAGGGCTACGAGCGCGTGCTGCTCGTCCCGGGCGACACGCCACTGCTCGACGCGCGCGAGGTCGGCGCGGTGCTCGACGCCGCCGCCGCGGACGGCACCGGACTCCTGGTCGTGCCCGACCGGCACGGCACGGGCACCAACGCCCTGCTGATCAGCCCGCCGGACGCGATCGCGCCGAGCTTCGGCCCCGGAAGCCTCGACCGGCACCAGGATCTGGCCCGGGTAGCCGGGATCAGCCACCGAGTCGAGCCGGTCGAGTCGCTGCTGCACGACGTCGACACCGCCGACGACCTCGCCGCGCTCGGTGCCGCGCTCGGTGCTCGCCGCGGACTCGCGGGCTGCACGCGCGGGACGCTCAACCAGCTCGGCCGGGCGGGGGCCGTCCCGGCCCTCGCGCACTGAGCGCGTCGCTCTCGCCGCTCGGGGGGATCCCGGAGATCGCTCCGGGCGCCGACCTGGCCGCCCTCATCGCGGGCGCCGCCCCCGACGACCTCGCGAGCGGGGACATCGTCGTCCTCTCCCACAAGGCCGTGTCGAAGGCCGAGGGGCGCCTGCGGGCGCTCCGGAACGTGCAACCGGGCGAGCGGGCCCGCCAGCTCGCGGCGCCCTTCGGCAAGGATCCCCGCCTCGTCCAGGTCGTGCTCGACGAGTCGGCCGACGTGCTGCGCGCCGACCACGGCGTGCTCATCTGCGAGACCCGGCACGGGCTCGTGTGCGCGAACGCGGGGGTGGATCTGTCGAACGCTCCCGAGGGCGCGGCGATCCTGCTGCCCGAGGATCCCGACGCATCGGCCCGAGCGCTCCGCAAAGGCCTGTCGGACCTGCGGGGGGTGCGCCCGGCCGTCGTGATCGCCGACAGCTTCGGCCGGGCCTGGCGGCTCGGGCAGGTGGACGTGGCCGTTGGCTGCGCGGGGCTCGTCCCGCTCGACGACTGGCGCGGGCGAAGCGACTCGCGCGGATACGAGTTGCGCGCGACCGCGATCGCCACAGCCGACTCGGTCGCGGCCGCGGCGGACCTGGTCCGCGCGAAGGACTCGCTCGAGCCCGCCGTTCTGGTCAGGGGCCTCGAGTGGCTGGTCACCGACGACGACGGGCCTGGCGCGGCCGCCCTGCGGCGACCGCGCCGGGACGATCTGTTCCGCTAGGCCGCGGCCGGGTCCGGAGCGCCGAGCTCGGTGATCCCGACCGGCTCGTAGGCTTTGCCCGGGACGCCGCCGACGACGAGGATTCGCAGTCCGCTGTCGCCCGGCCAGACCTTGCGCTTGGTGCCTGCCGAGACGCGGACCATGTGGTCTGCGTCGAGGACGTGGCGCTCGCCGTCGATCTCGATCTCACCGGCCCCCGAGAGGACGACGTAGACCTCCTCCTGGCCATCCTCGCCGTGGTCGTGTTCGGGGTACTGGTCCGCGTTCGGTGGCATGTCGATCACCTGAAGGCCGAACGACGTGACTCCGAGCTCGGCACGCGCGCGCTTGAAGCT
The DNA here is from genome assembly GCA_035553855.1 of Thermoleophilaceae bacterium. Classification (GTDB taxonomy): domain Bacteria; phylum Actinomycetota; class Thermoleophilia; order Solirubrobacterales; family Thermoleophilaceae; genus JBBDYQ01. The sequence continues at coordinate 7,552 of DATMJO010000129.1, read as the reverse complement.
CCCGAAGAAGACGGCTTCCATCTCGTCGATGCGCTTGTGGCAGTAGTCGCTCATGCCCTCACCCTACAGGGTTTCGTCACGCTACGGACTCGACCGGCTCGAAGCGCTCACGCACCTCGTAGAGGGTCGTGCGCTCGGCGGCGGGCCGGCCGGCGGCGTGGGCGGCGCCGATCAACTGCTCGGGCGTGAGCATCGTGCCGTGGTAGGAGCCCGCCATGCGGCTGATCGACTCCTCCATCAACGTGCCGCCTAGGTCGTTGACGCCCCAGCGGAGCGCCTCGGTCGCGGCGTCGAGCCCCATCTTCACCCAGCTCGCCTGAAGGTTGGGGATCGAGCGGCCGAGGGCGAGACGGAAGACGGCCGTGTGCTTGAGGTTCTCCTCGCGGGAGATCTCCTCGATCCCGTGAGTGCGGCCGAGCAGCGTGTGGAACGGGATGAACGACAACGGCACGAACTCGGTGATCCCGCCGGTGCGCTCCTGGAGCGAGCGCACGACGCGCATGTGCTCTGCCAGCTCCCACGGCTCCTCGATATGGCCGAACATCACCGTCGAGGTGGAGCGCAGCCCGGCGGCGTGGGAGGCCTCGATGATCTCCACCCAGCGCGCCGCGGGCAGCTTGTTCGGCGAGATCCGCTCGCGCACCCCGTCGTGCAGGACCTCGGCGGCGGTGCCGGGCGTCGAATCGAGCCCGGCCTCGCGCAGCGCGGCGAACACCTCGGCGAGCGGTCGCTCGCGGGCCAGGTGGTCGATCTCCATGGGCGAGTACGCGTGCAGGTGCATCTCGGGGGCGACGCGCTTGGCGACCCGCAGCCAGCGGAGGTAGTCGTCGAGCGACCAGTCGGGATGGATCCCCGACTGCATGCAGATCTCGGTCGCCCCGAAGGCGACGGCGTCCTCTACGCGGCGCACGAACTCCGCCTCGGAGTGCTCGTAGGCGTCGGGCGAGCGCCGGCCCTGCCCGAAACCGCAGAAGGCGCAGCCGACAACGCACACGTTCGAGACGTTGATGTTGCGGTTGACGACGAAGGTGACGGTCTCCCCCGCCAGCTCGGCGCGCAACTCGTCGGCCGCCTGCCGCATGTCCTCGATCGCCTCCGGGCGGGTCTCCGCGAACAGCGCCGTCAACTCGTCCTCTGCGAGCCACTCGCCCTCCCGCCCCTTCGCGATCGCACGCGGGACGAGGTCGCGCCGCAGCACGCGCTCCTCGCGGCGGCCCGATCCCCGGCGCGGGATGAAGCTCCAGTAGCGCGACTTCACGACGTCGAGGACCCCCTGCTCCATCCAGTCGGCCGACATGTACTGCGGGTAGACGCAGAGCCGCTCGGTGAGCGCGATGCCGCGCGGGGCGAGCTCCTTGCGCATCCGGTGGACCGAGGGGAAGGGGTGCTCGGGCGAGATGTGGTCACCGTTCGCCGAGAGGCCGCCAAGGTCGGTCGCCCCCGCGTCGACGAGCGGAAGCCACCAGTCGGAGAGGTTCGGCGGGATCTGGACGCCGACGTCCGGCATGAGGCGGCGCGACTCGCGCACGAGGCGGCGCATCTCGCCGAGCGTGATCTCGGACGCCCAGGCGGGCATCGGCAGCGCCTCGCCGTGGCTGCCGGAGCGCTGGGCCTCGTCGGCGATCTCGGCGGGCTCCTGCCCGTAGTAGCGCGGGTGCGGGACGAAGTTCTGGAGGATCACCTCCTGGAGATGGCCGTGCTCGGCATGGAGCGCCGCGAGCGCCTCGAGCGCCGCGACCCGCTCATCGGGCGTCTCGCCGATTCCCACGAGGATCCCGCTCGTGAACGGGATTCGCATCTCCCCGGCCGCCCTGATCGTGTCGAGGCGCAGATCGGGGTGCTTCGTGGGCGAGCCGCGGTGCACCTCGAGACCGGGGTTGACCGACTCGAGCATGAGCCCCTGGGAGGCGGTCACCTCGCGTAGCCGCGCCAGGTCCTCGCGGGAGACGACGCCGATGTTCGTGTGCGGGAGCAGCCCGCGCTCGAGTGCGCGCTCGCATGCCCAGACGACGTAGGAGGTGAAATCCGGGTGTCCGTAGCCGGCGAGGCGATCCGCGACCTCGGGGTTCACCTCGGGCCGCTCGCCGGTGAGGACGAGCAGCTCCTTCACGCCGCGCCGGGCGGCGTCGTCGAGCTGGGACTCCACCTCCTCGGGCGCGTAGAGGTGCGCGCGGTGCGTCGCGAACGCGCAGTAGCGGCAGTAGCACCGGCAGGTGCGCGACAGCGAAAGCGTGTAGTTCCGGCTGAAGGTGACGCGCCGGCGGCCAGGCACCCGGCTCAGGCTACCCGACCGGCTCCATGCCCTCGGCGCCCTTCTTCCCCGGCTGCATGAACATCGCCGCGTAGATCGCCACCGCGAGCAGAGCGCCCACCAGCGGCCCGACGACGTAGACGAGGAAGAACTCGCTTCCCGGGTCGCCCCACTCGCCCGAGACGAGCGCGGGGCCGAAGCTGCGGGCCGGGTTGAAGCCGGCGCCGGTGAGCGGCGCGAGCACCATCACGGCCAGTCCGAGCGTGCCGCCGATCACGAGGCCGGCCCAGTCGCGGAGGCCGCGCTCGGAGACGGCCACGCCGACGATCGCCCACATGAGGAAGAAGGTGCCGATGAGCTCGGCGAACATGCCGCTGAGCGCCTTGCCCTCCAGGCGGCCCTCCGACACGAGGGTGGCGCCGTAGGCGACGGGATCGCCCTCGTTGTCGAGCAGCATCTTGGTGAGGAGGGCACCCAGCACGCCGCCGATGAGCTGGACCACGACGTAGATCGCGGCGTCGCTCGGCTTGATCTGCCGCAGCGCCGCCAGCGCGACCGTGACCGCGGGGTTGAAGTGCGCTCCGGACACCACGGCGAGCGTCTGGATCAGCATGAAGAGGACGAAGACGTGGACGAGCCCGATCACCGAGAAGTCGATGAACGGCTGCACGGGAACCTGCGGGTTCGGCGGGACCACGTACAGCGAGACGGCCGCCGTGATCATGAAGACGAGCATGAGCGTGCCGATGAGCTCAGCGATGTAGGCAGCAGGTCCGCGTTCAACCACTTCGGTGTGCCTCCTCTGGCGGTCGTTCCCCCGGCCGGCGGCCGGCTTGCGCGGCGGCAGTCTACCCACGCCGCCTCTTCCGTAGGGTTCGCCGCCGATGCGCCGCCGCCTGCTCGCCGCACTCGCCGTGGCCACTGCCGCCGCCATCGGAGGCTGCGGCGGCGGCGATGGCGCGGGACGCGCGCGGCCGATCGAGCTGGCTCTCGACTTCCAGCCCGGCGCCGTGCACGCCGGCATCTACGCGGCCGCCGACCGCGGCGTGGACGCCGGGCACGGGATCGAGCTCAGGATCCGCGCCCCGAGCGCTTCCAGCGACTCGCTGAAGCTGCTCGAGTCCGGGCGCGCCGACATCGCGGTCGTGGACATCCACGACCTCGGGCTCGCGCGCGAGCGCGGGCTCGACGTCGTCGGGGTCGGGGCGCTCGTGCAGCGGCCGCTCGCCGCCGTGATCGCGCGCGGCGCATCCCGCCCGCGGGAGCTCGAGGGCAAGCGCGTCGGCGTCACCGGGCTGCCCTCCGACGACGCCGTCCTGCGCGCGGTGGTGGAGAGCGACGGCGGCGACTACGGCGCGGTCAGGCGCACCACGATCGGCTTCTCCGCCGTCCCCGCGCTGGTCGCGGGGCGGGTGGAGGCCGCGACAGCGTTCTGGAACGCGGAGGGCGTCGCCCTCCGCGCCCGCGGCGTGGACACGAACGAGTTCCGCGTGGACGAGTACGGCGCGCCGAGATACCCCGAGCTCGTGTTCGCCGTGCTCGAGAGGAACCTCGCCGAGAGTGGCGATCTCGTCGACGACGCGCTGGCCGCGATAGCGGAGGGCACCGAGCGCGCCTTCGCCGACCGCCCGCGCGCGGCCGCCCGGGTGGCCCGCGCCTCGCGCGGGGAGCCGGAGACGATCCGCGCGCAGCTCGACGCGGTCGCCGGCGCGCTGGTGCCCCCGGTCACGCTCGATCGTGCCGCACTCGAGGCGTGGGCCGAATGGGACGTCGAGTTCGGGATCCTCAAGCGGAAGCCCGAAATCGCCGAGCTCTTTCCACCGCGCTGACCGCAACAAAGGTGCCAGGGACCAGATTCCCACCCCCGCGACAAAGGCGCCGGGGGCCGATTTTTCAGGCCAGCAGGCGGTCGACGAGGGCTGCGCCCTCCCGCGCCATCCGCGAGCGCGGCACCACCAGGTCGAAGCCGGCCGCCTCGGCGCTCCTGCGGGTCTCGACGTCCACGTGTGAGTAGAAGCCGAGTGACGGCACCGGCAGGGGCTCCGGATGCTCCGCCAGGTCGATCACGGCGGCGTCCGCGCCCTCGGCACCCGAGTTCCAGGCCACCTCGTGGCCGGCCGCGCGCAGCATCCCGTCGAGCTTCGAGCCGAACAGCAGGTCCGCGCAGACGAGCGCGACCCTCGCCATCGGCCTACTGGCCGCGGCGGCGGCGGAACTCCTGCCGCATCGACTCCGGCAGCCCCCACATCTGCACGACCTCGACCCGTCCGGACCGCGCCTCGCGGTAGGCGAGCTCGCCCTCGATGCCCTCGCCGTCGAGCAGCGCAAGCGTTCCGGCGACCGTCTCCGCCGCGGCGGCGTGCCCGAACTCGCGGGCCACGCGCAGGCGCCAGTGCCAGTCGTGCTCGGAGTAGCCCATCGCGTTGATCTGGGCCAGAAGCACGGCTGCGTCCACATAGCGCGCCTCGTCGCTGATCCGCAGGTCGAGCTCGAGGTCGGTCCAGCCCGGCGGCAGGGCGCCGACGATCTCCTCGAAGTCCGCCGCGAGAGCCACGCCCGCAGCTTACCCCCGGACAGCGCCGGCCGGCTCCACGCGCATCGCCCGCGCGAGGTCCCGCCCGAGGCCGTGCTCGCGACCGTCGACCGCGACCGTGAAGGGGCCCCCGAACGGCTCCGTGCCGCGCAGCTCGAGCTCCGCGCCGGGGGCGATCCCGCGCTCGGCGAGCCAGCGCAGCATCGCCGGATCCGAGTCCGAGACACGGGAGAACACCGCTCGGTCACCCGGCTGAAGCTCGGCGAGCTGGCGTGTCGCGCCCTCGTCGATCTCCCCGTCGCGGGTGGGGATCGGATCGCCGTGAGGGTCGTGGGTCGGGTCGCCGAGCTTTGCGGCTATCAGCTCCGACAGCTCGGGGGAGATCGCGTGCTCGAGCACCTCGGCCTCGTCGTGGACGCGGTCCCACGGCATCCCGAGCGCCTCGGCGAGGTAGAGCTCGAGCAGCCGGTGGTGGCGGATCACCTCGAGCGCGACCCGCTCCCCCGCCGGGGTCAGCGTGACGCCCCGGTAGCGCTCGTGCTCGACGAGTCCCATCGCGTCCAGGCGCTTGACCATCGCCGAGGCGGATGCCGCAGAGACGCCCAGGCGCTCGGCCAGCGCCGAGGTGGAGACCGCCTCGGCCCCCCGCGAAAGCGAGTAGATCGCCTTCGCGTAGTCCTGCACCGCGTGGGAGGTCGGCGCCTCTGCCATGTCTCACGCAGGGATGAGAAGCCCGGTTCCGTACATCAGGACGAGGCCCGCGACGAGGCCGCCGACCGCGAGCGGGTGCAGGAGGCGCCCCTCGGAGTCGCGGATCGACGGCGCGATCTGGACGACCACCCGGGCGATCGCGCCCACTCCGAGGCCGAACAGGAACCCCGCAAGGTTGGCGTCGAACGCCGAGGCCCCGATCCACGCGCCGAGGATCGCGGGGGCGCCGGCCACGAGGCCGAGCAGGACCAGGCGCTTGGCGCGGGCGCGCTCCGACGACACCGGAGCGACGATCGCAAGCCCCTCGGTCGTGTTGTGCAGCGCGAAGCCGACCACCAGCGTCGCCCCGAGCGCCAGCGAGCCGACCGCATACGCCGAGCCGATCGCCAGCCCCTCGCCGAGGTTGTGGAGCCCGATGCCGATCGCGACGAGCAGCGCCAGCCGGAAGCCGCTCCTGCCGCTGCCGCGCGCGCCGAGGCCGCTGTCCACGCCGGCGAGCGCCAGGTAGGCCACCACGGCGCCCAGCCACACGAGCCCCGCGCCGCCCAGCGCCTCGGCGCCGCCGGCCGCGATCTCCGTGCCCTCGAGCATCGCGTCGATCCCGAGGAAGACGAGCAGCCCGACCGTCAGCGCGAGCAGGAATCCCACCCAGCGCGGATCGAGCCGTCTGATCCACGGCAGCCAGAGCATCCCGATGGCTACCGGGATGACGCCGACGTACAGGCCGAGCAGCGCCATGAGCCCGTAGAAGCCGACGTCCGCCTCGGGAGTCTCCGTCGCGACTTCCACGGCATGGTCGACTGTCCCGCCGGTGGCCGTCAGCAGCCCGATCTCGTAGGCCTCGCCCTCGATCCACGGATAGGCGATGCGGAGCCTCCCCGTGTCGAGCCGGCCCAATGCGGGATCGTCCTGGGTGAACGGCGCGAACGCGTCGTTCACGAACACCTGCTTGATCTCGACCGGGTCCGGCCCGTCGTTGCGCACCGAAAGCTCGATCTCACCCGGCGTTAGCACCGTCCGCTCGACGGCGACCTCCTCGACCGGCACCCCGTTGCGGTCCAGGCCGGGGGCGTCGAGCGCCACGAACGTGGCGATCGCGATGCCGAGCAGCGCGACCGGGACGAGCGCGGCGACCCACCCCGGCAACCCGCTGCGACGCGGGCTCGCCAGCTCCGCCATCAGTCCACGACCTCGAAGAAGCCCATCCAGCCGAGGTCTGTGAACTCGGTGACATGGGCGTGGAACATGAAGCGCCCCGCGAAGGGGAAGCGCAGCTCGAGGATCGAGCGCTGGCCCTGCCCGAGGATCACCGTGTCGGTCAGCTCCAAGGGCTCGAGCGACGTACCCGTCGGGTAGTGCTGGAAGAAGTTCGCGTGGACGTGGAACGAGTTCATGAGGTCGAACTCGAGGATGTTCACGAGGTAGATGCGGACCAGCTCGTCGCGCTTCACGCGGATCGGCTGCTGCTGGTAGGCGAACGCGACCGTGTTGACCGCGTACACCTCGTTCGAGCGGTCGAAGTTGGTATCGAACCCGTTCATCACCATCACGAGCTCGTCGGCATCCGGCCGACCGACCTTCGGGTCGATCACCAGGGTGCCGTAGAGGCCCTTGGCGATGTGGTCGGCCAGCGGGGTCGAGTGGCAGTGGTACAGGTGCAGCCCGAACGGGTCGGCGTCGAACTCGTAGACCGTGGACTCGCCCGGCTGGATGTTCCCGGCCCCGATGGCGGGCACGCCGTCCATCGTCGCCGCGTGGATCCCATGGAAGTGGATCGTGTGCGGGTGGGCGGAGCCGTTCGTGAAGCGGACCCGCACCCGCTCCCCCTCGCGGGCGCGCAGCGCGGGACCGGGCACCCGCCCGTTGTAGGCCCAGGCTGCGTACTTGACGCCCGGGGCGACCTCGATCTCGCGATCCTCCGCCGTGATCTCGAACTCGCGCACCCCGTCGCGCAGCGTGCCTGTGTCGAAGTCGCGCAGCATCTCGTGCGGGTCGAAGCCGTTCGAGCGGGGATCGACCGAGCCGACGACGCCGAGATGGCCGTTGCCGTCCGAGCC
>DATMJO010000128.1:0-6352 GCA_035553855.1 Thermoleophilaceae bacterium | reverse complement strand
GCGGAGGACCGCGACGCGGAGGCGCTCTGCGAGCTACTCACCCCCCGCTTCCAGCGGCTCGGCGCCCGGCGGAAGCGCGGGTCGGCTGTCGCGGCGTGCACGCGCAAGCCGCCGCCCGTGCTGTTCCGTTTCTCCCCCGAGGCAGAGGTTGCCCAGATCCGGCAGCGGGCGAGGTTCGCGTTCGTCTTGGTGACAGACGTGGACGGCGACCGGTTCGTCTTCGCCGTGCGCATCGCCGGCGGAACTTCGCTCCTGGACAGTGTCGGCCGCGCGCGCTAGGTGAACGCAAGATGACCGCGCTCGGCGCGTTCGCCTCGCGGCTCGGCCGGAACTCGCTGGTGCTCGGCGCCTCTGTCGCGCTTCAACTGCTGTTCGGCCTCGCGATCGCGGCGTTCCTCACTCACCACCTTCCGCCCGCAGAGTACGGGCAGCTCGCGCTCTACCTGCTCGTGCCGTCGCTCTTCATGGTGGTCAGCAACCTCGCGCTCCTCCAGGGCACGGTGCGCGTGATCTTCGGCCGCGCCGGCGAGGAGGAGGCCTTCGGCGACGTCGAGGACGAGAACGTCGAGATCCCGGAGGATCTCGACGTACGCGTAGCCCTTTTCACGGGCATGGTCCTCACCCTGCTGGTCTCGGCGATCCTCACGGGAGTCGTCGCGATCTTCGCGGCCGACCTGGCGGACCTCCTCGGGAGCCGCGAGGAGGGCGTGACGCTCGTTTGGATCGGCGTCGCGAGCGGCACCGTTGGTGCCCAGTGGCGGCTCGTCTCGAACGTGCTCCGGTATGCCCAGCGGCCGCTGGCCTTCGGCGCGACGCAGGCCGCGCAGGTGGCGTTCGCGCTCGTCGCCACGGTGATCCTCGTGCTGCGCGACGCGGACGTCGAGGCCGCCATCCTCGGGTTCGGAATCGGGACCACGGGCGCCCTCGTGCTGACGCTCGTGCTCGCCCGGCGGGACTTCAAGGTCGGCTTCGACCGGCGCATCGCTCTCCTGATCCCGAAGCAGGGCGCGGCGTGGGCGCCGGTGAGCCTCTCCTACCACGGCGCTCAGACCCTCGACGTCCTCGCGGTCTCCCTCATCGCGTCGAAGGCCGATGCCGGCCTCTACCGCCTAGCGAGCAACCTTGCGCGGGGCGCGACCTACGGAGTCCAGGTCTTCCTTTACTCGTGGGGCCCGCTCCTCCAGACCCCGCTGGGGCGAGCGGTGGACAGAGAGCGCGGACGGCAACAGACGGCGGCCACGGTGATCGGTACGTACGCCGTGGCGGCGTCGTTCGTGGTGCTCGTCTTCGGGGTCGCCGCCGACGTGCTCGTCCGCATCGCGCCCGCTTCGTTCGGCGACGCCGCCGGGCTTGTCCCGCTCATCGCCCTTGCACCGATCTGCCGGGGGTGGCTCGCCACCATCTACACGAGCGTCGAGTTCAAATCCAAGCGCAAGTTCTTCGTGGTGTTCGCCACCTCGGTTCTGGCTCTCGCGGTGGCGTTCTGGGCGACCCTTGGGCAGATCCTCGGCCCTTACGGCGTCGCACTCGGGACCACCCTGGCCTTCCTCCTGCCCGCCCTCGTGATGCTCCTGCTGGCGCAGCGCGGGCCGAAGCCGGTCCCGCACTCGCCACGACGTCTGGTCCTAGCGCCAGCGATGGCCGCCGGGCTGCTGCTCGGCGAGCTCGCGATCGATCCGCCGGAGAACGTCGCCGGCCTCGCCCTCAAGCTCGCGTTCGTTCTCGCGTTTCCCGTCCTGCTCGTCGTCACCGGCACGGTCCCGCGCGCAGTGGTGCTCGCCCTTCTCCGGCCGCTTCGGCTTCTCAGGTACGGCCGCGACTCGCGAGACCTGCTGCTGCGACGCATCGGGACGCTCGACGCCGCCGATCGCGCGCTCGTCTACGAGTTCGCGCGCGGCCGGCCCGTCGAGAGGATCGCCGGGGAACGGGGGGCTCGGCCCGACGACGTGCTCGCGTCGATCGCGAGGGTGACCGCGCGCGTGGCGGCAGTCGAGGGCGCGTTCGGCGCCTCGGTCGGCCGCTACCTCACGTTCGTGGGCGCGGCCGGTGCGAGGGCGCTGTTCGCCCGCGAGCTGATCGACGAGGGTGTCGAACCGATGGCCCTCGACCGTCTCGACCAGACGGCGCGGCGGCTCCGCCGGCTCGGCAGGCGCCGGCCTAGCAGGTCAGGCTCCGGCGACGGTCAGGTCGTCTGGCGCGGCCACGTGCTCGACTGATCGCCGAGGAGCCGCTCGTAGAGCCTGAGCAGCTTGGCGACCTCGATCTCCCACGTGAAGCGCTGCGCGGCCGTCCGCGCCCGCTCGCCCATCGCAGCGGCATGCTCCGGATCGTCGAGGATCGCTCGCACGGCGGTTCCGAGCGCCTCGGCATCGCCGGGCTCGAAGCAGACCCCGACGCGCTCGCCCTCCACGAACCGAATGAGCTCGGGAAGCCGCGAGCCCACGATCGGGATTCCTGCCGCCATGTAGTCGAAAAGCTTGTTCGGCGTCGTGTAGGTGTTGTTCAGGCCGATGGGCTCGTAGGGGATCACCCCGATCTGCGCGCCGGCTGCGAAAGCGAGCACCTCCGCCTGAGGGACGGGCTCGGTGAAGAGCACCCGGCCCTCCAGCTGCTCCTCCGCCACGAGCTTGCGGAGCTCCAACTCTGTCCGGCCCCAGCCCATCAGCACGAGCTTCGCGTCCCCGAATCCGTGCGCCGCGCGGATGAGCGTCTCGAGCCCGCGGAACGGCGCGAACCCGCCCTGGTAGAGGACGAGCGGCTCGCCGGGGTCTGCTCCGACGCGTGCGCGCAGGAGCCCTCGGTCGGGGTCGCTCCCGTTGCGCGACGCCGAAGGGCAGTTCAGGAGCACGGACGGCCGCGCGATCTCGCAGCGCCGCTCGAGCTCGCCCGCGATCGACTCGCAGACGGTGAGCACCGCGTCCGCGCGCGGCACGAGCTCGCGTTCCACCCTGCGCCAGATGCCGGCCTCACGTGGCGACAGGGTCGAGATGTCGGGATAGAGCTCGTGGGCGTCGAAGACGAGCGGCACATGCAGCCGCCGGGCGGCGGCAACTGCGGCGGGGAGGGTGTTGAGGTCGTGCGCGTGGATGGCGCCGGGCGGGTCTGCTCGCATCAGGCGGTACGCGCGCAGCCACCAGTCGAGGAACATGAGCGGCTTGTGCGGGGCGCGCAGGAGACCGCGTGCGGCACGTCCGGCGGTCCGGCCCGCCGCATCAACAGCGCGGACGGCGAGGTCGGCGGCAGCGCGCAGCACGAGCGCCGGGGCTGCGAGGACTAGACGGTGCCGCGAGGGCCGACTGGCGCGCTCGGCCCCCGCGCCCGCCACCGCGCGCGGCGAGGTCCGGCGCCAGACCACGAGCGCCCGCCGCCAGAGTCCCGCGACACGGCGCAGCGCGCGCAGGAGCCTGAGGTGAGGGGGCCGGCGATCGATCCGGACGATCCGGATCCCGTCGAGCTCCTCCGCCGGCTCGGTGGTCGTGTCGAGCACGGCGAGGATTCGTACGCTGTGTCCGGCCTCGGTCAGGCTCGCCGCCTCCTTGAGCACGCGCGCGTCCGTCGTGCAGCGGTTGTAGACGAGCATGTCGACCCGCACGGGCTCAGCTCCTCCTCGTGAGGGCAGCCTCGCGCAAGAGGCTGGCATAGGCGGCTGCCGCCACCGCGGGGTCGAACGCCGCGACCGTGCGCTCGCGAAGCAGCGTGCGATCCCACTCGCGTGCGCGGACGTCGACGATGGCCGCTGTTACCGCCTCAGGACTGGGCTGCTCGATCGGCACGCCGATCGGGATCCCGATCCGCTCCTCGATCTCGAGCAGCGTGGGGGCGAAGCCGGCGACGGGCGTGCCGCAGGAGAGCGCCTCGATGAAGAGCAGGCCGAACGACTCGCTCTCGCTCGGCATGAGCAGCAGCTCGGATCGCGCGAGCAAACGGCGAAGCTCGCCAACCGGGATCTCCCCGAGGAAGTGGGCGTCGGCACCGATCTCCGCGGCGCTCCTGTGGAGCTCCTCCAGCTGGGGGCCGACGTTCGCGAACGAGATGGCGATCCCCGCCGCCGCCGCTCCCTCGAGTGCGACCCGCGGATTCTTCCGCGCCGTGAGGACGCCGGCGAACGCAGCTCCGTGGCGGGAGGCCACGATATCGACCGGTGTCGCGAACTCCGGGCGCAGCGGGTAGGGAACCGTCGCCTGGAGCGGGGGGTACTTGAAGCCAAGCCCAACTCCCTCGTTCGCGGCGTGGTCAGACCCGAAGACGATCGCGGCGAGATCGGCCATCGTGCGCTCGAAGAGCTCGCGCCGCCTCGGCCGGTCGGCCTCGGGGGCGTCCGTGAGCGAATGCCAGGAGTGGGCTGCGCCGACGAGCGGGAGGCCGGGGGCAACCTCCGGCAGCATGAGGCCGTAGCGGTTCGTGAAGTGGTGGAGCAGCGCGACGTCGGGACGCTCGTCCTCAACCACTCGACGGAGCCATTCGCGGCTGCCGGCGCCTGGCGGCTCGTGTAACACCGGAACCGGGACGCGCCCCGGGATCGGAGGCGAGTGCGTCGCCACGCCCACCACGTGCACGTCCGGGCGGGAGTCGAGCGCGGGCACGATCGTCGCGTGGAACGTCGCAACGCCACCGGAAACCGGACCGCCCCAGTCCGGGGGGATCGAACCGCACGACAGCACGCGTAGGGGGCGGTCCGCGCTCACTCTCCGGCCGCGATATCCGAGGCGAGGGCGTCGAGCGCCGGGTCGACGGCGCCCCGGGCTGCCGCGAGGTCGAGCAGCATGTGGAGCCGGCGGGCCTCGGCGTCCATCGCCGGGTGCGCCAGCGTCTCGGCGGTGTTGCTCCTGTGGTGGCGAAGTCCTTCCTCGAGCCAATCGTCCACCTGGTCGCGGAGCGCGGTGTCGGACGCGAGGTCCGGCCGGCCGACGAGTTCCGCCAGGTCTGTGAGCACGCGCTCGCGGCGGTCGAAGAGCGACGTATAGCCGACGACGACCCGGCGGGCGCCCCGCGTGTGGTGGATGGCAGCGGACATGTAGCGCTTCCAGATGGCGATCGTGCGCTCGGCGGGCAGGGCGTCGCGGCGCTCGATCGAGGCCGCGATCTCGAGCACGTTCCTGTGGCAGACCACGAAGGAAGCCTCGCCGATCAGCGGACGCCAGAGAGGGAGGGTGAGGCAGGCGCGCGGGTCCTTGAAGCCCCAGAGCGCCGACCCGCCGAAGTCGCGTGCGACGATCGCCTGTGCCTCCGAGCGCAGGTCGTGGAGGCGTTCGTCCTGCTCGAAGCCGGGCGGGAGCTCGGGCGGATCGCTCCACTCGCCGCCCAACCGCCGCAGGACCTGCGTGTTGAGGCGCATGATCGCGTAATGCTCGTAAAACCCCTTGGGGTTCACGTCCTCGATAGCCTGGAGCAGCTTGTCGTCCCCGCCGAGATCCAGGCCCATCAGGTTCAGGATGCGTGCGACCGCCGACGTGCCGCTTCGCGACATCCCGAGGACGATGACCGCTCGTCGGTGCCCGACGGGGCGGATGCGACGCAGTCCGCCGCTCTCGGCGATCGCAGCGGCGGCCCGAGCCAGGATCTCGGCGGCTGGAAGGCCGACGTCGACCACGGCGTGGGCCCGGCCGGGCGCGTGCTCCTCTGGGCCGGCGCCGAGGTGGATCACGACGTCGTCGAGCAGCCAGGCGAGCCCCTCTGCGCCGGCGGCAGACCGCGCGCCTTGCTCTGCGAGCGCCGCCGCGACGGCGCCCGCACGCGGACCGAGCACGCGATAAGTCGGGCCCGGGTCGGCGGCGGGGTCGGGTTCGACCGCGTCCGTCCAGATCCCTGCCCCGGCCGCGGCGTCGAGTGCCTGCTCGCGACGGAGCGCAGGGCCCCAGCGCTCGAGCAGTGCGCGATGGTTCCTCAGCACGACCTCCTGGCTGCCGACGCGCGCTGTCCCGCGGGTCGAGAGAGGCCGGTGGACGAGCACCGTGGTCCCGCTCGCGAAGATCGTGCCGCCGGCGGCGATCAGCAAGTAGCAGAGGTCCACGTCCTCGCTGCCGTACAGGTAGCGCTCGCTGAAGCCGCCCGCATCCTCGAACGCCCCGGCGTCGGCCAGCATGCAGGCGGCCGCCACGGCCGACACCTCCCTGTCCGGGCCGACGGCTTCCTCGAGGTCCTCGTTCAGGCCGCGCAGCTCCGGTCGCACCCTGCCCGCAACGTTGCGGACGAGCACGTCGCGATGCTGGACGGCGCCGGTCCGGCCGGAGCGGCTCTCGCGCTCGGGATCGAACAGCACCGCACCCGCGGCAGTCGCCTTCGCGTCGAGGAGCGTCGCCACGAGCCGACGGAGCCACGCCGGTTCGACCGGCTCGACGTCGTTGTTGAGGAA
>DATMJO010000127.1:0-5213 GCA_035553855.1 Thermoleophilaceae bacterium | reverse complement strand
GTCCATTGGGACTGATTCTGGCAGCGGCGTCTTCCGCCTCCCTAAAGGCGGGTCAGGACGCGCCCGCCGGGGCCGACTATCCTTGAGCGAAAGCTCACACGGGGACGACAGGCTTCGACGTGGTTGATCTCGTGGGAGTAGTTGCGAGCCGAGGACCCGGCAGGCCTCGTAAAAAAGCCGGAAAAACCATATGTGCGGACCATGAGTTCGCTCTCGCCGCTTAGTCAATAGCTAAGCCGTGAGTGTTGGCCCACCCTCGGCCCGTGGGGTGGATCGCCGGCATCAGAAACGGGCTAGCTCTCCCCGATCGTCCTGGTAGGGGAGGGGACACAAAGCCAGGACTGGCAGACCGGAACCCCGCCGGCGTTGGCGACCGGGATGTGAGAAACAGAGCGCCGGCTACGCTCGTAGACGCTGCTCCGCACGCGACCGCGGACGTGGGTTCGATTCCCACCGTCTCCACTTGGGACAGCTTTCCGAACTGTTCTAAGAAGGGCCTGATGATCATCTTCATCGGGCCCTTCTTGCGTTCTGGTCTCGCGCGTCGTTGGTGGGCGCGCGATTCCGCGTCGTGATCGTGATCATCACGATCACGACGAAGAGATAACGGCAGGCGGGTGCGCGACCCGGTCGCGGATCGGTGACGGCGGGGTTGGAGGTGCCGTCAGGACTTCTTCTTCGGCGTCGGCGGACGCGCCTTGCCGACGCCGAGCTCGACCGCCGCGTCGCCGTAGGGCTCGTGCAGGCGGGCGTGGTGGCGCTCCTCGTGGAGCTGCGCGACCTTTACCGGGGCGCGCTCTGCCTCCGGATCCCGGCGGGGGCGCAGCCGCTTGACGCGCCGTACCGAGCCGAGCCAGCCGTGGAGAGCGCAGATGCGAAGCCACTCGGCAAGCAGGGCCGCCTGAGCGCGGAGCTCCTGCCAAAGGATGCCGGGACGCTTTGGTCGCATCGCGAGGTCGTCGGGGCCAACCTTGTAGCGATCACGCCAGAGGTCGTGGACGCGCTCGTAGCGGCTGTGGCTCGCCTCGAGCGTCTTGTAGAGGCGGTCGGTGCGCCACAGCGGCAGCAGGTAGCGCCAGCCGGCCGAGCAGGAGACGGTCTGCACGCGTTCGCAGGCGTCGGTGATCTCGAGCAGGCAGCGCACCCACAGGCGCGGGCTCGGCCGCTCGCTGAAGCGGACCATGGCGGTCTCGCCGCCGCAGTGCTTGCAGCGCACCACCCCGTGCCGGTCGAAGCGCTCCTGGTCTTTCGCCATGCCGAACTGGCTGCCGCGCCAGGGCATCACGCTTGCGATCCCAAGCCGCGTGTGGAGCCGGTAGACCCGCTCGATCGCGAGGCCCTTGTCCGCGACAACCGACTGCGGCAGGTCGCCGGTCGCCTGCAGGCCACGGCGGAGCATGGTCGGGTAGGAGTCGTACTCCTGCTCGGAGGCGCTGAACAGGCCGACCGCGACCGGCGCTCCGATGAAGTGCGAGATCAGCTTGTGGTTGTAGTAGCCGTGCCAGAAGCGGGTGGCGCCGTGCGGACCGGTGTAGGCGCGCGCACCGGCGCTCGCGTCGCGGGACAGGTACCAGTGGCCGCCAATTCGCAGGCGCTTGCCGCGCTCGGTCTCGACGACCCGCTCGATCCCGCCGCTCAGCAGCCGCTCGGCTTCTTCCTCGGGGAGCTCGGCGGCTTTGGTGCGGTCCTTGCGGGCGTAGACGGTCTTCACGCGCGCCGCGCGCCTGCCCCGTTCCGCGCGCCTGCCCCCGTCGGGGCTCATGCATTTCGCGTCCGGGGGGCAGTCGTGGATCAGTGCGGCGTGCGTCTCCGCTTCGGTGGCGTCGGTGTGCAGGTGCGACGCGATGCGCGGCTCGTGCTTGCACGCGTGGCGGATCAGCTGGTTCGCGGCCCGGCGGAAGGCGTCGCTGCAGCGCTCGAACTCGGTGAAGCGCAGCCAGCAGGCCGGGTAGGACGGCCGCTCCTCGAACCCGCAGGCGCGCCACAGCTCGCGCGGGCTCTTCGCCCACCAGGGGTGGATGTCGACCGCGTCAGAGACGACGAACGTGAGGTAGGCGAGTTCCCAGTGGCCGGGAGCGCGCGGCCGCCCTTGGAGGGCGGCCAGCTTGGGCTTCGGCTTGAGCTCGGAGCCGATCGCCTTCCGCAGCGGCTTCCAGACGACGGGGAGCGCGCGCAGCTGCGCGACCACCCAGAGCGGGTCGAGCACCTCCGTCGTCTTCGAGAAGGCGGTCGCTCCAAGGCAGTGGTCCGGCTCGTCATAGCGGCTACGCGGCATCGCACCCGCCGATCGGCAGGCGGCCGCCGCCGCGGTAGTGGTTGCCTTCGCTGCCGCCGTCCGGCGGGGGCTGGAGCGGGGTGCACCCGCGTGCTACGTTGACCGCGGTCAGAGGGGACTCTCCTTTTGATCCAGGCCCCCGGGAGTTGCCGCTCCGCGGGGGTCACTTCATGGGCTCTCTGCGGACCGCTTCAGGGGTTCCGCAGAAAAACCCCTCTATGTATACAGCCGGAAATCGCCTCCTTTGTTCGGGCACGGCGGCTCGCGCACGCCGTGCCCGCTTCCGTTTTTTCCGATCGGACTCGGAAATCCCGGGGGTCGCGCGCAAGTTCTTAAATGTTCTGGCCGAACACGCCGGGGCAACTCCTGCCGGCCGGACCGGGCCTCGCCCATCGCACTGAGCGCTCGCGGCGGAAGGCGCCCGGCGCGGTCCCGATCGGTGGTCGCCGCGCGGCTCATCCTTCACCCCCCGAGGCCGCTGCCGGCATGCTCCGGGCGGGCCGGTAGAGGCCGCGTCCCGCGCGCTCGAGGTAGCCGCGGCGCAGCATCCGCCCGAGCAGTAGCTGGAGTGGGTGGGCGTCGACCGCGTCGCCGGCTGCAGTGAGCGCGGCCTGGATCTGGGCCGGGCGCAGCGGGCGGTGCGCCCCCACCAGGACGGCCAGGATCCGACGCTGGCGCCCGGTGGGGTCCGCCTGGTCGTCGAGCCATGCAACCGGTCCCGCCTCGGCCAGCACCTCGGCCGCTTCGATCACCCGCATCACCAGGATGCGCTCGAACACGCCGATCTCGAGATCGGCCCGCGCCAGCTGAGCGTCGAGCTCCCGGCTCTCTTCGAGCAGCTGCGTCTTGCGCTCGAGAGCGGCGTCGCGGCGAGCTGTCAGCTCGTGGTCGTCGAGGCGCTTGAGCTCACGCTCGAGCCGCCTCAACGCAGCCGTCACGCGATCGCCGTCGGAGGCGGTGCCTCTGCCCGGTCCGCCAGAAGCAGGCATGGCGCTAGCCTATCGCAAAGACAGCAGAGATGGAACACCACCCATCAACGCACTCAGGTTCCCATCAGCCTCCTGGTCTGGGCGGCCGGTTCACCCCGTCGCGCTATGACGAGCAAGAGCTGCTGACCGTCGTGGCTGTGGTCGCCTTGGCGGCTCGCCCGGACGCTCCAGCCACGGTCAGTCAGCGCGTTTGGGATGAAGGCCGGGCCGCGGCCGGCCACCCGCGGGTGCCGAGCGCCCGCCAGATCTGCCGCCGGCTGCAGCGGAGCTGGCCGGTCCTGCTCGCAGGGTCACTCGCTCCGTCCGGTGCCGCGCAGCGCGCACGCAGCCACGCGCGGGCCCGGCCCGCCGTCTGGATCAGCCGCGACTACTGCGCGGTCGCGCTTCGAGCCGCCGCCCGCCGCTACGGCACCGGTTCGGTGAGCTACGGGACCTACGACCTCTGGCGTGAGCGGCAGCTGGCGGTGAGCAGGCGCCGACAGCGCCACGCCAGCGGACTCGAGATCCCGACCGCGGGCCAGATCGAGACGCTGTTCGGATCCTGGGGAGCCGCGCTCACCTACACAGGCCTCGAGGCGCCTGCGGGGGCCCTGTTCGCAGACGACCCCGACGAGCTCGTCGAGCGCGCCCTCGTGCTTTGCATCGAGACGCACGGCTGCCTGCCGACCTCGAAGGATCTGACCGTGTTCGCACGCGCGCACCGGCTGCGGTTGCCGCGCTACGAAGGCTGGCGTCGGCACGTCGAGCGGACCCGTGAGCGTTTCGGGCGCGACGGCCGCTGGTTTCCGCCCGCGCCGCCGCCGACGTCGGTCAGGCCCGACTACACGCGGGTGGTCCCGGAAGCCTTGCGCGACGAGCGGCCGCCCGACTACGCCGCCGACCGCGAGGCGGTCATCGCAGCGCTCGTCGGCTTCCTCGACTCACTCGAGACTGGCGAGCGCGCGAGCTTCCACCGCTTCAAGGCGTACGCGACGCTCAACCCGGGACAGCCCGGCAGCAGCACGCTCGCTAGTCACGGCGGCTACGCGCAACTGGTCGCCGAGGCGAAGCGCCGCCGTCGCGGCGGGACTGGGCCCGTCATCGACGTCGGCTGAACGCCCTGATCTCAGCTGCTTCAAGGCGGCTCGTGCTCGCCTTCCATACGAATGCGCCCAGGTGACCCGCTCGTACGCGCTTGCCCCACGGAAGCGTGGCCTGAATCAGCACCACCGGTGAGCTCAGGCCGACTGCATCGTCGTTCGCCGTGCGGGTTGCGCTTTGCGCGTCGCCGGTACTCGGGACCGCTCGTCCCAGGGGATGCGTGTGCCACTCGCCGAGGAGGTAGCGGCGACCGCCGCTGTTGAGCAGCTCCGCGTCGATCTCGGCCTGGAGGGCCTGGCGATCCGGCCTGTAGCGGAAACTGCCGTGGTGTGCACCTGGGCCGGGACCGGTGGCGCGCTCGATTACCAGAGAGTTGTCCTCGGCTTCATAACCAAAGGGCCCCCCGCCGGTTTCGCGCAGGCGATATCGGCGAGCGTGTTGCTGCATGTTCAGGCGGGCGCTGGCTGCCAGCCAGACAATCACGAGGGAGCGCACACCGGGCAGCCGGCGTGAGGGACGAGCAGGCCTTGCGTCCAACGGTTAACGGCGCGACGGAAGTTGATGACGGCCCAGTCGAAGTCGAGCGCCGGGTATCCGAGGCGGGGGATGCAGCTGGTAGCTGATCGCGCGAGATTGGCGGCCAGCTCTGTGACTTCGAACGGGGCGCACGAGGCGGCCGGGTGGGAGCAGCCGTAGGGCGTCGTGTTCGCCGCTCGATCGGCATCCCGGGATGGAATTGTCGGGTCTGATTCAAAGCAGTCCAGGCACGGACTCGGTTTACGCAGCACAACGATTCGTGCTGCCAGTCCGCCGGGAGTCAGCGCGCCTGAGACGAGTGGGATGCCGGCGTGCGCGGCATGCCAGTGGAG
>DATMJO010000126.1:0-25683 GCA_035553855.1 Thermoleophilaceae bacterium | reverse complement strand
AGACAGGCCTCGGTCAGCTCGCGCGAGTTGTTCGAGGTGAGCAGGACGAGCGGCTGCGAGGAGGCCTCCACGACGCCCATCTCGGGAATCGAGATCTGGAAGTCCGAGAGGACCTCGAGCAGCATCGCCTCAAACTCCTGGTCGGTCTTGTCGATCTCGTCGATCAGCAGCACGACCGGCTCGCTCTCCGAGATGGCCTGCAGCAGCGGGCGGGTGAGGAGGAACTCCTCGCCGAAGATGTCGTCCTGCACGGCGTCCCAGGTGGTGCCGGCCGCCTCGGTCTGGATCCGCAGGAGCTGCTTGCGGTAGTTCCACTCGTAGAGGGCCTTCGACTCGTCGAGCCCCTCGTAGCACTGGAGGCGGATCAACTTGCGCCCGGTGGCGCGCGAGAGGGCTTTCGCGAGCTCGGTCTTGCCGACCCCGGCGGGGCCCTCGACCAGCACCGGCTTGCCGAGCTGGGCCGCGAGAAAGGAGACGAGAGAGGTCGCCTCGTCGGCGAGATAGCCCGCGCCGCCGAGGGCTTCGCGGGTCTCCTCGACGCTGCTGAGGTCGCTCGGCATCGGCTGGAGGATACTTTCCAGGACGTGGGACCCGCCTGGCTCGCCCAGCTACAGCTCGACCCGAACCGCGGCCCGCAGCCGACCGGCGACTTCGAGGTCGAGCCCGCCTACTTCCTGGCGATGGTCCTGATCGGATTTCTCGTGGGCACGTTCGGGCACATCATCAAGTCGAAGCCCATGGTCGCGGTCGGCATCACGCTGATCTTTCTCGCGACGGTGCTGCTCCCGCTCGGCCTCGCGATCACGAACTAGACGAGGCGCTTCATCAGGTGGGCGTCGCGTTCGAAGCCGCGGCTCTCGTACAGGGCGCGCGCGGTGGCGTTCGCGTCGGCCACGTCGAGCCCGATGCGCGCCGCGCCCCGCTCGGCGGCGCGCGCGATCGCAGCGTCGACGAGCGCCGCGCCCAGGCCTTCGCCGCGCGCGGCGTCCTCGATGAACAGGTCCTCCAGCCAGCAGTCGTCCGTGCCGGTCCATACCGAATGGCGGTAGCGGAGCTGGCAGACGCCGGCCGCCGGCTCGCCCACGAGCAGGAAATCGGTGTCGGGGTCGCCCAGCAGCCGCTCGACCGAGGCGAGCATCGTCCGGCGGCCCGGTGAAGCCCCACCAGTCGCGGAAGCCGCACAGGAGGCGGGCGACGTCGGCTGCGTCCCCCGGCCCGGCGATGCGGATGCGCGACGATGCGTCCATGTTCGAGATCGTCCCACCTCAGATCGACTCCTACGTCGAGGCCCACACCTCGGAGCCCCCGGAGCACCTGCGCCGGCTGGCCGAGGACACCCACGCGGAGCTCGAATGCCCGCGGATGCTCACCGGGGCGGTCGAGGGCCGCTTCCTCGAGATGCTCGTTCACGCGAGCGGCGCGAGGCTCGTGCTGGAGCTCGGCACCTATTCGGGCTACTCGGCGCTCTCGATGGCCCAGGCGCTGCCGGCGGACGGCAGGATCGTGTCCTGCGAGATCTCCGAGGAGCACGCTGCGTTCGCCCGCGAGCGGATCGAGGCGGCGGGGGAGTCGGGGCGGATCGAGGTCCGGGTCGGCCCTGCGCTGGAGACGATCGCGTCGCTCGGCGGCCCGTTCGACCTCGTCTTCATCGACGCGGACAAGGAGTCCTACGCCGCCTACTACGAGGCCGTCCTGCCGAAGCTCGCGGACCGCGGCCTGATCGCCGTGGACAACGTCCTCTGGAGCGGCCGGGTCGCCGACCCGGCGAACGACGAGCAGACGACGCGGATCCTCCGCGAGTTCAACGACATGGTCCGCGCCGACGAGCGCGTGGTGTCGGTGATGCTCACGGTGCGGGACGGGATCACGCTCCTGCGGCGAGCATGACCATCTCCGGCGGGCGGCCGGCGTGCACGGCCCGCCCCACGCCCCGGAGCTGCTCGACGCGGAGGTCATGAGCGCGCTGCGGCGCCTGGAGCGGGACGGGCTGCTCCCGCCCGACGCGGCCGCCTCCGCGTGCCTCTGCTCACGGCCGACGAGCGGCTCGCTCCCGCCCCGGGGCTCGGGGTGCCGGTGCAACTCGTCCCGGCCTGACGAAGCCCCGCCCGGCGACGCGGCCGCGATCGTGGGTCGCATCGACCCGCGGTTCTGGCCGCCTCCGTCCGCAACGGCCCGTGGGCGCCTCCCGAGTATCCTGACTCGCTCCACGAAGAAGGAGAAGAGCCTGGTGTCAGAGGTTCAGTCGGGACTCGAGGGTGTCGTAGCGTTCGCGACCGAGATCGCCGAACCCGACAAGGAAGGAAGCGCCCTCCGGTACCGGGGCATCGACATCGAGGATCTCGTGGGACGCGTGCGCTTCGAGCACGTCTGGGGCCTCTTGGTCGACGGTCACCTCGAGCCCGGTCTTCCGCCCGCCGAGCCCTGGCCGCTGACGGTCCGCTCCGGTGATCCGCGCGCCGACGTCCAGGCCGCCCTCGCGATGCTCGCCCCCGCTTGGGGCTTCGGCCAGCTGATCGACATCAGCGACGAGCAGGCCCGCGACGACCTCGCCCGTGCGTCGGTGATGGCGCTCTCCTTCGTCGCCCAGTCGGCCCGCACGGGCCAGCGCCCGGTGGCCCAGTCGGAAGTCGACAAGGCCGACTCGATCCCTGAGCGCTTCCTGGTCCGCTGGCGCGGGGAGGCCGATCCAGCGCACGTCAAGGCGATCGACGCCTACTGGGTATCGGCCGCCGAGCACGGCATGAACGCCTCCACCTTCACCGCGCGCGTCATCGCCTCCACCGGCGCCGACGTGGCGGCATGTCTGTCCGGAGCCGTCGGCGCGCTCTCGGGGCCGCTGCACGGCGGAGCGCCCTCGCGCGTGCTCCAGATGCTCGACGATGTCGAGCGAACCGGCGACGCCGTGCGCTACGTCAAGGACCTGCTCGACCGCGGCGACCGGCTCATGGGCTTCGGCCACCGCGTCTACCGGGCCGAGGACCCGCGCGCTCGCGTGTTGCGCCGCACGGCGAAGGACGTCGGCGCCGCTCGCGTCGAGGTGGCCGAGGCGCTCGAGGAGGCCGCGCTCGCCGAGCTGAAGGCGCGCAAGCCCGACCGCGTGCTCGCCACGAACGTCGAGTTCTGGTCCGCAGTCCTGCTCGACTTCGCCGAGATCCCGCCGGAGCTGTTCACGCCGATGTTCACCTGCGCGCGCGTTGCCGGCTGGTCGGCGCACATCATGGAGCAGAAGCGCGAGGGCCGGCTGATCCGGCCGACCGCCAAGTACGTGGGGGAGGGTCCCCGCGGCGTGGACACCGCCGAGCACGCCGTCGTCCCCGCATGACGGAGGCGGCCACCGCCGTCTCGTCGTTCTCGAAATCGCTGTTCCTCGGGGAGATCCCCGAGGAGCTGGTCTTCCCGTTCCCGAAGCCCGAGGCGGACGACGAGAAGAAGACGGTGGAGCTGATCCGCTCGCTGCGCGAGTTCGCGGCCGAGGCGTACGACCCGCGCAAGATCGAGGAGGAGCGCTGGATCGGCGACGACGTGATCGCGGGCCTCGCCGAGCGCGGGATGCTCGGCCTGTACGTGCCGGAGGAGTATGGCGGCCAGGGCCTGTCGCAGACGGGCTACTGCCGCGTGTCCGAGGTGTTCGGCCAGATCGACGCCACGCTCGCGGTCGTGATGGGCGTGCACCAGTCGATCGGAATGAAGGGGATCGTCCTCTACGGCAGCGACGAGCAGAAGGAGCGCTGGCTGCCCGACCTCGCGAGCGGGCGCAAGCTCGCCGCCTTCGCGCTGACCGAGCCGAACGCGGGCTCCGACGTGTACGGCATGGAGACGCGCGCCGCGCGCCAGCCGGACGGCTCGTTCCGGCTGTCCGGCACGAAGCACTACATCGGCAACGGCTCGAAGGCCGGCGTGCTCGTGACCTTCGCGAAGCTCGACGACGAGCACGGCCACGTCGCGCTCGTGCTCGAGCCGGAGATGGAGGGCTTCGAGGTGGGCCACCGCTTCGACACGATGGGCCTTCGCGGCAACGACCTGCGCACGCTGCACTTCAACGACATCACCGTTCCGGCGGAGAACGTCCTCGGCGAGCCCGGTCAGGGCTTCAAGCTCGCGATGCACATCCTCAACACCGGCCGCATGAGCCTCGGCACCGGCAGCGTGGGGGCGACGAAGCTGCTGCTCGACCACGTCATCGGGCACGTCCGCGAGCGCGAGCAGTTCGGCATGCCGCTCGCCGACTTCGAGCTCGTCCAGGACAAGGTCGGCTGGATGGTCTCCTACCTGTTCGGCCTCGAGTCGATGGCGTACATGACCACCGGCCTGGTCGACGCCGGCGTGCCCGACTACTCGCTCGAGTCGGCGATCGTGAAGGTCGCCGGCACCGAGTTCCTCTGGTACGCGGCGAACCGCTCGCTCCAGCTCAAGGGCGGGGCCGGCTACATGCGCGACGAGCCCTACGAGAAGGTCGTCCGCGACATCCGGATCTTCCCGATCTTCGAGGGGGCGAACGACGTGATGCGCGCCTTCATCGCGCTCTCCGGGCTGAAGGGGCTCGGCAAGGAGCTCGAGGGGCTCGCCGACGTCGGCCTCGACGACCCGATCGGCTCGATCGGCGTGCTGTTCGACTACGTCCGCGGGCGGGTGCAGCGCGAGGTCATGCCCGACCGGGTGTCGCTCGCCCACGAGGCGCTCGAGGACCTCGCCTCTCCGGTGGGCGAGCAGGTGAAGCGGCTGCGGGGCGTGTCCGAGTCGCTGCTGCGCGAGCACGGCAAGGGGATCGTGGAGCGCCAGTTCCAGCAGAAGCGCCTCGCCGACGCGGTCGCGGACGTGTACGCGCAGATCTGCGTCCTCTCGCGGGTCAGCTCGATCTTCGAGGAGCACGGCGTCGAGCCCTCCGGCCAGGAGCGCTACATCGCCGAAACCTTCTGCACCCGCGCGGCGGGCCGCGTCCACTCGTGCCTCGACCAGGTGGAGTCGAACGACGACGACCGCGTGGTGGCGATCGCGAAGCTCGCCTACAAGCGCGGGGAGTACGGCTACGCCTTCTTCGAGGACTGACCCGGGGACCCGGGGATCGCGCGCCGAGCGCGTCCTCGAGCGGGTCCGGGAGATCCCGCCCGGGTTCGTGCGCGCCTACTCCGACCTCGATCCCGGGGCGCCGCGGCACGCCGGCGCGGTGCTCCACGGAAGCGACGACCCCGCCGTGCCGTGGCACCGCGTGGTCCGGGCCGACGGGTCGCTCGCGAAGGGCGAGCGCCAGCGCAGGCTGCTCGAGGCCGAGGGAGTGCCGTTCCGCGGCGAGCGGGTCGCCATGAGGCTCGCCCGCCTCCCGCGCTGACCGTGAAACAGTGCCAGGCACTGTTTCACCGCCCCCTCCGTGGTGAAATGAAACAGTGCCAGGCACTGTTTCACCGGCCCCTCTGGCACGATCGCGGCCATGGAGGCGGCGACGCTTGCCGGCCTGAGGCACCAGCGCGGCTACCCGGCGTTCGTCGGCGCGGCGACGCTGTCGCGGCTCGCCGACGAGATGTTCGGGGTCGGAGTCGTGCTGCTGATGCTCGACCGCACCGGCAGCCCGGCGCTCGCCGGCGCGACGGTCGCGGCGATCACTCTGCCGAGCCTCCTGACGGGCCCGCTGCTCGGCGCCTGGCTCGACCTGACCGGCCGCCGCCGTGGGCTGATGATCCTCGACCACCTCGGGATCGCCGTCTGCCTCGTGGCGATGATCGCGCTGGCGGGCAACTCGCCCGGATGGGTAGTTCCGGCGATCGCGGCGGTGACGGGGCTGACCTATCCGCTGTCGTTCGGCGGCTTCACGAGCTTCATCCCCGTTCTCGTGCCCGACCGCCTGCTCACCCAGGCGAACGCCATGGAGGCGGTCAGCTTCAACATGGCCCTGATCGCGGGGCCGGCGCTGGCGGGCACGATCACGGCCGTGTTCGGCCCCGGCTGGTCGCTCGCGGTCGAGGCGGCCCTCTCGCTCGCGGCGCTCGGCCTCCTCCTGACCGTGCCCCGGCTCGACCGCCCCACCGGCCGCGAGCCGGGCGGCCCGACGCTCGGCTCGATCATCCGCGACGGTCTCGGGATGATCGCCCGCGTCCCCGAGCTGCGCGGCGTGACCGCCGCGGGCGCGCTAGGGCTGGCCGGGCTCGGCCTGCTCACCGTCGCCTTTCCGCTCTTCGCCGTCCAGGAGCTGGGTGGCGAGCGAAGCGACGCGGGCTACCTCTGGGCCGCCTTCGCGGCCGGCTCCGCCGTGGGGGCGCTCGCGCTGGTGCGGATCCAGCGGCTGCGACCGCCGGAGACGATCGTCGTCTGGGCGCTCGCGACGTTCGGCCTGCTCATGCTCACGTGGCCGCTCGCCGGCGCCCTCCCCGTCGCGCTCGCGCTCATCGCCGTGGCCGGCATGGCCGACGGCCCAGGCCTCGCTGCCACCTTCGCAGTCCGCCAGCAGCGCGTCCCGCGCGAGCTGCACGGTCAGGTCTTCACCACTGCGGCGAGCCTGAAGATCGGCGCCTTTGCCGTGGGCGCCGCCCTGGCCGGCCCGCTCGCGTCAGGCGTGGGCCCATCTGAAGCGATCCTGGCGGGCGCGGCGCTCCAGGTCGCCGGCGCCGGCACCGGTCGGATGCTGATGCGAGGCCGGCCCGGCCGCGCTGTACCCCACTGACGTGGGCGACATCTGCGTTGACATACGACGGCGGATGTAGCCCACGTCTTCGGTCAGGGGGGGAGGAGGCGGTCCGACTCGACCGTGGCGCCGGGGCCCTCAGGCGGTGGCGAGGCGCCGGGGAGAGGCTCGGTCTCGGGCTCTGACGGGTGACCACGCCCGCCGGCTCCGCCCGCAGCCTCGTCCTCACGTGCCCTGTCGCCCGAGCTGCCGCCTGCGGCCGAGGCCGGGCGGGCGCTCGCAGCCCCACTCCCACGTGCCCCCGGGCCCGAGCCGCCGCCCGCGGGCGAGCCCGGACGAGCCGCTGCACCCTCACGCGCCCGGCCGCCCGAGCGACCCGCACCCGAGCCACGCCGCGCCTCCCCGTCCGGCCCATCCGACGGCAGATCGTCCATCGGCCGCCGCGCGCGCTCGCGCAGGCCCGCCAGCACGATGATCGCCGAGCAGACAAGGGCCAGGAGACCCTGGCCGAGCGGGCGGTCGAACAGGCGCGCGAGGATCAGGAGCCCGCTCCATCCCCCGGCCGCCGCGATCACGGCGCCGTCGCCGAACGGCAGGTGGAAGATCGCCCGGTCGGCGCGCTTCTTCAGCAGCACCAGGATTCCCGCGCCGGTCAGCACGAGCCCGACCTCCACGAACGAGAAGGGCCCGAACGTGCTGATGATCAGGAGCAGCGCGCCGATCCCGGCCGCCCGCTGCTCCGGGTTCAGAATCTGCCAGGTCTCGAGTGTCGCGGCGGCGACGCCCCGGCGCGGGCCCTCGCTCGCGCGCCGCTCGCGCCGGCGGGCGCGGCGGTCGCGGGCGGCCTCGCGGCGGCGCTCAGAGCGGCTGTCTGCCGGCATATCCCGAGTCCGCGTCGTGCCAGTACCCGATCTCATCCTCACCCTGTTCCCAGCAGAGATAGACCTCACGCCCGTCGCGCAGCGCCGGGAAGTCCACGAGCCCGCGGTCGACGTCGCGGATCACGAGCTCGAGGGTGTTGAACTCGTTCAGGAGCGTCTGGAGCTGGACGAACGCCTCGCCCACGACCTTGCCCGGCGTGCCGCCGCCGTTCGTGGGCGCAGCCTCCGCGAGCGCGCCGCGGGCGTCCTCGTCCACGAAACGCTCCCGGGCCGAGCGCAGGCGTCCGAGCCGCTCGTCCACCCAGGTGATCGCGGCGTTCGCCTCCTCGACCGTGTAGTGGCGGCCGTGCCTCACGACGGCCCTTCCAACAGCGGCCGCAGCGACTCGATGCGGCGCTCGACGAGCTCCCGCAGCCGCTCCTCGAGTTCGAGCCCGCGGGCCTCCTCGAGCGCGGCGAGCGCCTTCTCGGGCTTGCCCGCCTTGAGCTGGTTGTCCGCGCGGAGGAGCAGCGTCCGCACCCTGCCGGCCGCGTCCTCGCCGGTCACGCCGGCGCCGCGGATCTGAGCCGGCCGGCGATCACCCCGGCGTCCTCCTCGGACACCGTCCGCAGCTGGCCCTGGAAGGCCAGGTGCCAGTGGTCGCGCGGCCACTTCTTCACGTGCTCGAGGTCGTCGATCACGTCCTCGGCCGGCACGAACTCGTCCTCGTCAAGCACCAGCACCGGCTCGGTCTCGAAGCGCCAGGGGTAGGGGTCGGCCTTTCCGGGCTTTCCGGGCCAGACCTTCTTCCGGTCCTCGAACATCTCGCTCGTCACGCGCACGATTCCGCCGAAGGCCTGCACGCCCGTCACATAGAACGCGATCTCGTCGCCCGGCTCGATCTGCTCGGCCATGCGGCGGCGCTTCTCCTTCATGCCGATCACGCCGAAGCCGTGCTCGCGGGTCGCGCGGAAGTTGTCGAGCGAGCCGGTGAGGACCCAGGTCTTGCGTGTGCGCTCCACGGGGAAGAAGTTATAGCCCCGCGGGAAGGCCGGCCGGTCCCCGTCTCAGTCGAGCGGGATGTCCTCGACCTGGGGCTTGCGCGCTCCGCGGTCGAGGCGTTCGAGGTACCAGTCGATCAGCGAGCGGAGCGTCAGGAGGATCTCCCGCACGAGCGAGGTGAAGCGCTGGCTCATGCCGTCCGGGAGCCCCGTGCGCACGGCGTCGAGCATCACGAAGATCGCCGTCAGGTCGGGCCGGGCGCCGCGCGGCGGCGGCGCGCCCTCGTCGTAGCCGCCGTGGGCGCCGTTCGTGCCCCGGGCGGAGTCGTAGAGGCGGTCGAACGGGTCGCCGTCGTCAGGCCTGGTCGTCTCGTGGTGCTCCATCGCCTGCCTTCTCGAACGAGATCTCGAGGGTTCCCCCCTCGAAGCGGGCCCCCGCGGGCCGGTAGGAGCCAAGCGCGGGCGGCAGGATGATAGTCCGCTTCTGCTGCCCGACCCGGACGATCACCTCGAGGCCCACCTTCTTCAGGTCGATGTCGGCGCGCTCCGCGAAGGGGATCGGCAGGCGCAGCGTCGCCCGCCCGTTCTCGGCGACCAGCTCTCGCGAGAGCTCCTCGTAGAGCACGGCCGCGGCGTCCTGCTCGCCGAACAGCGCCTCGCCGAGGCGGTCGAGCTGCTCGGGCCCCACCACCTCACGGTCGAAGAACGGCGCGGTCAGGATCGGCACCGGCGCGAACGCCGAGCGCACGAGCTCCATGTGCCCCTGCTGCACCTCGCGCCAGGAGGCGAAGTAGCCCGTCGCCGCCTCCTCGGGGAGTATCCGGTTCACGACGACGGCGTCGGTCAGGTAGCCGTAGAGGTTGAGGTAGGTGAACGTCCGCATCGCCTCGTTGATCACCATCTTGTCCGGGTTCATCACGAGCCGGATGGAGGTGGTGGCGCGGTCACGGAGGATCTCGTTCATCGCGACCAGGTTGCGGACCAGGCGCTCGACGTCCTCGAACACCGCGTCGCCGGGAAGCGGGATGTCGAGCAGGCTGCGCGCGAACGGCCGCGCCGCCGCGACCACGCGCCGCTCCCACGGGAAGACCTTGTCGAGCCACCAGCGCGCCACGTCGGGGAACGACAGGAGGCGGAGGGTCTCGCCGGTGGGCGCGCAGTCCACGATGACCGCGTCGTAGTCGCCCGACTCGTGGTGGCGCTTGATCTGGAGCAGCGAGAACAGCTCGTCCATCCCGGGCGGGACCGTCAGCTCCTCGGCGGCGATCGGGTCCACGCCGCGGTCGGCCAGGAGGTCGCCGAGCCAGCCGGACACGGCCTCCCAGTTGCGCTCCATCTCCTCCTGGGCCTGGACCTCCTGCCCGTGGAGGTTCGGCCCGATCTCTGTCGGCGCCGATCCGAGCTCCGCCTCGAGCGAGTCCGACAGGCTGTGCGCCGGGTCGGTGGAGAGCACGATGGTGCGCATCCCCGCGGACGCGCAGCGCCGGGCGGTGGCGGCCGCGACGCTCGTCTTGCCGACCCCGCCCTTGCCCGTGTAGAGGATCGTCCGCGGCGCCAAGAGGGCGCCCAAGCTACCGGACGCGCAGCGAGCGGACCACGACCCGGTGGTGGTTTCGCAGGTCCGCTGCCTCGATGCGGATGCGGTAACGGCCCGGCTTGCGAGGCACCCACGCGAACGTCTTCTTCCCACGGCCCATCTGGGTCTTGCGCACGAACGCGAGCTTGCCGGCGCGCGAGACGTGGATCGACACGCGCGAGATCTTCGAGAGCCGGAAGCGGATGAGCGCGCGCTTCCGCGGGCGTGCGCGCCGCGGACCGAGGAAGTCGATGTCGGGGTCCTCGAACAGGTAGCGCGTGAAGCGATCGGCCGTCTCGCAGTAGACCGGCGACTGCGTGCGCGTGCAGAGGCCGCGCAGGAAGTCGCGCACGAGGCGGTGGTAGCCGAGGTCCGACTCGCGCCCGCGGCGCGCGTACAGCGACCAGGCGCCCGTGTCGTAGGCGGGGACCGACTTCGCGGCGGCCCGCTCGCCCGCCTCGAAGAGCGCCTGCCCGCGCGGGTCACCCGAGATCTGCGCGTAGTCGTGCAGCCCGATCACCGACTGGAGGAAGCCGTTGAGGACCAGCAGGCGCCGGTTGAACGAGTAGATCAGGTAGTGGTTGCCGCCCGCCTTCGGGATGCGCACGCCGGTGGGAGGGGCCTTCTCGAACGCTCCCAGCGCGTCCGCGGCAACGGTGAGGTAGTCGGGCCGCCCAAGCAGTTGCGCGCCGCGCGCGAGGGCCTGGACGGCCGTGCCCTGCGAGAGCCCGCTGGTCCAGGGCGGGGAGCCGCCGCCGAAGCTGAAGTAGTACTCCCAGGTGGTGAAGGTGCCGCGCCGCGCAGCGAGCGACACCAGGCGGTCGAGCATCGTCTCGAGCGTGCGCTTGCGGCAGGGCGTCCCCGGCCTGACGTTCTCGCCCACGCAGGCGTTGTAGAGCCCGTTGGCCTTGCCGAAGTTCGCGAGCGGCTGGATCTGGAGCCCCTGGCCCGGGTAGTACTGGAAGATCACCGGGTCGTCGCCGAAGGTGATCCGGGCGCCGCCCGCGGGGAAGGGCCGCGCCCGCCACCACGAGGTGTTGCGCTCGAGCGTGAGGAACAGGACCGGGACGCGCCCGGCGGTGAGCTGCTTCTGGGCCGCGACCCGCTCGACCACGCGGATCACCGCGTGCAGCTCGGCCCGGCGGCCACCCTTGAGGCGCTTTCGCACCGAGCGCGCCTCCTGGTAGAGCCCCTTGTAGCGGGAGAGGTCCTCACGGGCGATCTCGTCGCCGCGGTGGAGGTCGAGCAGCGCGCGGCGCACGCTCGGGCCCTTCGCCGACGCGTCCGCCCTGGGCGCGCGCGAGTGGCGCGCCGGGCCGGGGTCGGGCAGGTCGGTCGCGGGGAGGTACGGGTCCTCGACCGTCCGGACGCCGTCCGGGCCGGCCACGAGCCGCTCGGAGGCCGCGGCGGGCGTCGCGGCGAGCAGAAAGGCGACGAGCACGGCGCTGTGCAGGGAGATATTGCGCATCCGAGAAGATTGAGACACGGGTGGGGGCGCTGGAGTTGCGTTCGGCTACGCTCCCCGGCGCCCCAATCCGACAAGGAGTTCGCTCGTGCCTGTTCGACTTTTGCGCCGCCTGGTCCTGCCTCTCGCGCTCGTCTTCGCCCTCGGAGTGGCGGCGTGCGGAAGCGACAGCGGTGGCGGGGAGAGCTCCGCCGACGCCGAGAAGCTCCTCCAGGAGGCCTTCTCGAACAAGATCGAGAGCGGCAAGCTCTCCCTCGACGCCGAGATCCAGGTGGACGGCGTCGCCCAGCTCGACGGCCCGATCGAGCTGAAGCTCTCCGGCCCCTTTGCCGACAACGGCCCGGGAGAGGTCCCGAGCCTCGACTGGGACTTCAGCTTCAGCGGCGCCGGCCAGAGCATCGCGGCGGGCGCGACGGTCACGACCGACAACGCCTACGTGAGCTTCCAGGGCGCCGACTACGAGGTGGGCAGCGCGCTCTTCCAGCAGTTCGCCCAGGCCTTCAAGCAGCAGTCGGGCGGAGGCGAGGACACCCTCTCGCAGCTCGGGATCGAGCCCGACAAGTGGATCAAGGAGCCGAAGATCGACTCCGAGGACGAGGAGGTCGCGGGCGAGGAGACCACCAGGGTCACCGGCGAGGTCGACCTGCTCGCGGTGCTCGAGGACGTCTCGAAGGCGAGCGACAGGATGGGAACCGTTGGCAGCGCGCAGAACCCCTTCGAGGACCTGAGCGACGCCGACCGCGAGAAGATCGAGGACGCGATCGAGGAGGCCTCGGTCGAGGTCTACGTCTCCAACGACGACGAGACCGTCCGCCGCTTCGTGCTCGACCTCGAGTTCCAGATCCCCGAGGACGAGCGTCAGGACGCCGGCGGGGCCGAGGGCGGCAGCGCCAAGATCGACATGGAGCTGGCCGACGTCGGCGAGAAGCAGGACATCAGCGCTCCGGCGAACCCCAGGCCGCTCGCGGAGCTCCTGTCCCGCTTCGGCCTCGGGGGCGAGCTCCCCATCCAGTGAGGCGGGCACTCGCGCTGACCGTCGCCGTCGCGGCAGCCCTCTCGGGCTGCGGCGGCGGCGATGACAAGGACGCGAAGGCGCTCCTCGAGGAGGCCTTCAGGAAGCCGATCCCGTCCGCGGTCGTGACGACCGATCTCGTCATCGAGATCGATGGCGTCGAGGCGCTGAAGGACCCGATCCGCCTGAAGCTCACCGGCCCCTACGAGAGCGGCGACGACAAGCTCCCGGCCTTCGACTGGGACGTCAGCCTCTCGGGCGGTGGCCAGGGCCTGGAGGCGGGCCTCGTCTCCACGCACGACAACGTCTTCGTGACCCTCCAGGGCACCGCCTACGAGGTGGGCGAGGAGGCCGTCGCGGCATTCAACGCCCAGCTCGCCGAGGCGAGCAAGCGCCAGCCGGACGGCGGGCTCGGCCGCTTCGGGATCGACGCCGCCAACTGGCTGAAGGACGGCAAGGACGAGGGCACGGAGACGATCGCGGGTGTGGAGACGACCCACGTTGCGGCCCGCGTGGACGTCGGCCGCATGCTCGACGACCTCAACAGGATCATCGAGCGGGCGGGCTCCGCCGGCGTGCAGGGCCCCGCGCCCCCGCCCCAGCTCACCGACGAGCAGAAGCGCCAGGTGCAGGAGGTGGTCCGCGACACCACGCTGGACGTCTACATCGGCAAGGACGACAAGGTCGTGCGCCGCCTGTCGGCCAACCTCAACCTGAACGTCCCCGAGGATGCCCGGCTCCAGCTAGGCGGCATCCAGGGCGGCAAGATCACCTTCACAGTGGAGTTCGCCGAGGTCGGCAAGCCCGTCTCGGTCGAGGCGCCGCGCGACGCGCGCCCGATCGGAGAGCTCTCCGAGCAGCTCGGCGGCCTCGCCGCGCTCGCGGGCGGCGCCGCGGGCGGCGCAGCGCCCCCGGGCGCGGCGCCGGTCGAGGGCGGCAACGACGCCTTCACGCGCTACTCGCGGTGCCTGGAGGAAGCCGACCCGAGCGACCTCGCGGCCATCCAGGCCTGCTCGGAACTGCTGCAATAGAGCCGTGCCGGAGCCCACACACACCGCCCTCGGGGCGTGGAGCGGCGGACGCTTCATGCGCTTCGGCGAAGCCGTCGACGACGAGCGGCTGGAGCGCCTCCTGCGCCCGGGCGACGGCGTCGACACCGTCCTGACCGCAGACGTCTACGGCGAGGGCGAGGCCGACACGCTGGTGGGCCGCGCGATCGCCGGCCTGCCGCGTGACGCGTTCTCGCTCGTGGGCGCGATCGGCCACGACTTCTACGAGGGCGAGCGCGACGGCCCGAAGGGCTTCCCGCGCTTCACCGATCCGCGCCTGCGCGGGCCCGGCGAATACGGCGACTACGTCCGCATGGCGGGCGAGCGGAGCCTCGAGCGCTGCGGCGCCGACCGCTTCGACCTCCTCCTGCTCCACAACCCCGACCGCACCGGCTTCACGAGCGAGGCCGTGTGGGAAGCGATGGCGGCCGCGCGCGAGGCGGGGCTCGCCGACCGGATCGGCGTCGCGCCCGGCCCCGCGAACGGCTTCACGCTCGACCTGATCGACTGCCTCGACCGCTTCGGCGACCTGATCGACTGGGCGATGCTGATCCTCAACCCGTTCGAGCCCTGGCCCGGCGAGCTGGCGCTGGGCGCGGCTCGCGAGCGCGACGTGCGGGTGATCGCCCGCGTGGTCGACTACGGCGGGCTCTTCCACGACGACGTGCTCCCGGGCCACGAGTTCCCCAAGGGCGACCATCGCGGCTTCCGGCCCGAGGGCTGGGTCGAGGCGGGTCGCGAGAAGCTCGAGCGCGTCCGGCCCTACGCGGAGCGTCATGGGCTGACGCCACTCCAGCTCGCCTGCCAGTGGGACCTCGCGCACGAGCCGGTCGCCTGCGTCGCGCCCACGCTGATCCAGGAGGCCGCGCCCGGGGCCAAGCCGGTGGAGGACAAGCGGGCGGAGCTGGCGGGCGTCCCCCGCGAGGTCGTCCTCTCCGCCGAGGAGGTCGCCGAGATCCGCGCGATCGGCGACAACACCGGCTCGATGGCCCTCAAGGGAGCGTCCCCCCAGCACGAGGGCGAGGAGCGCCCGGATCGATGGCCGCTGACGCCCGAGTTGGCCGAGGCGGGGCGCCGGTTCGGGATCGAGCCCGAGCGCGACCTGGTGCAGGCGGCCTGAGGTGCTGGCCGACCTCGCCCCCTGGGCAGCGCTCGTAGTCGCCCTCGCGATCTTCCTCTGGGCGGACCTCCACTTCTTCGCGCGCGGCCGCGAGCCCGACTTCCGCGAGGCGGTCGTCTGGTCGGTGGGCTGGCTTGTCCTGAGCCTCGCGGCCGCCGTCGTGGTGCTCGCCCTGCGCGACGGTGAGGACGCCCTGCTCTACACCACGGTGTACCTGATCGAGCGCTCTCTCTCGCTGGACAACCTGTTCGTCTTCCTGCTGCTCTTCACCTACTTCGGGATCAGCTACCAGTACCGCCCGCGGCTGCTCTTCTACGGCATCGCCGGCGCGCTCGTGCTCCGCGGCCTCTTCATCCTGGGCGGCGTCGCGCTGATCAACCAGTTCCACTTCGTGATCTACGTCCTGGGCGTCGCGCTGCTCGTCCTGGCGGTGCGGATCTTCCAGGGCGTGGACGAGTCGGTGGATCCCGGCAACAACCTGATGGTCCGGCTCGTGCGCCGCTTCTACCCCGTCTCCCAGGAGATGGGGGAGGGCCGCTGGTTCGTGAGCGAGGGCGGCAAGCGCCACGTCACGCCGCTCTTCCTCTGCCTCGCGGCGATCATCTTCGCCGACATCGCCTTCGCGATCGACTCCATCCCCGCGGCGTTCGCGATCACCCGCGATCCGCTCCTGATCTGGATGGGGAACGTCTTCGCCCTGCTCGGCCTGCGCGCCCTGTTCGTGCTGGTCGAGGGCCTGATCGCCCGCTTCCGCTACCTCGACGAGACGATCGCCATCGTCCTAGGCCTGGTCGCGGTGAAGCTCCTGATCGAGGACCTCTACAAGATCGGCCCGGTGGCGAGCCTCGGCATGGTCGCGGCCGCCTTCGCGATCGGGATCGGCGCCTCGATCAGGGCCGACCGGCGCGACCCCGACGCCGAGCTGAAGCGGGCGGAGCGGACCGAGCGCCTGCGCGACCCCGCAGCGACCGACGCCGATGAAACAGTGCCTGGCACTGTTTCAGGCCCGCCTCAGGCGAAGTAGAAGACGAGCCCCATCACGGCGTAGACGGCGAGCAGCTGGGCGCCCTCGAACCAGTTCGACTCGCCCTCCTGTGTGAGGAAGTTCGCGATCAGGACCGCGAACAGCATCGCCGCCAGCTCGTAGCCGTTGAAGACGAGCGCCATCGGGCCGGGCCCGAAGGCGAAGGACAGCAGAACGAGAACCGGCGCGATGAAGAGCGCGATCTGGGCGGAGGAGCCGATCGCGATGTTCACGGCCAGATCCATCTTGTCCTTGGCCGCCACCAGCACCGCGACCCAGTGCTCGGCCGCGTTGCCCACGATCGCGACGACGAACACGCCGACGAAGAACTCCGACAGGCCGATGTCGTGCGAGGCCTCCTCGATCGAGCCGACGAGCACCTCCGACATGAGCCCGACGAGCACGGCGGCGCCCGCGAGCATCATGCCCGCCCGGCGCGCGCTCCACTTCGTTTCGTGCTGCTCGTCCTCGGAGTAGGGGTTGAAGAGCGCCTTGTGGGTCCTCAGCGAGAAGACCAGGCCGAGCACGTAGCTCGCCATCAGGATCAGCGCTACGCCGAGCGAGAGCGTCTCGAGGTCCGAGCCGAAGTCGACCCGGTCGTCGCCGACCGCGGGCAGTGAGCCGCCGTGGACGAGCTGGAACACCGCGGGCAGCATCAGGGCGACCAGCGCGAGCAGCAGCATGGCCGACTGGGCGTTCGCGGCGGTGTGGTTGAACGTCTGCTTCTCGCGCTTCCAGCCGCCGACCAGCATGGCCGCGCCGAGCACGAGCAGGATGTTGCCGATCACCGAGCCGACGATCGAGGCCTTGACGACCTCGTGCAGCCCCTCCTTCAGCGCGAAGAAGGCGATGATCAGCTCCGGCGCGTTGCCGAACGTCACGTTCAGCAGGCCGCCGATGCCGGGCCCCGAGCGGGCCGCCAGCTCCTCGGTGGCCTCGCCCATGAGCGCCGCGCAGGGGATCACGCCGAGCGCGGCGGCGATGAAGACGAGCGTGGGGGAGGCGTGCGCGAACTCGAGCGCGAGGGCCCCGGGGATGAATACAGCGAGGTAGTAGACCGGCCGCATCGCGGCGGCAACCTACCGGATGGAGCTAGGGGGCCTGCTCCTCCTCGACGAAGCCGACCCGTTCCTCTTCCTCCTCGAGGAGATCGGGCTCGATCTCGTCCTCCTCCTCGAGCGAGCGGACCTGTCGCCCGTCGCCGCCGTGCCAGGCGGCCTGGAAGCCCTCGAACAGCTCGTCGCGCTGGGCCTCGTCCACCGGCAGCTCATCGGCGATGAGCACCCAGTCGGCGCCCTCGAACTCCTCCATGTTGAAGATCTCCTGGTCGAGCGAGGGCGAGTCGTCGACCACGATCATGATCTCCGTCTGGGGGTTGAAGTAGGTGCCGGGCCGGATCAGGGCCTCGTCGATCTCGTAGCGGCGCCGTGCCATGCCCCTATCTAATAGCCCATCGGGCGGGCGGTCAACCGCCGAGGTCGTCCAACTGGCGGCGCACCTCGGTCTCCACGTCGAGCGGCGGCTCGCCCTTGCGCGCGCGGCGTTCGTTGCGGGCGATCACGAGCTGCCGCACTTCCTCCTCCAACTCGGCGTCATGCCCGGTGGGCTGCGGGCGCAGGAGCGCCGCCATCTCGGCCTCGACGTCGAGGGGCGACTCGCCCCGCTCCACGCGCCGGTAGGACTTCGCCTCGAGCAGCTGGCGCAGCTCCTCCTCGGACTCGGCGCGCGCCTGGGCGCTGCCGGGCTTCGGGCCCTTCGGGCGGTCGGGCTGGTCGAGCGCGAACTGGCCCTTGCCGATCCCCTGGTAGAGCCGGCCCGCGCCGATGTAGCTCGCGATCGCGGCTAGGCCGCCGATCACGGCGACTGCGACCACCACGATGCCGAATGCCGCCTCCACTGCCTACAGTCTGACCGCATGTGGCGTCGCTTCCGCCGCAGGTCCATGGCGCCCGGCCGCCCGGCGGTGTTCCCCGAGCAGGCCGGGCTCGTCCTCCTGACCGTCGCCGTGATCGCCGGTGGTGTCTGGTTCGTGGCCCGAGTCGTGCTCGGTTGAGGGTTTCGGAGGGGTTCGATACCCTTCCCGGACCCTCTTGACTGACGAATCAATCGGGCTGGGCCCACGCGCGTGCGCGCACTGCTTCGCCCCGCCCCCGCGAAGGAGCACTGGAGATACGTGGTCGATTTCACCCTCACCGATGAGCAGAAGGACCTCAAGGAGCTTGCCCACAGCTTCGCCGAGAAGGACATTCGGCCAGTTGCCTGGGAGTACGACAAGGAAGGCGCCTGGCCGGAAGACGTGATCAAGAAGGCCTGGGAAGTCGGTCTCATGAACACGCACATCCCGGAGGAGTACGGCGGACCCGGCCTCGACTACCTGTCGGGCTGCCTCATCGAGGAGGAGATCGGCTGGGGCTGCTCAGGCATCGGCACCTCGCTCGTGTGCAACGGGCTCGCGAGCGCCCCGGTCATCATCGGCGGCTCCGAGGAGATCAAGAAGCAGTACCTCGGGATGCTCACGGAGGAGCCGAAGCTCGCCTCCTTCTGCCTGACCGAGCCGGACGCCGGCTCCGACGTCTCGGGCATGCGCACCACGGCCGTCAAGCAGGGCGACAAGTACGTCATCAACGGCCAGAAGTGCTTCATCACCAACGGCTCCCACGCCGACTGGTACACGGTCTACGCGAAGACCGACAAGGACGCGGGCCACAAGGGCATCTCCGCATTCGTCGTCCCGCGCGAGGCCGGCGTCGTCGTGGACAAGAAGGAGGACAAGCTCGGACAGCGCGCCTCCAACACCGCCACGGTCTCCTTCAACGACGTGGAGATCCCCGCCGAGAACCTGCTCGGCGAGGAGAACAAGGGCTTCAAGCTCGCCATGATGACCCTCGACCGCACGCGCCCCGGCGTGGCGGCGATG
Organism: Thermoleophilaceae bacterium; assembly: GCA_035553855.1. Classification (GTDB taxonomy): domain Bacteria; phylum Actinomycetota; class Thermoleophilia; order Solirubrobacterales; family Thermoleophilaceae; genus JBBDYQ01. Next base: position 7,046 of record DATMJO010000126.1, on the reverse strand, counting down.
GCCGTCGGCATCGCCCAGGCGGCCTTCGAGTTCGCCCGCGACTACTCGAAGGAGCGCGTCCAGTTCGGCGTGCCGATCGCGATGCACCAGGCGATCCAGTTCATGATCGCCGACATGGCGACCAAGATCGCCGCGTCGCGCCTGCTCGTCTGGAACTCGGCCGTGCAGCTCGACCAGGGCCAGCGCAACACGCTGATGTCCTCGCACGCGAAGCGCTTCTCCGCGGACACCGCGATGGAGGTCACCGTCGACGCCGTGCAGGTCTACGGCGGCTACGGCTTCATCAAGGAGTACCCCGTCGAGAAGCTGATGCGCGACGCGAAGATCATGCAGCTCTACGAAGGCACGTCGCAGATTCAGCGCCTCGTGATCGCCCGCGAGACGCTGATGCCGCGCCGTGCCGAGGCGCCCGAGGCGGTTCCCGCCTAGGGCAGCCTCTCCGGACCTGATCGCCGCGGCTTCCGGCGAGTATGCGGGAAGGGCGCGCATGGCGTGCTCGACTGCATGCTCGCGGGACCGCGCCGCCCCGCCCGCCCGGGCTGGCAGACTCACGGCCGATGCCGGGGGCCGGGAAGTCCCGTCGTGAAGCCACACGCCGTGCCGTCGCCGAGACGGCGCGCGCCGGCGACGTGCGCGAAGCGGCGCGGCCACGCGGCAAGCGGCAGACCGACCCGATCACCGGCGAGCTGCGCCGCCGCGACGTGCTCCCGCTCCTGGTCCTCCACTTCATGGAGCAGGGGCCGACCTACGGCAACCAGCTGATGGAACGGATCTCCCAGATGACGGAGGGCGTGCTCACGATCAACCCGAACACCATGTACCCGCTGCTGCGCTCGCTGGAGGCGGGCGGGCTGATCGAGGGCCGCTGGGAGCATCCCGAGCGCCGCAGCCGCCGCTACTACTCGCTGACCGAGGCGGGCCGGGCCGAGTACCGGCGTCTCCACGAGGACGTGCGCCCGTTCCTCGACTCCACCGCGCGCTCGATCTCCGAGATCGTCCGGGAGGTCTACGGTGGCGAGTGAGGCGCGCGCCGCCGCCACGGTGGCGCTGGCGCCGGAGGCCGCGCAGGCGCTCTGGACGAGCGTCCGCCGCTGGCCCACCTTCGTCGAGGGCTTCGCGCGGCCGCTGGAGGAGCGCGGCGGCTGGCCGGAGCCCGGCTCGACGCTCGTCTGGGAGTCGATCCCGGGCGGGCGCGGGCGCGTCACCGAGAAGATCCGCGAGAACGAGCCGGGCCGGCTCGTGACCGAGGTCTTCGAGGAGCGGATGAGCGCGACGCAGACCGTCACCTTCGCCGAGGACGCCGAGGGCGCCCGCGTGGAGGTGCTCCTCGAGTACGAGCTGACCGAGCGCGGGCCGATCGCCTGGCTCGCCGGCCTCTTCTTCGTCCGCCGTGCCCTGCGCGACTCCACGGTGCGCAGCCTGCGCCGCTTCGCCGTCGAGGCGGCGGAGGAAGCCTCCTACGAGTAGCCTTCCCGGGTCGCACTCACGACCCTCTGGAAGGGACTCATGTACGTATTCAAAGCCGCCGTCGTGGGCGCGGGGACCATGGGTGGAGAGATCTCGCAGGTCATCGCCTCGTCCGGCATCCCCGTCGTCATGAAGGACGTCAAGCAGGAGTTCGTCGACGCGGGCCTCGAGAAGGCCCGGCAGGTCACCCAGGCCCAGCTCGGCTCGCTCGTCAAGAAGGAGAAGATCACCCAGGAGCAGGCCGACGCCCAGCTCGCGGAGATCACGGGCCGCATCACCGGCACGCTCGACTACGAGGGCTTCGGCGACGTCGACTTCGTCATCGAGGCCGTGCCCGAGCGGATGCAGATCAAGCAGGCCGTCTTCTCGGAACTCGACTCGGTCACCCCCGGGCACGCGATACTCGCGTCGAACACCTCGTCGCTCGCGATCAGCGAGATGGCGGAGGCGACCGCCCGCCCCGACAAGGTCGTGGGCTTCCACTTCTTCTACCCCGCGTCGATGATGCGCCTCATCGAGGTCATCGAGGGGGAGGAGACCTCGGAGGAGACGCTCCAGGCGGCCGCGAACTTCGCGCAGGCGATCAAGAAGACGCCCGTGCGCTGCGGGGAGGCCCCCGGCTTCGTCGTCAACCGCATCCTCAACTCGGCCGTGTCGGAGATCTGGCGCGCCACCGAGGAGGAGGACCTCGACATCAAGGACGTGGACAAGGTCGTCCAGGAGTCGGGCGCCGCGCCGATGGGGCCGTACTTCCTCACCGACATGCTCGGCCTCGACACCGTCCACCACGTCGCCGAGCACCTGCACGACTCCTACGGCGACCGCTTCTACGTGTCGCAGAAGATGAAGGCGCTGGTCGAGGCCGGAAACCTCGGCGCGAAGACCGGAAAGGGCTTCTATGAGCACGGCTAGCACGACAGGTAGCACGCTCGACACGCTCGTCGAGCGCTACGCGCTGAAGGCGATCCTCGAGGCCTGCCTCGTGATCGAGGAGGGCGTCGCCGGGGCCAAGGACGTCGAGATCGGGATGATGATGGGCGCGGGCATCCTGCCCGGCCCGCTCGCCCGCGCCGACGACCAGGGCCTCGACTCGGTCCTCGAGGCGCTCGAGCGCGCCGAGACGGAGTGGGGCGAGCGCTACGCGCCGCCGCTGCTCCTCCAGCGACTCGTGGCGCAGGGCCGGCTCGGCAAGAAGACGGGCCAGGGCTTCTTCCCCTACCCGCAGCCGGACGCCGGCTCCTCCTACGAGACGATCGCGCTCGAGACGCGCGGCGACGTCGGGATCGTGTGGCTCAACCGGCCGCCGGCCAACCCGCTCTCGCCGCAGGTGATCCGTGAGCTCACGGACCTCTGGGGCAAGGTGGACGGCAAGCTCCGCGCCGTGGTGTTCGCAAGCTCGAACATCTTCACGTTCTCCGCGGGCGCCGACATCAAGGCGTTCACGAAGATGGACCCGGAGACCGAAGGCCGCGAGCTGATCGAGGCGGGCCACGGCTTCATGCGCGCCATGGAGCGGTCGGGCACCGTCACGATCGCGGCCGTGAACTCGCTCGCGTTCGGCGGCGGCTGCGAGCTGGCGATGGCCTGCGACTTCCGCCTCGCGGCGGAGTCCGCCACCTTCGGCCAGCCCGAGATCAACCTCGGCATCATCCCCGGCTTCGGCGGCACCCAGCGGCTGCCGCGGCTCGTCGGCGAGGCCAAGGCCCTGGAGATGAACCTGGTCGGCGACCCGATCTCGGCGCACGAGGCATACGACCTCGGGCTCGCGCATCGCGTCGTGCCGGACCACGAGCTGTTCGACACAGCGCTCGCGTGGGCGAGGAAGCTCGCGACGAAGGCCCCGCTCGCCGTCGGCGAGATCAAGCGGGTCTCCGCCGCCGGCGACCTCGACGAGGGGCTCAGGGTCGAGGCCGAGGCGTTCGGCCGGGCCTTCGGCTCCGAGGACGCCAAGGAGGGCATCTCGGCCTTCCTCGGCAAGCGCGAGGCGAAGTTCAAGGGCAAGTGATCGGCCTGCGCAACGGCACGCGCGGGGCCGAGCGCCTCGCGGAGATGCTGCGCGCGTCCGAGCGCGCCGTGGCGCTGACGGGGGCGGGGATCTCGGTTCCATCCGGGATCCCCGACTTCCGCACGCCCGGCGAGGGCCTCTGGGAGAAGGTCAACCCCATGGAGGTCGCCCACATCGACGCGTTCCGGCGCGACCCGGACCGCTTCTGGGGCTTCTACCGGGAGCGCTTCGTGATGCTGCGCGACAAGCTGCCGAACCCCGCGCACGAGGCGCTCGCCGAGCTCGAGAGCCGCGGCGTCCTGCGCGGCGTCGTCACGCAGAACGTGGACCGCCTCCACCGCGCCGCCGGCACCTCGCGGCTCGTGGAGGTGCACGGCTCGATCGCCCGCTGCGTGTGCCCCGAGTGCGGCTGGAAGGTCGGGCTGGACGCCGTGGTGGAGATGCTCGAGGCGGTGGAGGGGGCGCCCGAGTGCGTCGCCTGCATCGCGCCGCTCAAGCCCGACGTCGTGCTGTTCGGCGAGATGTTGCCCGAGGCCGCGATCCAGGAGGCCTACGAGCTGGCATCCGAGGCCGACCTGCTCGTCTGCGTCGGCTCCTCGCTCGAGGTCCACCCGGTCGCGTCGCTGCCGGAGGTGACGCTGGAGGCGGGCGGCGAGGTGGCGCTCGTCACGCAGGGACCCACCCCGTACGACCGCCGCGCCGCCGTGAAGCTCTCGGGCGACGTCGTGGAGGAGCTCCGCGCCGTGCTCGAGCTCGTCTGACTCAGTCGTAGGAGCGCGACAGGTGCGCCCAGCGGGGATCGGCCCCGCCGACCTCGCGGCCGTTGATCCATGCCCGGCCGGAGCGACTCTCCTCGGCGCGGATGCGCCGGCTGGCCTGCATCACGCGGGTCATCCGGCTCGCGCGCTCGCCCCGCGCGACGCGACTGCGGGCTCCCCTGATCTGGACTGTGCTCATGTCGGTCATGGTTGCGAACCTCCGGGCGGGCAACTATGGCCCGCTGGATGAAAATCACGCAAATTGCCTCGACAGATGGTCGATGCCCCTTGCGCGCGACCCGTTCGCCGGAGTATCCGCCGCGACGCCCGCGTCGTGGTGAAGATCCGGTGACCCGCTAGACGTCGTCGCGCACGTCGGCGAGGCGGCGGCGCCGCAGCGCCCGCTCCAGCAGGGCGACGGCCTCCTCGACGGCCGTCCGCGACCGCTCGCCCGGCTCGCCCGCGAGCGCCTCGTTGGCCGCCTGGCCGATCGCCGCGCGGCGCCCGCCCAGCTCGCCCACCCCGGCGGCGGCCGGGTCGAGCTCCGCCAGCGCCGCCTCGAGCGCGATCCGCGCCTGGAGCGCCGCCTCGCGGTGGCGGCCCGCGTCCAGGTCGGCGCGAGCGCGCAGCACGAGCTCCTCACAGGCCAGGAGGCCCACGCGCCCCCCGAGGACCGCAGCCAGGCGCTCCTGCGGCGAGAGCCGGTCCTGGCGGCTCTCGCGGGGCGCCTCGCGCGGCACCTCGACGGCCTCCTCGACCCTCCCCTCCGCCACGTGGTCGCCCGAGCCGTAGCCCACGCGGGCCCGCAGCGCGTGCTCCACCGAGACGTCCCGGGCATAGGGGTCGGCCGCGCAGGCGCGGTGGGCCCGCAGCAGCGAGTTGAGGGCGGCCACGGCCTCGTCGGCCTCCCTCCGCAGCCCGCCGCGGTCCTCGCGGAGCCCGTCGAGCCATGCGGAGGCCTCGCTCGGCGAGGGGAGCGGCGCGGCGCGCGCGAGCGTCGCACGCGCGGTGGGGACGGGCTCGGGCTCCGCGCCGGCCGTGGCCCTCGGCCGGCGGCGGCGCTCGAGCATGCGCCGCTGCGGCGCGCCGAGCGTCGTGAGGACGATCACCCGCTCGGGCTCTTCGCCGGCCCCGGGGCGCGTGAGGTAGCGCCCGTCGGGCGGCCCCAGCAGGAAGCCGAACTCGAGCTGGACTAGCCGGAAGAGGGCTATTCGCCCTTGTGCGCCGTCGAGCTGCGCTTCGAGGACCGCTTCTTGCGGACCTTGATCGAGGCGTCAGACGGCTTGGTCCGGACCACCGGGTTGTCGATCCGGCGGAGCTGGGCGATCAGGTCGTTCCACTGGCCCGGGCGGAGAACGGCGAGTGCCTGCTGGCCGAGCTTCCTGTTGGAGCCGAACAGGGGCCGGAAGCCGACGTGGATGTGGTCGGCGTGGTCGGCCATCGCGAAGGTGGGGCCGCCGATGTCGAAGAGGCTGATGATCTGGTCCGGGGCGAGCGTGCCCTGGAGGTAGAGGAGGCGCTTGACCGCCTGCTCGGTGATCCCGCCCGGCTCCTGGTGGCCGAGGACGGGGATGCCGTTGATGCGCCCGATGTCCACGGCGTTCCCCGACGAGTGGTGCGAGACGTTCCCGGACCTCGTGTAGAACGAGTGGCCACAGCGCAGGCTGGTGACCGTGGGCCGCAGGCCCGACTCCGCGAGGAAGGCGAGTGTCACGAGCACGCGACGGTCGATCTGGCCGGAGCGGATGTCCTTGCGGCCGCACTCGTACACGTCGATGCGCTCGTCCGAGAGGACGCGGCGCTCGAGCAGGTGCTTGGGCAGCAGCATGACCTGGCCGATCGAGAAGTCGTCGTCCTCGGAGTCGTAGAGCGCGTTGCGGCCCGAGGCGCGGTAGACGGCCGTGGCCTCCAGCAGCTTCCAGCCGTCGAGGATCGGCTTCGGGTCGACCCGCGGGGCGCCGCGGCCTGCCGGGCGGATCTCGAAGATCAGGTGGGGCGCCTTCGTCTCGTCGGGGCGGCCGGTGCGGCCCAGGATCGTGCCGCCGATCACGCGCGAGCCCTGCTTGAGGCGGGCGAGGCGGACGTCGTCGGCGTCGAGGCCGAACGGACGCGAGAAGTAGTTGCGGAACGTGGTGTAGCCCGAGCGCGAGTTGAGCACCTGCTCGGCGCCTCCGGCGCTGCGCGCCTTCGGGCGGGTCGGGTGCGCGAAGAGGCGCTCCTTCACGGGGACCGACGGGCCCTCGTCGGCGGAGGAGCGCCTGCGGGCGCCCGCGACGCTGTCGGTGGCGGCGTCGAGTTGCGCGCCGGCCGACGCCGGGGACTTCGGCTTCGGGTCCGCGTTGGCGCGGGTGGCCTTCGCCTCGACCTTCAGGTCGCCGGTCTCGTCCTTGGGGACCGGGTAGGAGGTCGCGACCTTGGAGAGCCCCGCGTAGGTGTAGCGGTTGCCGTACACGTCCTGGAGGACGATGTAGAGGCCGCGCTTCTCGCTACGCCCGATCTTCTTGACGATGCCGTCGTTGACGGCGACGACCGGGGCGCCCCGCCGGGTGAAGATCTCGATGCTGCGGCGGTCGGCCTCGCCGGAGACCACCGTGGCGGCGTTCTCGCCGCGGCGCACGCGCCGGGCGGCCTCGCGCTCGGAGATGTCGTCGGCGTAGCGCGCCTTGGCGTACACGGGGAAGCGGCCTTCGGTGAGGCCTGTGAGGGAGCCGATGACCTCGGCGGGGACGCCGGCGATGAGCTTGGCGCGGAGGTTGACGGAGTCGACGTACCAGTCGGCGTGGTTGTAGGCGAAGATCGCTCTGTCGATGTCCTTC
>DATMJO010000125.1:0-22048 GCA_035553855.1 Thermoleophilaceae bacterium | reverse complement strand
GATGCGCGTGTCCTCCGGGGCCAGGCCGATCGCCTTCGCGGCCTCCTCGAAGCAGAAGACCACGCCGCGCCCGGTGGCGGCCTCCCGGCCGTAGGAGCCCTCGAGCGAGATCGGCTTGCCGGTGACGATCGCCGGCGTGTGTCCGTGGAGCTTGCCGTACTCGTCCATGAACCAGGCCATCGTCTGGGCGTTCGTGTTCACGTCGGGCGCCGGGATGTCGCGGGTGGGCCCCAGCACCTTCTCGATCTTCGCCATGAACGAGCGGGCGACGCGCTGGAGCTCGTCCTGGGAGAGCTGGTCGACCGGGCAGTCCACGCCGCCCTTCGCGCCGCCGTAGGGGATGCCCGCGACGGCGGTTTTCCACGTCATCAGAGTGGCGAGCGCGCGGACCTCGTCGAGATCGACCTCGGGGTGGAAGCGGATGCCTCCCTTGTACGGCCCGCGCGCGCCGTTGTGCTGCACGCGGTAGCCCGAGTAAACGTGGATGCGCCCGTCCGATTGCTGGATCGGGATCTGAACGCGCACCTCGCGGTAGGGCGAGCGCAGCACCTCGGCGACGTCGTCGCGCATCCCGAGCCGCTCTTGAGCGATCCCGAAGTAGTGGTTGACGATGTCGTAGTTGGAGACCTCGGCGGGTGACATCGACCGATCATCTTCCACCGGGCGGACGCGGGCAAACCGAAGCTGCCTACCATTGGCGCCGAGGGGCCATAGCTCAGTTGGGAGAGCGCCTGCTTTGCAAGCAGGAGGTCGCCGGTTCGAACCCGGCTGGCTCCATCGCCGCCTTGACCCGACGCCGTGCCCGGTCAAGACGGCCTGGGGGCGAGGTCGAGGCGCTCGAGAGAAGGGGTGAAACAGTGCCTGGCACTGTTTCAGCCTGACGCCGCCAAGCCTCCCACGCCGTCAGGAAAGCGGCGGGAACAGCGTCCCGAGGAAGCCGAGCACGACCGCCTCGCGCACCTCGGGCTCGGCGGCGTCCAGCAGGTTGTTCACCTCGGCGAAGCCGTGCTCGATCGACACGCCCGTGCGCTCCAGCAGCGCGCCGAACGCCGCGGCGTCGAGCTTGGCCGGGTCGAGGGCGGCGAGCGCCTCGGTCGCCGCCGGGTTCGGCTCGACCGGCCCCCGCTCGGCCGCCGTCGCGACCCCGGCCGCGAGCGCCTCGACGAGGCCGCCGGCGGCGGCGAGGCTGCCCGCGTCGATCGCCAGGTTGAGGCTTCGCGGGCAGGGCCCGATCCGCAGCTGCGGCGTCAGATACCAGCCGCGCGAGCGGAGCACGTCGGAGAGGACGAAGACGTCGATGCCCGTCCCCTCGGCGGCCGCCAGCGCGAAGGTGTTGGCCTGCGGCTCGCCGAGGATCCGCAGCTCGGGGATCCCCTCGACCCCGCCGCGGATCCGCCGGCTCGACTCGAGCGTCTGCCGCGCCAGCTCCAGATAGCCCTCGCGCCCGAGGCTCCGCATCACCGCCCACGCCGCCGCCAGCGGTCCGCCCGAGCGGCTCGACTGCACGGTCGTGTTCGCCAGCGTGTAGCCGGGCCAGCGCGCGCAGGCGTAGTAGGAGCCGCGCCGCAGGTCGGCGTCGCGGAAGAGCACGACCGAGGCGCCCTTCGGGGCGTAGCCGAACTTGTGCAGGTCGGCCGACATCGACGTGACCCCGGGGACTGAGAGGTCGAAGTCGGGAAGCGGCTCGCCGAGCTCCCGCAGGAAGGGCAGGATCAGGCCGCCCATGCAGGCGTCCACGTGGCAGCGGACGCCTCGCTCGGCCGCGAGCGCGGCGATCTCCGAGACCGGATCGATCACGCCGTGGGCGAAGCCGTAGGCCGAGGCGACCACGAGCACCGTCCGCTCGTCGAGCGCGGCCTCCACCGAGGCCACGTCGGCCGCGAGCGTCACCGGGTCGAGGCCGGCCGCGACCAGCTCGATGCCCAGGTACTTCGACGCCTTGTGGAAGGCGGCGTGCGCGCTGATCGGCGCGACGAGCCTCGGGCGCTCGACGTCGGGCCGGGAGTCGCGGGCCGCCTTGACCGCAAGGAAGATCGACTCGGTCCCCCCGCTCGTGAACGTGCCCGCCGTCCCGGGGCCGCCGCCGAGCAGCCCCGCCGTCATCGCCACCACCTCGTTCTCGAGCGACATGACGCTCGGGAATGCCGTGGGGTCGAGCGCGTTCGCGCCGAGCCCCGCGAGAAACGCCTCGCCCGCGAGCTTCGAGACCTCGGCCCGGCCCGTGTCGTAGGAGTACTGCCAGGTCTGGCCGCCGGTGGTGGGCAGGTCGGTGTCGCGGAGGTCGCGGATGCGGCCGAGCAGCGCCTCGGCCGGCTCCCCCGCTGGCGGCAGCGACGCGGCTTCCACGCTCACCCTTCTATCAGGCGCGGCGTCAGCGCGCCCGGAACGCGCGGTTCAGCAGGCGCCGCGCCTGGAGCCCGGGAGCGGGCGAGCCGATCAGGACGACGCCGAGCGTGCGGCCCCGCCGTTCGACGACGGCGACGAGGCTGCGCCCCGCGGCGTTCGTGAACCCGGTCTTCAGCCCGATCGTCCCCGGGTAGCGCGCGCGCAGCAGCGGGTTAGTGTTGTTGAGGAAGAGCTTGCCGCCCTTGATCGGGAAGCGCAGCACCGCCTCGCGCTTTCGCACGACGCGGCGGATGCGGACCTGGGCCATGTCGAGGCGAGCGAGCGCGGCCATGTCGGCGGCGCAGGAGCGGTTGCCGCGCTCCAGTCCGTGCGAGGAGACGAAGCGCGTGCACGGAAGGCCGAGCTCGGCCGCGCGCGCGTTCATGCGCTCGACGAACCGCTCCTCGCTGCGCGCGAGGTGGATGGCGAGCGCGATCGCCGCGTCGTTGCCCGAGGGAAGCAGAAGCCCGTGGAGGAGCGCCTCGATCGGGACGTGGCGCCCCTTCGGCAGCCGCCCGACGCCCGAGCCCGAGAAGTTGAGCGCGGCCTTGGCGATCCGCACCCGGTCCCGCGGCGAGGTCTCCTCGACCACGAGCAGCGCGGTCATCATCTTCGTCAGGCTCGCAACGGGAAGCTCGCGCTGCGCGCGGTGCTGCCAGAGCACGGCGCCGCTCGCAAGGTCGAAGACGAGTCCGGCCCGCGGCGGCTTCCTGAACCGCAACGAGAACGCCGGTTGCCCGTCCAGGTCCAGGCCGCGCCGCGCGGTGAGCGCGCTCGGGTCGGCGCCGAAGGAGCCGCCGTCGACGGGGAGGGAGGGGCGTGGGATGGGCGGCACGGAAGCGGCGGCGGCGGGCGCGACCCGCTCGTCGCCGCCGCGCGATGCGAGAAGCCAGCCCGCCGCGCCGAGCACGCCGACCAGCACCGACAGCGCGACGAGGCGGCGCAGCAGGTAGCGCCGGCGCGGACGGACGGGCGCGCTAGTCATCGGGCGGGTTCGTGAGCGCGCCGATCACCCCGAATCCGAGCATGGCGAGGATCCCCACGGAGACCACGACGAGGACGTCGATCCCGTGCTCGACCGCCACCGAGATGGTGAGGAAGGCGAGCAGCCCGATCATCACGAGCGCGGCGAGCAGGGCGGCGGTGCGGGCCATCAGTACACCGGAATACGGTTCGGGCGCTCGTAGTCCTCGTGCGGCCGGTCGGCGAACAGCTTGATCAGCGCCAGCCCGAAGACGAAGCCGCCTATGTGGGCGAAGTAGGCGACTCCCCCGCCGCCCCCTACCGGCTGCGCCAGCTCGGCGCCGCCGTAGAGCAGCTGGAGCAGGAACCAGAGGCCGAGCACGACCAGCGCGGGAAGCTCGATCACCGTGAACAGCACGATGATGAACACGAGCGTCACGACCCGCGCCTGCGGATAGAGCAGCGCGTAGCCGCCGAGCACCGCCGCGACGGCGCCGCTCGCGCCGATCGTCGGGACCGTGGAGCCCGGGTCGATCGCGGTCTGGGCGAGCACCGCGGCGAGGCCGCCCAGCAGGTAGAACGCGATGAAGCGGTGCGGGCCCATCGAGTCCTCGATGTTGTTGCCGAAGATCCAGAGGAAGAGCATGTTTCCGCCGAGGTGCAGGAGGCCGCCGTGCATGAACATGGAGGTGAGGATCGTGAGCCAGGTGGGCGGCTGGTCCGGCGCGGACCCGGCGACGCCCGCCTGGCCCTCGCAGGCGATCTCGCCGCCGGTCGCGACCCCGCATTGGTCGCCCGGGTGGGCGATCTCGTAGGGGATCGCTCCGTACTCGACGACGTTCGCCTGGTCGATCCCCGATCCGCCCAGGCTGAAGCCCGCCTTCTGGAACAGGAAGAACATCAGGACGTTCGCCGCGATCAGGCCGACCGTGAGCACAGGGAAGCGGCGGGTGGGGATGTTGTCCTTCAGGGGGAACATGCGACATGGCTAGGCTGACAGACGTGGCCGACCCTTACCTCGACACAGACGTCATCGATTCGCGCGCCCCGCGCTTCAACCAGGCTGTGATCGGGTCGCTCGCGCTCGTCGCCGTGGCCTTCGGGGTCGAGTGGCTCCCGGCCGTGCTCGCCCTGCAACTCGCTGTGGGCCTCACCTTCGGCAGGCGGTACTGCCTGCCCTGCTTCTTCTATTTCGAGGTCGTCCAGCCGCGCATGGGCGAGGGCCGCCTCGAGGACGCCCGCCTGCCGCGCTTCGCGAACATCGTCGGGGTCGCCTTCCTGGGCGGCGCCACGCTCGCCTTTCTGGCGGGCGCCGGGACGGTCGGCTTCGCGCTCACCGGCGTCGTCGCCGCGCTTGCCCTGCTCGCGGCGTCCACGGGGCTCTGCATGGGCTGCGAGGCCTACATGTGGATCGCGCGCCTGCGAGGGCTGAACGTGGAGCGCCACCCCGCGGATCGCTTCGACCCCTCCGACGCCGGGCTCTCCGGCGACGGTGTTCGCGTCGTCCAGTTCGCGGGCCCCTACTGCCTCGCCTGCCGCGAGTGGGAGGCGGCGCTCCAGGACGCCGGAGTGGACGTGGCGAAGATCGACATCACCCAGGCGCCGGAGGTCGCGGCGCGCTACGCCGTGCGCCACACCCCGGTCGTGCTCGCGGTCGACGTGGCGCGCGGGCAGATAGTCGAGCGGCTCACGGGCGATCCGGAGCCGTCGGTCGTCGCGCGCCTCGCCTCGCTCTGAGGCGGAACGCGGGGCTCACTCGACGGTGAGCGCCTCCACCCGGTTCGAGAACGCGAAGCCGGGCTCCGGCCCGCCCTCGAGCGTGTAGAGGCGCCGCCCCAGAAACGACGCCGCGCCGAGGCCGTGGCGCGGCGTGAGCATGTCCGGCAGCCGCGACCAGCGCCGCCGGCGCGGGTCGTAGGCCTCGACCGGGGCGATCGTCCCGCCCTGCTCCTCGCCGCCCACCACGACGACGAACGAGCGCGTCGCGGCGGCCGCGATCCCTCCGCGCGCCTTCCTCATGTCGGGGAGGCGCTCCCAGCGCCCGCGCCCCGGGCAGAAGCGCTCGGCGACCTTGAAGTTGCCCCGCCCCGCCGCCCGCCCGGCGAGCGCGTACAGGCAGTCGTCCGAGACCGTGCCCGCGAGGTGCTCGCGCGCGAAGCGCATCGACGGGCCGCGCGACCAGCGCCGCCGCGCGATGTCGTAGACCTCGAGCAGGCGCAGCGCGCCGTCGCGGGCGTTGGCCCCGCCGGCGGCGTAGAGGCGCCCGTCGATCAGCCCCAGCGTGTGGGCGGCGCGCTTCGTGGGCGCGTCCGGCAGGCGCGTCCAGCGCCGCCGCTCGGTGTCGTAGCGATAGAGGCGCGCCACCTCGCCGCGCAGATCGCCCGCGCCGGTGTAGCCGCCGTGCACGTAGACGAAGCGCTCGTCCGCGGCCGCCGCCGCGTGGTTCAGGCCGACCGGAAGCGGGCGCACGCGCTCCCAGCGGTCGCGCCCGATGTCGTAGCGGGCCACGGCCCGCGTGGTGCGCGAGCCCGCGCGCTCGAAGCCGCCGATGACGTAGATCGAGGTGCCCACCCGGGCCGCCGCCACCTCGGTGCGCTCGTGCGGAGAGGGGGCGAGCGAGACCCAGCGCGCGGCTTCCGCCGAGGACTCGTCGTCGTCGCCGCCCGCCACGAGCACCAGCGCCAGGATCGCGGCGGCGGCCACGGCGACGGCGAGCGCGAGCCTCATGTGGCCGCCAGCGCGCTCCCGAGCTTCGCCTGCTTCAGGGTCTGCTCGGCGTGGTAGCTCGAGCGCACGAGCGGCCCGGCGGCGACCGACTCGAAGCCCATCGCGAGCGCCTCCCGCTCGAGGTCGGCGAACTCCTCCGGGTGCCAGTAGCGAACAACCGGGAGGTGGTCGGCCGTGGGCCGCAGGTACTGCCCGACGGTGAGCACCTGCACCCCGTGCTCGCGCAGGACGCCGAAGGTCTCGAGTATCTCCTCGCGCGTCTCGCCGAGGCCCGTCATCAGGCCGGACTTCGTGACGACCTCGCCCTCGCCCATCTCCAGCGCGTTGCGCAGCACGCGGCAGGAGCGCAGGAACTCCGATCCGCGGCGGGCGAGCGGGTAGAGCCGGGGGACGGTCTCGACGTTGTGGTTGAAGACGTCGGGGCGCTCGGCGATCACGCGAGCGAGCGGCATCTCCTCGCCGCGGAAGTCGGGCGTGAGCACCTCGACCTTGGTGCCGGGCGCGAGCCGCCGGATCGAGCGGATCACGCCGACGAACGCGGATGCGCCCAGGTCGGGCAGGTCGTCGCGGTCGACGCTCGTGATGACCGCGTGGCGGAGCTCCATGCGCTTGACCGTCTGCGCCACCCGCAGCGGCTCGAGCGGGTCGTTGTGCGTGGGCTTGCCGGTCCTGACGTTGCAGAAGCCGCAGCGGCGGGTGCAGGTGTCGCCGAGGATCATGAAGGTGGCCGTGCCCGACTGCCAGCACTCGCCGATGTTCGGGCAGGCGGCCTCCTCGCAGACCGTGTGGAGCGCCTCGCCGTCGAACATCTGCTTGAGCTCGCGGTAGCGCTCGCCGCCGGGTGCGGGCACCTTGAACCAGGGCGGCTTGCGCTCGCGGAAGGGACGGACCTCGCCCATGTCGAGGACGCGCGCCCCGCCCGGCGCGGAGCGCCGGCGCGTGGAGTGGCGACGCTCGCTCACGCGGGCACCGGCTCGAAGAGGCGCGACGGGCTCACGATCCGCTGGCGCATCCCGAACGCCTCGGCCACGCGGTGCGCGGCCCGCTTGCGGAAGCAGCGCATGGGGTCGGGCCGGCCCGTCTCGGCCAGCACCGAGGTCATCCGCACGCCGTCGATCCCGCACGGGACGATCCAGGAGAAGGGCTGGAGATCGTTCTCGACGTTCACGGCGAAGCCGTGCATCGTGACGCCGCGCGAGACGTGTACGCCGATCGAGCCGATCTTGCGGTGCTCGACCCAGACGCCCGTCAGCCCCTCGCGCACCCGGGCCTCGATCCCCTCGTCGGCGAGCGCCGCGATCACGCCGCGCTCCATGGTTCTGACGAACTCGAGCACATCGGCGATCCGCATGATCGGGTAGCCCACGAGCTGGCCGGGCCCGTGGTAGGTCACGCGCCCGCCGCGGGCGGTCTCGCGCACCTCGATGCCCTGCATCTCGTACCAGTCCTCGCCCATCGGAAGCTCGGCCGCGGTGGTGCGGCGGCCCTTCGTGTAGACGGGCGGATGCTCGAGCAGCAGCAGCACGTCGCCGATCTCGTCGCGCTGGCGGGCGGCGCGCAGGCGCTCCTGCAGCGCGACCGCCTCGTCGTAGGGGACGACGCCGAGATTCGTGACCGCCAGCTCCACCGCTTCGATGCTACCGGGGGCGCGGGCTACCCTCCGGCCGTGACCGCCGCCGAGCGCTTCTGGGCCCGCAGGCTCCGCTGGCGCCTTCGCGGCGCCTGGCTCTGGCCGGTGTTCGCGCTCGGCACCGTCGCTGACACGCTGCTGCTCCACCTGCTCCCGCCGATACGCACCGGCGTCGACCTCGCGCCTGCGTTCATCGTCGCCGCGTTCGGGAACATCGTGCTGGTCGGGGCGATCGCGCCGTGGCTCGCGAAGCGCCTCAACGCTCGCGACGACTCGACGCCGTACGAGGTCGTACTCGACCGCTCGGGCACGGTCCTGCTGCTCCTCGGCGTCGCGGGCGTGCTGGCCTCGGGCCTCGCCACGCGGCCGCTCGTCGTGTCCGAGACGCGCGACACCGAGGCGGCGGCGCGCGCCTTCGAGACGCATGTGGAGCGGACGGGCACGCCCGAGGAGCGGGCGAACATCGGCACGGCCAACACCCTGCGGCTCGCGGACGACTTCTTCCGCATCTGCGTGAACCTGAACGACCGCCGCCGGGCCTCGTGCTGGTTCGTCGAGACCGACCGCGAACCGCCGCAGATCGCGCGCGACTCCGACGTCCGTCCGAACCAGCTCTACGTGCGCTGACCCCTGCACCGGCTCGCGCCCTGAACCGCTGCAAAGCGGACCACCCCCGGTTGACGGGGTGTCGAGGGGGCGACAACCCCCCTGGGATCGCACAGAAATGCCTGGAATACGCGTCAACGCAGCCGCCGAGCTGCTCGGGGTCAGCCCCAACACGCTCCGTAGCTGGGAGCGCCGCTTCGGCTTCCCGCGACCGACGCGCTCGAGCGGCGGCCACCGCCAGTACGACCTGACCGAGCTCGAGGCGCTCAGGCGTGCCCTCGCCGACACCCAGAACATCTCGTCGGCGGTGGAGGTGGCCCGCCTTCGGGGCGCCGGCCCGAGCTCCCCGGAGCGGCTGGTCGAGGCGCTCGAGGGCTTCGACGAGCGCGCCGCCGACGGGGTGATGGAGGAGAGCCTCGTCGTGCGCTCGGTCGAGCGCACCGTCGAGGAGGTGATGCTGCCCGCGGTGGAGCGGCTCGGCGGGCGCGACGGCCGCGAGGCCGAGCACGACTTCGGCGCCGGGTGGGCGGTGGCGTGGCTTCACGCGGCGCGCAGACTCACGCCGCCACCGACCCGCCGCGAGGGCCTCCTGCTGCTCGTCGCGCACGGCACGGGGACCGAGGAGGTCCATTCCGAGGCGCTCGACCTCGCCCTGCGTCGAGCCGGGTTCCGGGTGCTGTCGCTGTCGGCGGCGCTCGACCGCGACCGCATCGCGCGCGCGGCGCGCAGCTTCAGGCCCGCGGCGGTGGCGGTCGCCGGCACGGGGGCGCCGCGCGACGTCGCGGAGCGGGCCGCGCACGCGGCGCGTCACGCGGGCGCCGGCGAGCCGCTCTTCCAGTACCGACACGCGCTCGTAGGCCACGGCTCGGCGCGTGCGGCGCGCTCGCTGGGCACTCGCCCGAGCGAGGCCGTCGCCCAGCTGCGCGGGTTCGAGGGCGTCGTGTCCGAGCAGCCGGTCGCGCAGCCCGTCCGCCGCGGCTCGTGATCAGGCGGAGGCGACGAGCCGGGCGCCGAGGAGCTTTGCGAGCCCCTCGCCGCCGCGTGCCATGACCCAGTCGTGGTTCCAGCGGAAGACCGGGCCGGCGACGGGGGCGAGCAGGTTCATCCATGCCCGCGTCGTCCGGACGTCCCAGTCGTAGACGACGGCGGTCAGGCCCTCGTGCTCGAACAGGCGCCAGGTCCCGCGGCCCGCAAGCTCACCGGAAGCCTCGCCCTCGAGCAGGTGCGGCCGCTCGATGCGGGTGATGCGGGTCTCGAACACCACGGGATACGGGATGCGGCTGCGCCAGACGTAGCGCCCCACGGCACCGACATCGGAGCCGTCCGGGCCGTCCTCGAGTCGCTCCACGGAGCGCACCCCGCGCCACCACTCCGGCCAGCGCTCCGACGCGTGGATGGCGTCGAAGAGGGGCTCTACCGGCGCCTCGATCAGCCAGGTCGTCAGGAAGCGATAGCCGGCCACCGCGCCCCGCTCAGCCCACGCCGGCGCCGAGCGCGTCCTCGACGGTGACGTAGGGCAGGCCGACTCCTTCGGCCACGGCCGCGTGGGTGACCTGGCCGCTAGCCACGTTCACGCCGGGCACGAGCCCGGGATGGGCCGCGAGCGCGCGCCGCACTCCGTGCTCGGCGAGCGCCAGCACGTACGGGAGCGTGGCGTTCGTGAGCGCGTAGGTCGAGGTGATCGGCACGGCGCCCGGCATGTTCGCGACGCAGTAGTGGGTGACTCCGTCCACCTCGAATGTGGGATCGGAGTGGGTCGTGGCGCGGGAGGTCTCGAAGCAGCCGCCCTGGTCGATCGAGACGTCCACGAGCACGGCCTGGTGCTTCATCGTTCCAAGCATCTCGCGCGTGACGACGTGCGGCGCGCGCGCTCCGTGGATGAGGACGGCGCCGATCACGAGGTCGGCACGCGGCAGCAGCTCCTCGACCGCAAGCGTCGAGGAGTAGACCGTCGAGGCGCGGCCGCCGAGGGCGATGTCCAGCCCGCGCAGCTGGTCGATCGACTTGTCGAGCACGAAGACCTCGGCCTCCATGCCGATCGCGATGAAGGCGGCATTCATGCCGACCACGCCGCCGCCGATGATCACGACGGTCGCCGCGGCCACGCCGGGGACCCCGCCGAGCAGGATGCCGCGCCCGCCGAGCGGCTTCTCCAGCATGAAGGCGCCGGCCTGGGTGGCGATCTTCCCGGCGACCTCGCTCATCGGGGCGAGCAGGGGCAGCCGGCCCTTGTCGTCCTCGACGGTCTCGTAGGCGATGCAGGTGGCGCCGGAGTCGCGGAGGCCCTCGGTGAGCTCCGGCGCGGGAGCGAGGTGGAGGTAGGTGAAGAGCGTGTGCTCCGGCCGCAGCCGGGCGATTTCCTCGGCGAGCGGCTCCTTCACCTTGAGGACCAGCTCGGCCTCGCCGAACACCGCGTCGGCGTCGGGGACGATGCGCGCCCCCTGGGCCTCGTAGTCGGCGTCCGAGATCGCGCTGCCGAGGCCCGCGCCCGCCTGGATCAGGACGTCGTGCCCGAGCTTCGCGAGCTCGCGCACGCCGGCGGGCGTGAGGGCCACCCGGTACTCGTCGGACTTGATCTCGGTTGGGACTCCGACCCTCATCTCTCTCCTCTCATGCGACGAGCTCGCGTGCCCTGAGCGCCAGCCAGACCTCGATGCGGTCCTGGGCGCGGCCGAGGTCACGGCCCGTCATCTCCTCGATCCGGCGGATCCTGTGGCGCAGGGTATGACGATGGCAGGGGACCACGCGGGCCGCCCGCTCCCAGTTCCCGTTCTCCTCGACGTAGGCCTCGAGCGAGCGCAGCAGATCGCCGTCGAGCGAGCCGAGCACGCCGTCGGCGTAGAGGCGCAGCGCGTCGTCGTCCTGGAGCGAGAGCAGCAGGCGGTAGGCGCCCAGGTCCTCCCAGGTCGCCACCTCGGGCGCGGCGCCGTTGCCGAGCCGGGCCGACTCGAGCGCGCAGCGGGCCTCGTGGAAGCTCCGCCGCAGCTCGGCGACCGGAGCGGGCCGGCTCGTCGCGGCGCGGCCCCCGACCTCGGCGCGCGCGGTCCGCGCGGCATCCACCGGGTCCGGCGTGGAGACGACTGCGCAGAGCGCTCCGTCGTGGACGGCTACGAGCGCGGGGATCCGGGCGGCGGCGAGCGCGCGGGCCAGCACCGGCTCGGCCGCTGCGGGGTCGCCGGCGTCGAAGATCAGGACGCTCGCCTCGTCGCCGATCCCGAACGGGGCGAGCCGCGCGGCGACGTCGGCGGGCTCGATCCGCCCCTCGATCGCCGCGGCCAGCACCTCGCCCGCGAGCCGGCGCTCGGTGTCGCGCACGGCGCGGCGACGCGTCAGCTCGAGCGCGACGACCGTCACGGCCTGCTGCACGATCAGCCGCTCGAAGTCGCCGAGGCTGCCCTCGTCGCGCGCGGCGACGAGACGCGCCCCGCCCGGCACGGCGAGGTCGGCGCCGCGCCGCCCGAGCGCGGCCAGGTCCTCGGGCGCCTCGCGCCGGAAGGTCGCCGACGCGAGCGGCTCGCCTCCCGGGCCGAGCACCGCGACAGCGCCGCCGATGGCGGTGGCGAGCGCTCGCACGACCTCGGCCAGGCCGCGATCCTCGATCACGAGCCGCTCGAGCCGGCGCTGGATGTCGAGTGCGCGCTGGAGCGCCTCGTAGTGCTCGTTCACGAGACGGGTGAAGGCGCGCTCGGTCAGCGCGATGAACGGCAGCTCGTAGGGCACCTCGAAGAGCGGAAAGCCGAGCGCGGCCGCCTCCTCGGCGAGCGCCGGCGGCAGCTCGTCGTGGCCGAAGCCCGTGCCGAAGCCGAGGCCGGCGAGATGGTGCTCGGCCAGGCGGCGCACGAACGCGCGCTGCTCGGCCTCGCCCTCGAGCGACATCCCGGTGGTGAGCAGGAGCTCGCCGCCGGACAGCCAGGGCGTGGGGTCGGCGAGCTCGGTGATGTGCACCCAGCGCACGGGCGCCGAGGCCTGAGCCTCGCCCGCCGCCAGGCGCAGGCCGGCGTCGCGGACGAGCTCCTCGACGGTCAGCATCAGTGGTGGACGATCCGGTCCCAGGCCTCGCCGAGCACGTCGCGAAGCGTCGTCTCGATGAACTCGAACTCCTCGGGCCCCGCGATGAGCGGCGGCGAGAGCTGGATCACCGGGTCCTCGCGGTCGTCGGCCCGGCAGATGAGGCCGCGGCGCATGAGCTCCGTCGAGAGGAAGCCGCGCAGGAGCTCCTCCGACTCGGCGCCCGTGAAGGACTCCTTCGTCTCCTTGTCCTTCACGAGCTCGATCGCCATGAAGTAGCCGGCGCCGCGCGCGTCGCCGACGATCGGCAGCTCGTCGCGGAGGCGGTCGAGCATCGCGCGGAACGCACCCTCGTTCGAGCGGACGTGGCCGCAGAGGTCCTCGCGTTCGAAGATGGCGATGTTGGCCAGCGCCACGGCGGCGGCGACGGGATGCCCGCCGAAGGTGAAGCCGTGGGCGAACATCGTCTTGTCTCGGAGGAACGGCTCGGCGATCCGGTCGGAGGCGATGACGGCGCCCATCGGCGCGTATGCCGAGGTGATCCCCTTCGCCGTCGTGATGATGTCCGGCTGGTAGCCGAAGCGCTCGCAGCCGAAGTAGTGGCCGATGCGGCCCCACGAGCAGATCACCTCGTCGGAGACGAGCA
Source organism: Thermoleophilaceae bacterium (assembly GCA_035553855.1). Lineage (GTDB taxonomy): Bacteria > Actinomycetota > Thermoleophilia > Solirubrobacterales > Thermoleophilaceae > JBBDYQ01. Next base: position 9,083 of record DATMJO010000125.1, on the reverse strand, counting down.
GCACGCCGTGGCGGTCGCAGATCTCGCGGACGCGGTCGAAGTAGCCCTCCGGCGGGACGAAGCAGCCGCCCGAGTTCTGCACCGGCTCGAGCACCACGCAGGCGACGGTCTCCGGACCCTCGAAGAGGATGCGCTCCTCGATCGCGTCCGCCGCCCAGAGCGGGTCCCGGCCGGGCGGCTCGCGGTAGGTGTTGGTGTTGGGGACGTGGCAGCCGCCCGGCACGAGCGGCTCGAACTGCGTGCGGATCGCGGTGATGCCCGTGACGGTGAGCGCCCCCATCGAGGTGCCGTGGTAGGCCGACTGGCGCGCGACGATCTTCGTGCGGTTCGGCTGGCCCGACAGCTTGTGGAAGTTGCGGGCGAGCTTCACCGCCGACTCGACGGCCTCCGAGCCCCCGCTCGTGAAGAACACGCGGTTGAGCTCGCCCGGCGCCAGCTCGGCGATCTTCGTCGCCAGCTCGATCGCGGGCGGGTGGGCGTAGTTCCAGTTCGTGTAGAAGGCGAGCTCGCGCGCCTGGGCGGCGGCCGCCTCGGCGAGCTCCTCGCGGCCGTGGCCGGCGTTGACGCAGAAGAGCGCGGAGAGGCCGTCGAGGTAGCGGTTGCCGTGCTCGTCCCAGACGTAGCAGCCGTCGCCGCGGACGATGATCGGCACCTCGGCGTCGCCGTAGGCGCCCATGCGGGTGAAGTGCATCCAGAGATGCCGCCTGGCCAGCTCCTGCAGGCGGCTCTCGCTGCCCGCCTGCGGCTGTGTGGGTGCCTGCGGGGTGGTCGCCACGGTGTGCCTCCTCTCGACGGTCCGCCCAACCGTAGCGCGCCGTTTCGGAGTGGGCAATGGACAAAGTGGAGCTTGTGTAACCTGCCGCGCTCCGTATGGGCACCTTCAAAGACCGCCTCGCCCCGCTCCCACTGGAGATCGAGGGCTACGACCTGGAGGGCCTCGAGTTCGAGGCGCCGGGCTTCACCCGCCTCTCGACCGTCATCCGCCTGCGCGGCGCGGGCGAGGAGGGGATCGGCGAGGACGTCACCTACGACGCGCTCGACCACGTGGCGCTGCAGGCCGCGGGCCCCGCGCTCGACCTGGCCGGCGCCCACACGCTCGGCAGCTTCTGCGCGAAGGTCGCGGGTCTCGATCTGTTCCCGGAGGAGCCGGTTCGCGAGGTCTCGCGCCGCTACCGCCGCTGGGCGTTCGAGAGCGCCGCGCTCGACCTGGCGCTGCGGCAGGCCGGGCAGCCGCTGCACGAGGTGCTGGGGCGCGAGCCGCGGCCGGTCACGTTCGTCGCCTCGCTGCGGCTCGGCGAGCCCTCCACGATCGAGCCGGTCGCGAAGCGCCTCGCCCGCTACCCCGACCTCCGCTTCAAGCTCGACCCGACCAACGACTGGACCGACGAGCTGATCGCGGAGCTGGTCGAGACGGGCGCGGTCGACTCGGTGGACCTCAAGGGCTTCTATTCCGGCACGCCGGTCGACGTGCAGACCGACCCGGAGCTCTACCGCCGGATCGCCGAGGCCTTCCCCGACGCCTGGATCGAGGACCCGGACCTCAACGACGAGACCGGCGAGGTGCTCCGCCCGCACCGCGACCGGATCACCTGGGACGCGCCGATCCACTCGGTCGAGGACATCGAGTCGCTGCCCTTCCCCCCGAAGATGGTGAACCTGAAGCCCTCGCGGATCGGCTCGCTGGGAGAGCTGTTCGCCGCCTACGACCACTGCGAGGAGAGGGGCATCCAGGCCTACGGCGGCGGCCAGTGGGAGCTCGGCCCGGGCCGCGGCCAGATCCAGTACCTGGCCTCGCTCCACCACCCCGACGCGCCGAACGACACGGCGCCGACGGGCTACAACGACCCGTCAGTGCCGGAGGGCCTGCCCGCGAGCCCGCTCGATCCTCAGCCGTCCGAGACCGGCTTCCGCTGGGGCTGAGGCGGTGAAACAGTGCCAGGCACTGTTTCACCCGCCGGTCAGCGCGGGCCGCCCGGCGCGGGGACGCCAAGCTGGCGGCAGATCGCGCGGGCAGTGCCCGTAGGGATCTCACGGTGGCGCGGGACTTCTCGGATCGGCTCGCGGCCGTAAACGGTCAGATGGCGCTCGAGGTCGCGGCGTTTCAAGCCGCGGTGATGGTCAGCGGCTCGACATGGCCGCTTCCGATCGGCGGCTCCCTGCCCTCGTCCCGGTAGGTGGCGAGCATCTCCCGCGCAGCGTCCAGGAGCATGGCGCGGGCCTCGTCGACCGTTCGCCCGCACGTCACGACGGCGGGCCACTCGGCCAGTTGAGCCATCGTCCAGCCGTCCTCGTCGGGCGTGAAGACGGCAGTAAGCGTCAGTTCGCTCATGCGCTGAAGTATGGCTCAGGACGCTGACGCGATGGACAGGCTGGCGGCCGCCCGCCTAACCGGCCTGACTGAGCGCCGCCTCCGCCAGCCGCTCCGCCTCCTCCGCATGCCGGCGCGCGTGCGCGCGGCCCGTGCGGTGGTCCACCAGGTTCTCGGTCTCGTGCGGGTCCTCGGCCAGGTCGTACAGCTCGTACTGGCGCGCCGCGCGGCCCTCGGGATCGAGGTAGACGGCGTATTTGAAGCGCCGCTCCCGCACCGCGCGGATGTGGTTCGGCTGCGGGATCACGTTGTCGAAGGCCGTGCCGGCACGGTGGTCGTCGTACACGAAGAGCGAGTGATCCCGCACGGACTCCGCGGGCTCGGCGGCCAGGTCGCCGTTCGCCGCGTGGTGCGCAAGCACGGGCGTCAGGTCCTCCCCCTCGACGCCCGCCTCCGGCAGCGAGGCGCCGCAGAGAGTGGCGAGCGTGGGCATGAGGTCCACGAGACCGGCCGGCGCGTCGGTGCGGGCGCCCTCCGGGAACAGCCCCGGGTGGGAGAAGACGAGCGGAACGCGCACCGTCTCCTCGTAGGCGTTGAACATCTTCTGGCGGAGGCCTCCGTGGGCGAGCCCCATCTCGCCGTGGTCGGAGGTGCGGATCACGAGCGTGCGCTCGCGCTGGGAGCCGAGCGCGTCGAGCACGGTGGCGATGTGCGAGTCGACGAGGCGGTGCAGGTGCGCGTAGAGGCGCACGTAGTCGAGCTGCGCGTCCCGCCCCCGGATCGCGCCGATGTAGGCCGCCTGGCCGAGCCGCATCAGCGCGTGCGGCGTGGGCTTGCCGGAGAGGTCCTCGTCGATCGTCTCGGGCAGATCCACCGGCAGGTCGCGCCACTCCTCGTCGCGGTAGCCGCCGCGCGCGTAGGAGGAGGGGTAGGCGATCACGTCGTGCGGGTTGACGAGCGAAACGACGAGCGCCCAAGGCTCCGGCGGGGCCGAGCGCAGGAACTCCGCCGCCTGCGCGGCGAACGCCGCGTCGAGGTCGGCGTGGCCGCCGCCGAAGAGATGCGGCTTGGTGGCCTCGCCCGGGTCCGGCGGCTCCCAGCCGGAGAAGCCGAACTCGCGCTCGAAGCGCTCCGTGTCGGCCGCTCCCCAGTCGTCGCCGACGGAGCGGGTCAGGTGCCATTTGCCCTTCAGGACGACGGTGTAGCCCGCGTCGCGGAGCATCTGGGCGAGATTCGGCACGTCCGGCGAGAGCGGCGGCTGGTAGCCGCGCCCCGCGCCGCGCCGCAGCGCGCTCCGCACGAACGAGCGGGCCACCATCTCGCGCGGCACCTCGCCGCGCGCGAGCACCCGCCCGAGGGTGCCGACGACGCCGGGGAAGTTGCGCGGGTCGGGCAGCACGCCGTGGGTGAGGGTGAGCGGCGCGCCGTGTCGCGGCGGGTAGAGGCCGGTGAAGAGCGTCGCGCGGGCGGGCGTGCACATGCACGTGTTGGTGATCGCGCCGTCGAACGAGAGCCCGGTGCGCCGCAGCTCGGCGGTGGCGGGCATCAGCTCGTCCTCGAAGCCGGGGTCGGCGGGCCAGTGCATCGGCGCGCGTTCCTGGTCGGTGACGATGAGGAGCACGTTCGGGCGCTCCATCCCGGCCGATCGTCTCAGTTACGCTCACCCCATGCCCGCACAACGATTCGTAGACGCCCTGAACGCGCAGATCGCGAACGAGCTCGCCGCCTCGCACCAGTACCTGGCCGCCGCCATCTGGTACGACGCGCAGACCTTCCCGCGCCTCGCCGCGTTCTTCTACCGGCAGGCGCTCGAGGAGCGCGACCACGCGATGATGATGGTCCGCTACCTGCTGGACACCGACAGCCAGGCGGTGGTTCCCGACGTGCGCGCGCCGCAGGCCGAGTTCGAGGACTTCAAGGCGCCCATCGCGTTGGGGCTCGAGCAGGAGCGCCAGGTCGGTGACGAGATCGACCGGCTCGCCGGCATCGCGCGCGAGGAGCAGGACTACCGCTCGGAGAACTTCGTCTCCTGGTTCCTGAAGGAGCAGGTGGAGGAGGTGGCCACTATGGCCGGCCTGCTCCAGGTGGCAGAGCGCGCGGCCGAGCGCCCGCAGGACGTCGAGGACCACCTGGCCCGCGAGGGCGCCCCGCACGAGGCCAGGGACCCCACCGCCCCGCCGATCGCGGGCGGCTGAACCACCGAGGGTGAAACAGTGCCTGGCACTGTTTCACGGGTTCAGCGGTAGCGCTCGGCCAGCCCCGCGGCCATCGGGGCGTCGTCGAAGGTCCCGGCTGCCACCTGCTTGGCGATGACGCGCCGCACCATGCGGTCCGAGAGCGACGGGAAGTGGCGGCCGATGAACGCCTCCACCGCGCCGCGGCGCGTGGTCGCCATCTCGCGCGGCGGGTCGTCCATCTCGCAGGCGCGGATGATCTTCGCGACGACCCCCTCGAGCGGCTCCTCGCGGGAGACCCCCTGGAGCGACAGGCCGGCGCGGGCGGCGGCGTCGTGGATCGGCGTGCGGACCATGCTCGGGTTCACGCTCGTGACCTTGATGTGCGTCCCGTACTCGAGCCGCAGCGAGTCGGCGTAGGCGGCGAGGCCGCGCTTCGAGGCGCCGTAGGGCGCCCCGAGCGGCACCGGCACGTGCACCATGCGCGAGCCGACGAACACGACCCGGCCGCGGCTCGCGACGAGCGCGTCGATGCAGGCGGCGGTCACGCGCCACGCCCCCACGAGGTTCACGTCGATCATCCGCACGGCCGCCTCGTCGGGCTGGGCGCCGGCGTCGGCCGGCCCGCCGAGCCCGGCGTTCGAGACGAGCACGTCGAGCCCGCCCAGTAGCTTGATCGCCTCGGCCGCGGCCGCTTCCACCGACGCGGCGTCGGTGATGTCGCAGGCGAGCACCCGTGCGTCGGGGTCGTCGCTCGGCGCCAGGTCGAGCCCGACCGCCTTCGCGCCCCCGCGGGCGAGCTCGGCCATGAGCGCGCGCCCGAACGCGCCGCTCGCGCCGGTGACGACGACGCGCCTGCCGGAGAGGGAGCTCAAAGCCGTCCGGAGCCGGTCGGCGCGCCGCGGTCGGCATCCTGCCTCTCGCGGCGCGCCTCCGAGCTGTCCGGGGCCCTACTCCCACGTGCCGCCAAGTGCGGCACGAAGCCTGTCCTGCGCGCGCGCTTCTCCCCGCGGGCCAGCTCGCGGGGCAGCTCGCGCATGAAGCCGTCGAAGTCCACGCGCATCGTCGGGCGCTTGCCCGCGCCGTAGCGCTTCTCGTTCTTCGCGCGGGTGCGCTCGATGTCGGCCAGCTGGCGCTCGCGGGGCGGCGGCGCGTAGCGGCCGGTGAGATGCGCGGCGACCAGCTTCGACTGCTGCTCGCAGATCGGGATGGCCGATCCGGTCGACTGGATCAGCCCCACGAAGAACACGCTGGGAAGGTCCGGGTGGAAGATCCGCTTGTAGAGCGGCAGGTCGCCGCCGGGGGCGCTAACGAGGTCCGGGTCGAAGAACGGGAAGGAGATCCGGTAGCCCGTGCACCACACGATCGCGTCCACGAGGTCGCGGCGCCCGTCGGTGAACTCGATGCAGTCGCCGTCGAGCCGCGCGATCCCGGGCCGCGGCTCGATCTCGCCGTGGGTGATGCGCGAGAGCAGCGTGTCCGAGATCGTCGGGTGGTCCTGGAGGAAGCCCTGGGTGGGGGCCGGCAGCCCGAAGCGCTCCGGCCGCCCCACGGTCGCCCGCAGGAGCGTCTGCGTGATCGGCTGGCGGAGCCGCCAGTGGAGTCGCGTCATCGCGGGCCGGACGATCTGGTCCGCGGGCTTGCCAAGCAGGTTCTTCGGGACGATCCAGGCGCCCCGCCGCGTCGAGATCAGCGTGCGCTCGGCCACGAGCGAGGACTCGACCGCGATGTCCATCGCCGAGTTGCCGATCCCGACGACGAGCACCCGCTTGCCCTCGAAGATCGTGTTCGAGCGGAAGTCGTGCGCATGGATCTGCTCGCCCCCGAACTCCCCGGGGTAGGGCGGATCGGGCCAGCGCGGGTCCCAGTTGTGGCCGTTCGCGACGACGAGCGCGTCGAACTCCTCCGACTCCCCGTTCTCGAGGTCGAGCCGCCAGCCGCCGCCGTCGAGCGGCTCGGCGTGGGCGACGCCGCATTCGAAGCGGATCGAGTCGCGCAGGCCGAAGTGGTCCACGTAGGCCTCGAAGTAGCGCTGGATCATCTCGTGGCTCGGAAAGTCCGGCCAGTCGGCGGGCATCGGGTAGTCGCGGTACTCGGTGCGGGCGCGGCTCGTGTTCAGGTGGAGGGTCTCGTAGGCGGGCGAGAGGCCCGAGCAGTTGCCGTAGGCCCAGATCCCGCCGACGCGCTCGCCCTTCTCGAAGCAGGTCACGCCGAGGCCCGCCTCCTTCAGCTCGCGCAGCGCGGCCATGCCGGCGGCCCCGGCGCCGATGACGGCGACCCTCAGGCCCACAGGGCGTCGACCATCCTGTGGGCGAACTCGCGGAAGGACTCGCGCTCGCTGCGGAGCGCCGCGCCACGCAGGGCGGCGCACGCCGTGACGTGGCCGTGCACGGCCCAGACCACGCTGCGGACCGCCTGGTGGGCGTGCGGCTCGCCCGCGAGTTGCTCCTCGACGAGGTCGTAGAGCGGGAGCGAGTACTCCTCGTCGAGGCGGCGGTGCTCGGCGGGCTCGAGCCAGCGCCGAAGCCACAGGTGGGTGACCTCGGGGTGCTCGTCGAGGAAGTCGAGGAAGGCGTCGAGAAGGGTGTGGAGCCCCTTCGTGCCCGGCTCGGTGGCGGCCCGCGCGGCGGCGGCCCTGAGCGTGTCGGCCTCGGCCGTGAACATGCGCTTGAAGACGGCCTCGTACAGCTCGGCCTTGCTGCCCGCGTGATGGTGGACCGTCGCCACGTCGAGCTTCACGACGGCCGCGATGTCACGCAGCGAGATGCCCTCGAAGCCGTGCGCGGAGAAGAGGTCGGTGGCGGCGTCGAGGATGCGGTCACGGGTGTGGCCGGGCTCGACCATCGCCGGGCGGCCGGGTCGCCGTCTCGCCGGGTCCATGCCTCCATGGTGACAGAATCCAACGGGCGTTGGAATACCTTCTGGCCACCGTCGTTACGGGCGCCGCGTTCGCGCAGGCGCTCACCGGGATCGGCTTCGGGCTGGTTTGCGCCCCGGCGTTCGTCGCCGTGCTCGGACCGGTGGAGGGCGTCGCGGCGACCGCCCTGCTCGCCGCGTTCGTGAACGTCGCCGTGGTCGTCACCTCACCGCGGGACGTCGACGTGCGGGCCGCCGGGCTGCTGCTCCTGCCCGCGCTCTTGGCGACGCCGCTCGCGGCGCTGGCGCTGCGCGAGATCGACGAGACGGTGGCGACGGCGGCCGCAGGGGTCCTGGTGCTCGCGGGCGTCGGCCTGCTCGTCGCGCGCCCCGCCGTGGTGGAGGCCTCGCCTGTGAGCGCCGGGCCCGGGGTCGCGGCCGCGGGCGCGGTGAGCGGCGCGATGAACGCCGCCGCGGGCGTGGGCGGTCCGGCCGCGGCGCTCTACGTGCTCGCCCGCGGAATGCCGCCGGCGCGCATGCGGGCGACGCTCCAGGCGTATCTGCTCGGCGTGAACGTCGTGACGGTGGCGGCGCTCGGAGTCGTCTCCCTGCGGCTCGAGTGGCCGCTCGCGCTCGTGGCCGGAACGGTCGCGGGCGTGGCCGTGGCCTCGCGTCTCCCCGAACGCGCGGCGCGCGACGCGGTGCTGCTCGTGGCGGCGGCCGGCGGGGTCGTGCTGCTGGCGCGCGCGGCGCTCTAGAGCGCCATCGACAGCGGGTACTCGAGCAGCTCGCGCACCTTCGCGAGGAAGACCGCGCCGTCGGCCCCGTAGAGGATGCGGTGGTCGCACACGAGCGTGAGCGTCATCGTCTCGCGCGCCACCACCCGGCCGTGCTCGTCGACGATCGGGCGCTTCTTCAGCGAGCCGACGGTGAGCAGCGCCGCCTGGGGCGGGTTGATGATCGCGGTGAAGGAGTCGATCCCGAACATCCCGAGGTTCGACACCGTGAAGGTCCCGCCGGCCACCTCGGGGGGAGTGATCTCGCCGGCCCGGACCCGCTCGGCCGCGATCCGCGTGTCCTCTGCGATCTGGCCAAGCGACTTGCGGTCGGCGTCGAAGATCGTGGGCACGACAAGCGCGTCGTCGGCCGCGACCGCCACGCCCACGTTGACGCGCGAGTAGAGCTCGAAGCGGCCGTGGCGGTAGGCGCCGTTCACCCGCGGGTGAACGCGCAGCGCCGCGGCGCACGCCTTGACGACCATGTCGTTGTACGAGGGGGCCGGGTCCGAGACGCGCTTCAGCCGCTCCCGCATCTCGACCGCGGCCGCCATGTCCACCTGCACCTCGAGCACGAAGTCGGGCGCGGTCGCCTTCGACTCGGCCATGCGCCGCGTGACGGTGCGCTGGTGGCGCGAGAGCTCTTGCGTCTCGACCTCGCCCTTCGCACCGGTCTCGCCGCCGCCCTGCGCAGTCGGAGCGGGTACGCGCTCGGGGGCCTCGGGCTCAGCTGCGCGCTCGGGGGCCTTGGGCTCTGCCCGCTCGCCTCCGCCGGCCGCGGCCGACTCCACGTCCGCCTTCACGATCCGCCCGCCGGGCCCGCTGCCGGAGAGCCCTGAGAGCTCCACGCCCAGCTCGCCGGCCATGCGGCGCGCGACGGGCGAGGCCTTGACGCGGCCCCCGTCGTCGCCGTCTGGCGCGCGCGGCGCGCCGGCCGCCCCCGAGCCCTCCTCGGCGGCGGGCTCGGAC
>DATMJO010000124.1:0-5211 GCA_035553855.1 Thermoleophilaceae bacterium | reverse complement strand
CCCGAGCAGCAGGCGCCTGCTGCTCGGGCTCGGCTGGCGCAGGCGCCTGCTGCTCGGGCTCGGCTGGCGCCGTGTCGGGGCCGGGCTGGGGAGCGGGCAGCGGGACCGTGCCGCCGTTCTCCTCCGCCTCCTTCGCGAGGCGCTCTGCCTCGCGCTTGGCCTCCCGCGCGTCGCGCAGGCGGATCCAATCTGCCATGAAGTCGTGCCAGATCTCCGTGGGGAACGTGCCGCCTGCCACCGGCTGGCCGTGGTACTCGGTCTCCATGTACTTCAACTCGTCCGGATAGCCGACCCACACGGCGACCGTGAGGTCCTTGTTGAAGCCGACGAACCACGCGTCGCCGTAGTTCTCGGTGGTGCCCGTCTTGCCGGCGACGAACTCGCCGATTTGAGCGCGCTTGCCGGTGCCCCGGAGCACCACGCCGCTGAGCAGCGACTTCGTCTGCTGGGCCACCCCACGGGAGAAGACCTGGCGCGGCTCGTCGTACTCGTTCTCCATGTCGACATCGCCGCCGCGCACGCGCTCGATCGCCACGGGACCGCACTTGGACGACGCGAGCGAGCCGCAGACCCGCTTGCCGTCGTTGGCGATCACCGAGTAGGCGTAGGCCATCTCGAGCGGGGTCACGCCGGTGCTGAGGCCGCCGAGCGTCATGGCGGGGTTGGTGGAGACCTTCGTGCGGATGCCCATCGTCTTGGCGAGCCGCGCGATCTTGCGGGTGCCCAGCTCGAGGCCGAGCTCGGCGTAGACCGAGTTGTCGGAGCTCGCGGTGGCGCCCGCCAGGCTCGCGATTCCCGAATACTGGTCCTCGTAGTTCGACACGACGAAGTTCTCGCGCTTGCCCTTGTGCCGGAAGGGGAAGATCTTCTTCCTCGACGTGAAGGTGCGGTTGGGGTTCACGCCGTTTCGCAGCGCCTCGACGAGGATGAAGGGCTTGAACGCCGAGCCGGGCTGGCGATGGCCGTTCGTCGCAAGGTTGAAGGGCTTCTCGTCGTAGTCGGCGCCGCCGACGAGCGCCTTGACCTCGCCGGTGCGGTTCTCGATCGCGACGAGCGACGCGCTCGGGCCGATGCCGCCCAGGCGCCCGCGTATCGCCTGTTCCGCCGCGGCCTGGAGCTCGGGATCGAGCGTGGTCGTGACCTTCAGGCCGCCACCGAAGACGACGGGCGCCTGCAGGCGGTCCACGAGCTGCTGGGTGACCCAGGTCGTGAAGTAGGGCTCCTTCGAGTCCGGCCGGGGAACCTGGATCGTGTCCTTGGTGGGGACGTTCTTCGTGATGGCCGCGGCGTATTCCGCCTCGCTGATGAAGCCCTGCTTGCGCATGGCACCGAGCACGATGTTGCGGCGGCGGCGGGCGGCCTGCGGGTGCTCGATCGGGTCGTACGCCGTGGGGGAGGCGATCATCGCGGCGAGGAGAGCGGCCTCGTGCGGCTCGATGAAGCGCGCGGCGCGGAGGTCGGGGTCGAACTGGTCGTCGTCGTTCGCGGGGAGCACCTCGGTCGACCCGGGCGCCTCGGGCGTGAGCCCGCGGTCCTTGCCGAAGTAGGTCCGCGCCGCCGACTCGACGCCGTAGGCCCCGTTGCCGAAGTAGACGGTGTTCAGGTACTGGGTGAGGATCTTCTCCTTCGGCCACTGGCGCTCGAGGTGGTAGGCGTAGGCCGCCTCGCGGAGCTTCTGGAACACGGAGCGGTCACCCTGGGCCTCGAGCGCGTTCTTCACGAACTGCTGCGTGATCGTGGACGCTCCCTGTGCCGCCCGCTGCTGGCGGACGTCCTGGGCGAGCGCGCGGGCGATGCCGATGTAGTCCACGCCCTCGTGGCTGTAGAAGCGGCGGTCCTCGATCGCGATCACCGCGTTCTTGACGTGCGGGGAGATGTCCCCCTCACCGACGAGGATCTGGTTGTTGTTGCCCGTGAGCTTCGCCAGCAGCGTGGGCTGTCCGGCCTCGGTGAGGCCCTTGTCGTCGGCCAGGAGCCGGGAATTGCGGCCGCGCTGGAACTGCGCCTGGTCCTCGATGGCCTCGAGGTCGCTCGCGACCGCCATCATCATCCCGAACACCGTCGAGATCATCGCGAGAAAGGACAGGCCCGAGAAGATCAGGAACAGCCGGAGCTTCTTGACCTTGGGCTTCGGCGTCGCCGGCCCGCCCGAGATCGGCGGCGGCGGCTCGAACGGCACGGGCTTGCGGGCCGACGAGCGAGGCTGTGTGGTTGACGTCTCCGGCATGCCATCAGCCCCAGCCGCACGGACCGGAGCACCTCGGATGATGCGGACGGGACGGCGGCGTCAGAACCCGTCCGGCGGGGTGCCGAGTCTAGCATTGAGGCCATGACGGACTCGGCGGCTCATCTACTCAGAAACGCGGTCCAGGCGCTCCCCGATGGGCGCCTCGCGGGCCAGCTCGCGGAGGGCCGCCCGCTGCGCGTCAAGCTCGGCGTCGACCCGACCACGCCGGACATCCACCTGGGCCACACGGTGGTCCTGCGAAAGCTCCGCGAGTTCCAGGATCTCGGCCACACCGTGGTGCTGATCCTCGGCGATTACACGGCCCGCGTCGGCGATCCGAGCGGGCGTTCCGCCACCCGCCCCGCGGTGTCGGGCGAGGAGATCGACGCGAACGCCGAGACCTACCAGCGCCAGGCCTTCACGGTGCTCGACGAGACGAAGACCGAGGTGCGGCGCAACGGCGAGTGGCTCGACATGCCCATGGAGGAGCTCTTCAGGCTGGCCCGCACGTCCACCATCGCGCAGCTTCTCGCGCGCGAGGACTTCGCCAACCGCTATGCGGCCAACACGCCGATCTCCGTGCTCGAGCTCCTGTATCCGTTGCTCCAGGGCTACGACTCGGTCGCGATCCGCGCCGACGTCGAACTGGGGGGGACCGACCAGACCTTCAACCTGCTCCTCGCGCGCGAGATCCAGGTGGCCTACGACGTGCCCCCCCAGTCGATCCTCACCATGCCGATCCTGCCGGGAACCGACGGCGCGCAGAAGATGTCGAAGTCGCTGGGCAACTACGTGGGCGTCACCGAGGCGCCCGAGGAGATGTTCGGCAAGGTCATGCGCGTTCCCGACGCGGCGATGCCCGACTGGTACGCGCTGCTCCTCGACGAGCCTTTCGACCCAGGGCGCCCCGCGGTCGAGTCCAAGCGCTCGCTCGCGCGGGCCATCGCCGCCCGGTTCCATGGCGAGGAGGCGGCTCTCGCCGCCGAGGCGCATTTCGACCGGCTCCACGTCGAACGGCGGGCCCCCGCCGCGATCGAGGGCGCCGACCTGCCCGCCGGCGATCCCGTCTTCCTGCCCGGCCTCGTCGGCGATCTGTTCGGCCTTTCGCGGTCCGAGGCCCGCCGGCTCCAGGCGCAGGGCGGCATCAAGCTGGACGGCGAGGTGGTGGGCCCGGACGACCTCGAGCTGCCCGCGGGAAGGCTCGAGGGCGCGGTCCTCCAGGTGGGGAAGCGCCGCTTCCGCAGGCTGCGCGCCGCGCCGCAGGCCTGAGCCATACCCGCGCGACCTTCGGCCCGCAGGCCTTGTAGGGTTCCGCAGCCCGTAGGGGGCCTCGCGACGATCGCCTCGGCATCGTTGCCGTTGCCTCCCGGCGGCGCTACACTCGTTGGTCGCGCCGCGGCCCGGTTTCACCCGAGAGGGCGGAGACGGGGCGCGGGTGGCGCGAGAAGCGGCGGAGTCCCCGCCGCAGGAGCGCGACGGTCTTTGAAAACTCAACAGCGTGTGCGACCTCGAGCTCTCCGAGCTCGAAGTCGCGTCCAGGTTCGACCCGTCGCTCTCGGCAACCCGCCGGGAGGCGACGGCCAAGAATCAAATACCCGTCACGTCCGGGTTCGCTCACGTGTACCGAGCGGCCCTGGCGCCTTCGAGGCGCAAGGACGGAGACAACACTCTCAGTAGGACCTCGGAACGGCCGGCCTAGCGCCGTCCGGTCCATGAAGTTCTTTACGGAGAGTTTGATCCTGGCTCAGGACGAACGCTGGCGGCGTGCTTAACACATGCAAGTGGAGCGACGAACCAGGCTTCGGCCTGGGGCAGAGCCGCGAACGGGTGAGTAACACGTGGGTAACGTACCTCGATGACCGGGACAACCCGAGGAAACTCGGGCTAATACCGGATGTGCTCCTATCTCTCAAGCGATAGGTGCAAAGGTAGCTTCGGCCTCCGCATCGAGATCGGCCCGCGGCCCATTAGCTTGTTGGTGAGGTAACGGCTCACCAAGGCTCCGATGGGTAGCTGGTCTGAGAGGACGATCAGCCACACTGGGACTGAGACACGGCCCAGACTCCTACGGGAGGCAGCAGTGGGGAATCTTGCGCAATGCGCGAAAGCGTGACGCAGCAACGCCGCGTGGGGGAAGAAGGCCTTCGGGTTGTAAACCCCTTTCAGGAGGGACGAAGTGTCGGCTGTGAATAGCAGTCCGGCATGACGGTACCTCCAGAAGAAGCCCCGGCTAACTACGTGCCAGCAGCCGCGGTAATACGTAGGGGGCAAGCGTTGTCCGGAATCATTGGGCGTAAAGAGCGCGTAGGCGGTTCGGTCAGTCCGCTGTGAAAGTCAGGGGCTCAACCCCTGAATGCCGGCGGATACTGCCGGGCTAGAGTCCGGAAGAGGCGAGTGGAATTCCTGGTGTAGCGGTGAAATGCGCAGATATCAGGAGGAACACCAATGGCGAAGGCAGCTCGCTGGGACGGTACTGACGCTGAGGCGCGAAAGCGTGGGGAGCAAACAGGATTAGATACCCTGGTAGTCCACGCCGTAAACGATGGACACTAGGTGTGGGAGGTGTCGACTCCTCCCGTGCCGTAGCTAACGCATTAAGTGTCCCGCCTGGGGAGTACGGCCGCAAGGTTAAAACTCAAAGAAATTGACGGGGGCCTGCACAAGCGGTGGAGCATGTGGTTTAATTCGAAGCAACGCGCAGAACCTTACCAGCGTTTGACATGCCAGGACGGTTTCCAGAGATGGATTCCTCCCCTTACGGGGCCTGGACACAGGTGCTGCATGGCTGTCGTCAGCTCGTGTCGTGAGATGTTGGGTTAAGTCCCGCAACGAGCGCAACCCTCGTCTTTAGTTGCTACCATTCAGTTGGGCACTCTAAAGAAACTGCCGGTGATAAGCCGGAGGAAGGTGGGGATGACGTCAAGTCCTCATGGCCCTTATAGGTGGGGCTACACACGTCATACAATGGCTGGTACAGAGGGTTG
>DATMJO010000123.1:0-69660 GCA_035553855.1 Thermoleophilaceae bacterium | reverse complement strand
CTCGTGGGGAGCGCGTACGAGCTACCGGTGGAGGACGGCTCGTTCGACACCGTCCTCTGCACCGCGGTGCTCGAGCACCTGGAGGAGCCGGCGGCGGCGCTGCGCGAGGCGCGGCGGGTGCTCCGCGGCGGCGGCGTGGCGATCTACACGGTGCCGTTCATCTGGCACGTCCACGAGGCCCCGCGGGACTTCTTCCGCTACTCCCGCTACGGCATCGAGCACCTCTTCGGCGAGGCTGGCTTCGAGATCGAGGAGCTGCGCCCGCTGTCGGGCTTCTGGGTGACGTTCGGGACGATGCTCGCCTACTACCTCCACACCCGCAGGCGCGGGCCGATCCGCTTCCGGCTCTACCCGCTGATCACGCGGCCGCTGCTCGCGGCCGCCTACCGGCTCGACCGCCACGACCCCGACGAGTCGTGGACGTGGGCCTACCTCGTGGTGGCGCGCGCGGCGTAATCTTCGACCCGATGACCGTCACGACCGCCGCCGCGCCCGAGCGGCTGATCGGGGAGGCACCGCCGTCGCCGGCGGGCCCGATCGGCGAGGACGAGCTGGCCGGGCTCGCACCGCCGCCGCCGATCGACCTGCCCCGCTCGATCCAGGTGCTGCGCTTCAACCAGCGCCAGATCCAGTTCGTCTTCGCCGCTCGCCGCCGCTACGGCGAGGTGTTCCGGATGAGCGGGACCATCCCGGGCCGGCCGACGATCACGAGCCATCCCGACCACATCCAGTCCCTGTTCACGGCCAAGCCGGGCGAGGCGCCCTCGCTGACCGGGGAGTCGCCGCTGCGGCCGATCGTCGGCCCCAACTCCGTGCTCACCTCGGTCGGGCCGCGGCACCTGCGCCAGCGCAAGCTGCTGCTGCCGCCGTTCCACGGCGAGGCCATCGCCCGCTACGAGGAGATGATCGCCGAGGCCGCCACGCGCGAGATCGAGAGCTGGCCGATCGGCCGGCCGATCGCGCTCGCCCCGCGCATGCAGGCGATCACCCTGGACGTGATCATGGCCGGCATCTTCGGCATCGAGGGGCGCCCGCGGCGCGGCACGCCGGAGTACGGCCTTCGCGCCGCCACGAAGAGCCTGGTCGCCGCCTCCACGTGGAAGATCGCGCAGCTCGCCGAGCTGATGAACGTGGGGCGCGACGAGCCCATCGGCGTGACCCGTGCCGGGCTCGCGCTGCTCGACTGGCCCACCTACAGGGTGATCGCCCGGCGCAGGCGCGCGGCCGACCTCGGCGAGCGCAACGACATCCTCTCGCTGCTGCTGCGGGCGCGGACCGAGGACGGCGAGGCGCTGTCCGACCAGGAGCTGCGCGACGAGCTCCTGACCCTCGTGCTCGCGGGCCACGAGACCACCGCGAACTCGCTCGCCTGGACGTGGGAGCGGCTCGTCCGCGCGCCGGATGCCTACGACGCGCTCCGCCACGCGGTGCGCGAGGGTGACGGCGCCGAGCAGGTCGAGGCCACCATCCACGAGGGAATGCGCGTGCGGCCCGTGATCCCGATCATCGGCCGGCGCGTGACCGTGCCCTGGCGCCTCGGCGAGTACGGCGTCGAGGCCGGGTCGCCGATCAGCGCGAGCATCCTGCTCCTCCACCACCGCGAGGACCTCTACCCCGAGCCCTACGCGTTCCGGCCCGAGCGCTGGCACGGCCAGAAGCCCGGCACCTACACGTGGATCCCCTTCGGGGGAGGCATCCGCCGCTGCCTCGGGGCGGCGCTGGCCATGGCGGAGCAGCGGGTCGTGCTGACCGAGATGGCCGCTCGCCTCGACCTCGAGGCCGACCGGCCCGAGCCCGAGCGCGCCACCCACCGCAACGTCACGATGATCCCGCAGCGCGGCGCCACCGTGGTCGTGCGGGCGCGGAGGCCCTGACGGTGCGATCCAGGGCCTTCAGGACCCACCTGACGTTCTACCTTCTGGTCAACGCCCTGCTGATCGGCATCTGGGCCGCGGGCGGCGCCGGGTACTTCTGGCCGATCTGGCCGATTCTCGGCTGGGGGATCGGTCTCGCGGCGCACGGGGCGCCGCTGATCGCGGGCTCGAGGTCGCCGAAGCCGGGCCGGCGTGCCGACGCCGGGGCGCGTGACCCGCGGGACGCCCCGACCTCGGTCGACGAGGTGGCGAAGTCGCTGGGGCCCGACCGCCCGAGCCTGCGCCCCGTCGCCGCGCCCGACGGGACGGTGACGGTTCTCTTCTCCGACATCGAGGGCTCCACGAAGCTCAACGAGCGTGTCGGGGACGTGCGCTGGCTGGAACTGCTCCGCGCCCATCACGCGATCGTGCGCGAGCAGGTCCAGCAGCACCACGGCTTCGAGGTGAAGTCGCAGGGCGACGGGTTCATGATCGCGTTCCCGAGCGCACGGCGCGCCGTCCAGTGCGCCAGCGCGATCCAGCGCGAGATCGACGCGCGCCTGGCCGGGCACCCCGACGGACCGATCCGCCTGCGCATCGGGCTGCATACGGGCGAGGCGATAAGGGAGGAGGCCGACTTCTACGGCAAGAACGTCGTCCTGGCGGCGCGCATCGCGAGCGAGGCGCGCGGCGGCGAGATCCTCGCCTCCTCCGTGGTCAAGCAGCTGACCGAGAGCGCCGGCGACCTCCAGTTCGAGAACGAGCGAGAGCTCGAGCTCGACGGGCTTGCGGGCACGCACACGGTCTACGAGGTCATCCCGGACTGATCCGGGCCCCGCGGGGTTCGACTAAGCGGCTTCCGCCGAGGCCTCGGGCCGCGGGGGAAAGTAGGCCGAGCCGGACAGCGCCCGGTCGTACGAGGACCAGCTCTGGCCGTCGGCGAGCGCCTTCTCGAGGCGGTCGAAGCTGCCGAGGCGGCCGCCGAGGTTGTCGATCATGTGGACGAGCGTGGCCTCGCGCGTGCAGGGCGTGACCGGCGAGCCGTGCTCGAGCAGGCCGTGGTGGCTGAGGATGATGTGCAGGAGCGCCTGCGCGGTCTCCGCCGGGAATCCCGGAAGGTCCTCGATGGTGCGGCGGACGCGGTAGTAGCCGAGCGGGATCTCGCCCTGGAGCTTGCCGGCGTCGGAGAGGTCGTAGGCGCCGCCATCGCCCTCGTAGGCCTCGATCTTGCCGATGTCGTGCAGCAGCGCGCCGGTGACGGCGACGTCGCGGTCGATCCCCGGGAAGGTGGAGGAGAGGGCGCTCACGCCCTGCGCGACGGTGAGCGAGTGCTCGAGCAGGCCGTGCTTGTAGGCCTGGTGGTAGTGCTTGGCGGCGGGCGCCTCGGACCAGCGCCGCCAGGTCTCCGAGCCCTCGCCGAAGATGCGGTCGAGCAGGGCGCGCAGGTGGGGGTTCTGGATCGTGCCGACGAGCGAGCGCAGGTCCGCGACCATGTCGTCCACGGGCAGCGGCGGCGCGTCGTGCAGGTCGGCCGGGTCGAACTCGCCGGGGTCGGCCGCGCGCAGCGAGGCGATCGTGATGGAGGCGCCGTAGCGCTGGTCCACCGAGTAGCGGCCGGTGACGAGCACGGCGGCGCCGGGCTTCGAGTGGGGCTCGATCTCGTCCACGCCGTCCCACGCCACGGCCTCCACCAGGCCGGTGCAGTCGCCGAGCTGGAGCTTCAGGAACGGGTCGCCGTTGCGCTTCTCGCGGCGGGTGCAGCCGCGCACGAGGAAGACGGTCTCGACGGCCTGCCCGTCCTCGAGGTCCCGGACGAAGGACTTGGCCTGGGTGAGGGTGAGCGACGGCTGCTCCATCGGACGTCGGAAGGTAGAGCGGGGTGCGGACGGCTCTCGGGCGATGGTGCGGTTAGCGTTCACGGCGATGGGGTCGCACCGGAAGCCGGGTTCCTGACGTGGCGGGCGCCGTGCTCGTCGCGGGCGGCACCGGCGCGCTCGGGGCGGCCGTGGTCCGCGAGCTGCTCGACTCCGGCTGGGCAGTCACCGCCACCTGGGTCGCCGACCGGCAGCGCGAGCGGATCGAGGCGGACCTCGGCGCGCGCGACGGGCTCAGCCTCTTCGAGGCGGACCTGTTCGACCCGGACGCCGCCTCCTCCGCCGTCGCCACGGTGGGCGGACTCGCCGCGGTCGTGAACCTGGTGGGCGGCTTCATGTCGGGCCCGCGCGTCCACGAGACCGACCCGGCCGACTTCGAGCGCATGCTCCGCCTCAACCTGATGCCCGGCTTCAACCTCGCGCGCGCCGCGATGCCCGTGCTCGTGGAGCGCGGCGGCGGGGCCTATGTGGGCGTCTCGGCGCGGCCCGCGCTCAGGCCGTTCCCGGGCGCCGCCGCCTACGTCACCGCGAAGGCCGGGGTGCTCGCGTTCATCCAGGCGCTCGACGCCGACTACCGCGCCGACGGGGTCCGCGCCAACGCGATCCTCCCGAGCGTGATCGACACGCCCGCGAACCGGGAGGCCACACCGGACGCCGACTTCTCGAAGTGGGTGGCGCCGGCGGAGATCGCGAAGGTCGTCCGCTTCCTCGTCTCTGACGACTCGGCGCCCACGAGCGGCGCCGCCGTGCCGGTCTACGGGCGGGCCTGACTCAGCCGCCGTAGAAGCGGATCGCCCGGTCGCCCAGCGCCTTCGTGCCGGCGCGGTTCGCGACGGCGTTCAGCGGCGAGGCGACGAGCGGGACGGCCCTTAGCGCGGTGTGTTGCGCCAGGCGGCGGCTCGCGACCCGCAGCAGGGCCCGCGCGAGTCGCCCGTCGCTGCCCGGGCGCAGGCGCGCCCCGATGAGCTTCACCGCGAGCGGCGTGCCCGAGCCGTCGAGGGCGGCTCGCGCCTCGGCGGCCGTCTCGTACATCCCCTGGAGCGCGAGCAGCTCGGCCGGGCGCATCGGGTGGTCGGGCTCGAAGCCGTAGGAGGCCGCGACGAAGAAGACCATCCTGCTCTGGATCCACGCGAGCGCGGCCAGGTCCGCCGCCGTCGTGAGCGCGCCGCCGAGGCCGAGCGCGGCGCCCTCCACGATCGAGAGCCGGACATGGTTGCGCCGCGCGTCACGCGCGAGCTCGGCGGGCGGCCGGTGCGAGCCCTCCCGCGCCCAGCGGGCCGCCGGCGCGGCGAAGCGCGCGGAGGCGGCGAGCGCGAGGTGCTCGGCGGCGCGCTCCGGGTCGGCGCGCAACTTCTCCCAGAGGCTCGGGGGCAGGGGCTCGACGGGCGCCACCGCCCGAGACTAGGGGGTGGTTAGGCCGTGCCCGCGCGGGTACGGACACGCCATGCCAACAAAGACGACACCCAGACAGGGAATCCTCAGCGAGGAGCGCGCCTCCGAGCGCGCGGAGCTGCTCGAGCTTCTGACGAAGGCGTACTGGATGGAGATCGAGACGGTCATGAGCTACACGGCGAACTCGATCAACCCCGACGGAGTACGGGCACAGGAGATCATCGAGTCGCTGAAGGAGGACGTGCAGGAGGAGCTCTCGCACGCGCGCCAGTTCGGCGAGCGAATCAAGGAGCTGTACGGCGTCGTGCCGGGCTCACTCGACTTCAAGGCCGAGCAGAAGGAACTGCAGCCGCCCGACGAGCAGACCGACATCGTGCACGTCATCAAGGGCGTGATCGCCGCCGAGACCGGCGCGATCGAGCACTACAACCGGATCATCGAGTTCTGCGACGACGTGGACCTGGTCACCCAGGACATGGTCATCGCGATCCTGCGCGACGAGGAGCAGCACCGCCGCCTGTTCGAGGGCTTCCTCCGCGAGTACGAGGCCGAGGGCCTCGCCTAGCTCTTCCCCCTGAGGGCTCCGGGAAGGACGAAGGGCCCCGGCGGATGCCGGGGCCCTTCGTCGTCCTGCGTCAGATCAGGCGCCTACTACGGGATCTCGGTGTTGTCCCCGGCTCCCGGGCAGTCGTTCTCGTTGGCGTCCGTCTCGGTCGTCTCGCCGTCGGCGTCCTGCGAACCGACGTGCTCGTTGCCCTGGGTGGGCTCGCCCGACTGGCCCGCGACGCTCACGTAGGCGTAGCCGGTGAGCGCGTCCCCCTGTGGCGTCGCGTCCTTCGACTCGTTGCAGGCCTGCGCGCCGTCGTCGGACGCCTGGATGTAGCCGCTGTTGGCGTCGTCGCTGAAGTGGCCGGTCGGGTCGTTCACGCGCACTCCGGCGGCGAACGCCGAAGGAGCGAGGGCGAGCAGCGCGAGCACGGTGATTGACAGTTTCTTCACGTTCTTCTCCCTGGTCCGGGTGCCGGGCGTGCCGGCCACCGCGTCAGGGTCGCGCAACCGCGGCCCGGTCTCAAGCCCGATCCTACGAACTTGGACCGTTGCGGATCAGCCGATCTCGGCGTTTACTCGCCACACGCCTCCGTCACGGCGGAGGTCGTAGGTCCGGATCACCTTCTTTCCCGAGAGCCTCAGCCGCACCCGCACGACGGCCCGGGCGTCCTTGTACTCGCTCGGCCCGAACGCCTCGACGTGAATCGGGATGGGATGGGAACCGATGTCCGCCCGGCACTTGCGGATCGCGTCGTCGCCGGTGCGCCCGGTGATCGTCTCGACGTAATGCAGCGTCATGACACGCGTGCACACCCCAGCGTCGCCCTTGTCGAGTCCGTTCACGAGGTCGGACACGGCGGCGCGGGCCCGCTCGACCTGTGCCACGTCGTCTGCCGAGGGTTCGCGCTGCGCCGGTGCGTCGGGCCGGGGAGAGGATCCGCCCCTCTTGCCGGAGCCTCCGCGTGCCGATGCCCCCTCGTCGTCGCTCTTGCGGTCGGTGCCCGCTCGATCGCTCGAACCACCACCGCCGCCGGACTCGCCGGAGGAATCCGGCCCGTCGTCGGCGGAGTCCTCGGCCTTCCCGTTTCGGGGAGCGCCCGAGTCGCCGGACGCACGGGATCCGCTGTCGCCGGGACCTGCCAGGTCGTCCGTGACGCCGCCGCCCGGCTCGGCGTCGAGGCGCACGGGCTCGGGGCTCTCGTCTCCGCCGCAGCCGCCGGCGGTCAGCGTGAGGCAAAGAAGTGTGAGAGCGATCCGGCTACGCATTGGCGTCAGGGTAGGTGATCGAGCCCCGGAAACAACGAGGGGGGCCCGGATGGGCCCCCCTCGCGAATCCAGTCAGGACTCTGCGATCAGTCGCAGTGCGTCCCGGCGTCCTCGTTGTCCCAGTCGTCGTTGCCCGTCACGGTCGTGCCGCCGGCAATGATCGTGCCGCAGAGGCCGCCGGCCGCGGGGTTGCCCTCTTCCTCGGGCTGCACCTCGCCGCCGATGTAGAACACGGTCGTGCCACCGACGTTGACGCACGCCTGGCCGCGGTCGGCCTCCTCGCCGCCACCGGGGACGGCGGGACCGCCGAGCGGGGTGACCGACGGCTCGCCGGCCGCGCGGCAGTCCGCGCCGTCCGGGACGTCATGAGCCGATGCGGTGAACGGAACGGCGAGACCGCCGACCGCGAAACAAAGAACGAGCAGCTTGCGCATGTACTCCCCCTGATCTTGTGAATGACTTGTCGCCGGACCCAATGCCCGACGCTGAAGTGCCCCTGCCAAGGAGCAACGTGCGCCGCAATGTAGCGATGCTGACCGCAGGGGTCAACGAATGGGGGGGCGGAAATTCGTACCAGCGCAGGATTCGCGGCCGGGTCCCGGCGCGGAGCCGCGCCCCGCCGGCCGAGGATGTCCTATGGTGTCAGCCGGGCCGCGACGGGCGGCGGGCATCGCACCAGAGGGGAGTCGCAACAGTGGGCGGAGCACGGGATATGACGGGTGGGCCTCCGCGAGCGCGCTTCGTGATGCTCGCCGTGGCAGTGCTCGCCGTCGCCGCGTCGGCGGCGCTCGCTCCGGTCGCTCACTCTGCCTGGCTCGTCCCTTCCTCGCGGGTGGACAACACGGCGGAGGGCTTCTTCGAGGTCACGGGCGGCGACATAGGCTCGGGCGGCCGCACCGTCGTTCTGTTCCCGCAGACGCGTGAGGGGCAGGCCGCCAGCGACGCTGCGCTGTTCGCCAACACGAGCTCGCTGGGAGCGCCGACCTGGCAGCCGACTCCTGTTCAGGTGGCTCTACCGAACGGCGTCGGCGCCGGCATCGGATCCAGCTACAGGCTGGCGGTGGCCCCGGACGGGACGGCGCGCGGCGTCTTCGTCTCGAGCAACCAGGTGTTTCTCTTCTCGTGGCCGGTCGGCGGCTCACCGTCGGTCGCGCCCACGCCGGTCATGACCGGGATCGCGACACAGTCGGTCCGGATGGTCATGGGAGGCGATGGCGCGGCTCACGTGGCGGCGAACACGACCGGGACCGCGACCGTGAAGTACCTCAGGATCGCGCCCGACGGCACCCCCGGGGCGGAGCAGGCGCTCGGAGCCGGGACGGAGCCCGACCTCGCGGTCTCGGCCGCAGGGGTCGCCGTGTCGTACACGAAGACCGCCGGCACCGTGGTCGACGTCGTGCTGCGGCGCAAGCTCGCCGGCGCGACCGAGTTCTCGCCCGAGTCCGCAGGGATCGTCAACGTCACCGACCCCGCGGACCAGGGCGCCGTTGCGATCGATGGCTCCGGGGACATCACGGTGGCCTTCCGGGAGACCCCCGCCAGGGCGGGCGGCGTCGCCCCCAACCCCACCCAGACACGCTACGCGCGCTGGCTGGCGTCGGCGCCCGGACCTGCGACTCCCAGGACGCTTTCCGACCCACCCGCGTCACCGACCCCTGCCGCGAGCGGGCCGAACCACAGTTCACCTCGCATCGCCGTGGACGGCTCCGGACGGGCTACGTTCGTCTGGTCGGCGGCGCCGCCGGAGGGAGGCGGCTCGAACCTCAACGCCTCGGAGCTCGTCAACGGGGTCCGGCTCGCCGTACAAAATCTCGGTGAGGGCACCCGCCCGGCCCTTGGGGTCAGCCCGAGCGGGTTGGCGGTGCTCGTGTTCCACTCGCCGAACGACATCAACGCCAACGCGATCGGAATGGAGAGGCAGACCGGCAACCTCTTCGGCGCGCGCACGACCCTCCAGCTGAGTGGCAGTGGGGCAGGCCTCTCGCCCTCGAGCCTCCCGCCCCGCCTGGTCGTCAGCGCGGCGCAGGCCGACGCCTACTTCCTCCAGCGCACAGGCACCGGGGTGAACGCCAAGGTGATGGCGGTGGCTGCCCGGAACCTGCTATCGACGGCCCCGCCGGCATCTCAGCCCGTCGCCGAGGCTCGTGGCTGTCCCCCGGCGAACAACACCGTCGCCGGAACCGCCGGCGACGACCTTCTCACGGGCACGAACGGCAACGACAACCTCCTCGGGCTCGAGGGCAACGACCGCCTCAACGGCGTCGCGGGCAACGACTGCATCCGGGGAGAGGGAGGCTCCGACGACGCGAGCGGCGGTGCCGGCAACGACGATCTCAACGGCGGCGACGGCGGGGACTTCCTCCGTGGAGACACAGGTGCGGACGTGCTCGTCGGCGAGACCGGAGCCGACGTTCTCGCCGGTGGCGACGGAGCCGACCGCCTCGATGGCGGGGCCGACTCGGACCGGCTCTCGGCCGGAGCGGGCAACGACGAAGCCGACGCCGGTGAGGGCAACGACCGGATCTTCCTGTCGAGCGGCAACGACCTCGCCAGGGGCGGCGAGGGCGACGATCTCATCAGCGCCGGCGCGGGCAAGGACACCGTCCTCGGCGAAGGCGGGGACGACCGTCTGACCGGCACCAGCGGCCGCAACGACCTGCGTGGCGGCGACGGCAACGATCGCCTGCGCGGCGGCTCGGGCCGGGACGCGCTCTTCGGCGGCGACGGCCTCGACCGCATCTTCGGCCTCTCGGGCGCCGACCTCCTGATCGGTGGCGGCGGCATCGACATCATCAAGGGTGGGTCGGGCAACGACCGCATCTACGGCCGCGACGACAACGACCGCCTGCGCGGCGGCGAGGGCAACGACAAGATCGTCGGCGGCCTCGGCGACGACCGCATCTGGGGTGACGACGGCCGCGACCGCATCAGCGCCTCGAGCGGCGACGACCTGATCCACGCGGCCGACGGCAACACGGACCGGATCAACTGCGGCCGGGGCAAGGACCGCGTCATCGCGGACCGCCGGGACCGCATCTCGCGCAACTGCGAGCGCGTCCGCTTCCGCTCCGCGGCGCCCTAGAGGCGAGTGCGAATCGGCCTCCCCGGGTACCCGTAGCGGGCCGCCCGGGGGCCGACTAGCACTTTTTTCATACCCCGCTGTCAGACCGGTTCCGTAAGAAACCGCCTCGGGCTTCGTTCCGATCAGTGGTACCCGAATTGGGAGGATCCCGTGCCAGGCACAGAAGCTGACAGGAGGGGCTCGCGCTCGGTGAGGATGCGTGGCCGGCTTTACGGCCTGCTCCTCGTGTTCGCGCTGTCCCTCGCGACCGCCCCCGCGGCGCTCGCGCAGTGGCCACAGGACGGCCAGAACCCGTTCAACACGCGCCATTTCAACTCCGGCCCGTCGGCCAGCAAGGCCCCGGTCCTCGCGCTTCAGTACAACGAGACCCTCGACGGGGACGTCACAGGCACGCCGATCCTGGCGCCGAACGGCCTCGTCTACGTCGGCACCACCGGCGGCACGGTCTACTCGCTCTACCAGAAGCTCCAGAAGAACCGCACGAGCCAGGTCTACCGCGCCCGCGCGGTCGGGGGCCCGATCCGCGGCTCGCTCATGTACCAGGCGCCCTCCACGGGGGCACCCGAGGGCGTCCTATACGTCCCGGTCGCCCGCTCCGGCGCGCCGTCGATTGTCGCGCTCGACGCGATCAACCTCACCCAGCGCTGGGAGACGGTGGTCGACACGCAGCGCGACGCCGTGATCTTCGGCGGGATCAACTA
The DNA here is from genome assembly GCA_035553855.1 of Thermoleophilaceae bacterium. Taxonomy (GTDB): domain Bacteria; phylum Actinomycetota; class Thermoleophilia; order Solirubrobacterales; family Thermoleophilaceae; genus JBBDYQ01. The sequence goes on along the minus strand of DATMJO010000123.1, from coordinate 58,943 downwards.
CTCGGCCGAGCAGAACATGCTCTACGTCGGCACCTGCGCGTGCCTGGCGGCTGAGGAGCTGCGCAACAGCTCGCACATCGGCCTCGCCGTCGCGGTGGACGCGACGACGGGCGCGGTCGTGTGGCGCACCGCCACGGTGAACTCGAGCGGGCGCGGCGGCGGCATCGCCGGCACGCCGATGGTGTTCGACCCGTACGACTCCGTCTACGTGGCCACCGACCACCAGTTCCGCGGCACGCCGCCGGCGCATCCATACAGCGACGCGCTGCTCAAGCTGGACACGGCGACCGGCAACGTCACCGGGACCCACCAGATCCGCAACGACGACATCGCCGAGCACAACTCGCCCGACCCGACCAAGCGCCAGGGCTTCACGGCCGGCCCGCTCGCCTTCACCTCGAAGACGGGCGGCAGGATCCTGGTCGGCGCCGGCGCGGGTACCGGCACGTTCTACGCGGTGAACGCGCAGACGATGGCGCTCGAGTTCACGAGCCCCGTCGGCGTGCCCTCCTCGCAGGGCGGCGTGGTCGGCATGGCTGCCCAGGACGGGAAGGCCATCTATGGCTCCTCGGCGCTGCCGGGGATCTTCTGGGCCGTTGACCGCGCGGGCGCCCCGGTGTGGGTCTCGCCGGCCGTCGAGGCGCTCCGCTACGGGCCAGTCTCGTCGAGCCGCGGCGTGCTCTGGGCCACCGACAGCGCGGGCTTCCTCGACGCGCAGGACACGGTCACCGGCCGCATCCTCGGCCGCCATCCGCTCGGCCGCCCCTCGACCGGCGGCGTGTCGGTCGGCAGCGGCTACGTGTACGCGGCGATCGGCACCGGCCGCGGCACGGGCGGAGGCCTGGCCGCCTTCAAGTAGGTCTTACAGGGGGTACTGCCCTCCGGGCGGGTGTCGGCTTCCGGCCGGCGCCCGCCCTCGGCGGTTAAGGGGCGGCCTCGTCGTAGAGGCGCTCGAGGCCGGCGGCGACCACGCGGGCGTCGTGCGCCTGCTCCACGAGCGCGCGGCCGGCCTCGGCCCGCTCGGCCCGCTCGGGCTCGCCGAGCGCGGCCTCGCGCTCCATCGCGGCCGCGAGCGACTCGACGTCCTCCTCAGCTGCGAGCTCGTCAGGCCGCGCGACGACGGCGGGGATGTCGGCGTGGGAGGTGGCGATCACCGGCACGCCGGCCGCCTGCATCTCGAGCAGCACGGTCGGCGCGCCGCCCTCGGTGTCGCCGTCGGCCGCCGTCCGGCTCGGCTGGACGCAGACGTCGATGGATGCCAGCAGGTCGCGGTACTCGGCGTGCGAGACCATGCCGTGGAAGCGGACGGCGTCGCCCAGCCCGAGATCCGAGGCGAGCGCCCGGAGCCGCTCGGCCTCCGGGCCGTCGCCCACCAGCAGGAGCTCCGCGTCACCCAGGCGAGGAAGTGCCGCGGCGAAGGCCCGCAGCGTGAGGTCCACGCCCTTCTTCTCCACGAAGCGGCAGGCCTGCCCGAACACGATGCGCTCGCCGCGCGGCCGCGGGGCGAAGGGGAACTGCTCGAGGTCGAGCCCGATGCGAACCACGCGGACCTGCGTGGCGGGGGCCCCGATCGAGACCAGGTGCTCGCGCATGGCGGGCCCCTCGCAGAGGAACAGCCGCCCGACCTCGAACAGCCGGTCGTAGGCCTCCCGCCAGGCGGGCTCACGCGCGGGCAGGGCGAGGTCGTTGCCGTAGAAGGTGGTGAGGAGCGGGATGCCGTCGCGTTCGGCGGCGTGGAGAGCGGGCGGCGCGCCGTAGCCGAAGTGGGCGTGGAGCAGCGCGCAGCCGTGGCGCTCGGCCTCGACGCGGATGCGGTGCTCCCACACCCCGGGCGCGCGGGCCGCCAGCGCGGCCGCCCTGCGCGCGAGCCGGGTGGGTAGCGGCGAGCCCGGCGCGGCCAGCTCGACCAGGTGCTCGACGGGGAACTCCGCGGCGTTCTCGAGGCGCCCGGCGAGCACGACCGGGCGGTAGCCCCGCTGGTGGCGGAGGGTGGTGTGGACGAAGGTCGCCGAGCGCGGGAGGTAGCTGCGCAGGACGTGTCCGGCGGTGGGCACCATCACCGGGTTATAAGCTCGCGCGGCTCATGCGTGACGACTTCCTCGTCTTCGGACGCCCCGTCATAGAGGAGCCGGAGATAGCGGAGGTCGTCGACTCGCTGCGCTCCGGCTGGGTCGGGACGGGCCCCAAGGTGCAGCGCTTCGAGCGCATGCTCGAGGAGTACGTGGGCGTGCCGCACGTGCGCTGCGTCTCCTCCTGCACGGCGGCGCTCGTGCTCGGCATGAAGGCGCTGGGGGTGGGGCCGGGCGACGAGGTGATCGTGCCGTCGATGACGTTCGTCGCGTCGGCGAACGCGGTCGAGCACACCGGCGCCACGCCGGTGCTCGTGGACTGCGAGCCGCGGACGGGCCTGATGGACCTCGAGGCCGCCGAGGCTGCGATCACCGAGCGCACACGGGCGATCATGCCGGTCCACATGGCCGGACGCCCGCTCGACATGGAGCGGATGTCCGCGCTGCGCGACCGCCACGGCCTCCTCGTGGTCGAGGACGCGGCCCACGCGCTGGGCGCGGAGTGGGCCGGCACGCAGATCGGCGGCCACGGGAACCTCACCGCGTACTCGTTCTACGTGACGAAGAACCTGACGACGATCGAGGGCGGGGCGCTCGCCACCGGCGACCTCGAGCTGGCGCAGGAGGTGGAGCGGCTCGCGCTCCACGGCCTCTCGCTCGGGGCCTGGCAGCGCTTCTCCGACGCGGGCTTCAAGCACTACGAGGTCGTGGAGCCGGGCTTCAAGTTCAACATGACCGACGTGCAGGCGGCCCTCGGCCTCCACCAGCTGCCGCGGCTCGACGGCTGGATCGAGGAGCGCGAGCGGATCTGGGCGCGCTACGACGAGCTGCTCGCGGGCCTGCCGCTCGAGCTGCCGCCCGAGCCCGCCGAGGGCTCCCGGCACGCGCGCCACCTCTACCAGGTGCTCGTGGAGCCCGGGGCCCGGCTCGACCGCGACGGCCTGCTCGACCACCTCCACCGGGAGCGCATCGGGACGGGCGTGCACTACCGCGGCGTGCACCTGCACCCCTACTACCGCGACCGCTACGGGATCGACCCCGCCTCACTGCCGGTCACGACGGACATCTCCGAGCGAACCCTCAGCCTCCCGTTGAGCCCCAGCCTCAGCGAGGCGGACCAGGACGACGTCGTGGCCGCGATCCGCGCCGGCCTTGCCTGACGTCGCGGTCATCGTCCCGGCGCGGAACGCCGAGCGCTCGCTGCCCGACCTCGTCGCCTGCCTCGCCCGCCAGACGCTGCCGCGCGAGCGCTTCGAGCTGATCGTGGTGGACGACGCCTCGACCGACGGGACGGCGGAGGTCGCGCGGGAGGCGGCGACCGTCGTGTCCGTTCCCGTCCGCTCGGGCTCGTATGTGGCGCGAAACCTGGGGATCGAGCGGGCCGGGGCGCCCGTGCTCGCGTTCACCGACGCCGACTGCCGGCCGGAGCCTCGCTGGCTCGAGGCCGGCCTTGAGGCGCTCTCCGACCCGGAGGCGGGGCTCGTCGGCGGCCACATCGAGGTGCCGCTGTCGCCGGACCCCACGCTCGCGGAGTTGATCGACGCGCGCTTCCTCGACCAGGCCTCGATGGTCGCGGGCGGCGACGCGGCGACGGCGAACCTGTTCGTCCGCGCCTCGGTGCTCGCCTCGGTGGGGCCCTTCAACGCCCGCCTCACCGCCGGGGGAGACACCGAGTTCACCCGTCGCGCGGTCGCGGCGGGGCATCGCCTCGTCTACTCCCGTGAGGCCGCGGTCGTCCACCCACCGCGGCGGCGGATCCGCGACGTGGTGCGCAAGACCTACCGGATGGGGGCGGGTCGCACGCAGCTTTCGAGGCATGGCGCGCCGGGCACCTGGGCGCGCCGGCCGCTCTGGACGCACCCGGGAGCCTGGCTGCCCGGGCGCTTCCTGAGGCTGCCCGGCGAGCGCAACGAGATGCCCGGCCTCGCGCGCGCGCGTGCACAAGGGTACGAGCCGAACTCGACGAAGATACGAGCCTTGGAACTGCTCGAGTGGGCTACCGTGCAGGTACCGATGGTGGCCGGTGGCATCGTCGAAACGCTCCGAAGACGGTCCTGAGGATTGCAACGGTCCTTGCGACGTATCGCTGACGTTGCGTAAAGGATGAAAAAAGGCCGAAAGTTTCCCAGGCCGGACCGCGTTTCATAGGCAGGATGGATCTCGCACAGGCAATCCGAGAGTTGGGCCGCCGGCCGGGCTGGTTGCTGCTCGGCGCCCTGATCGCCCTGATCGCGGGCCTCTCCACCGCCTACCGCATCTCGGTCTTCCCGCCGGCGCTCGACTCGAAGGCGTTCTCGATCGGCAGCGCGGCCACGCAGGTGCTGATCGACACGCCGACGACGTCGATCGTCGACAACCGCATCGACCTGCGCCCGCTCTCGCAGCGGGCGCTCGTGCTCTCGCGCCTCGCCACGAGCCGCCCCGTCCGCGCCGCGATCGCCCGGGAGGTCGGCCTCAAGGAGACCGACATCCAGGTCAACGCGCCGATCGTGGGGGCGCTGCCGCGGACCACCGGCACGGGCGACCGTGAGCGCAGGCTCCAGACGATCCTCGAGGAGAACCGCGACTTCCGCCTGAGCTTCACGGCCGAGAACGGCCTGCCCGCCATCACGATCACCGCCGAGGCGCCCACCGCCGAGGACGCGGTGAAGCTCGCCAACGCCGGCTCGATCGGCTTCACGAAGTACGTCCGCCGCGTGCAGACCGGCCAGGACGTCCCGGAGGCCGCGGGCATCGCGATCCGCCGGCTCGGCGAGGCCGAGGGTGGTGTCGTCGGCAAGGGCATCAACCGCCAGCTCGTGGCGCTCACCTTCGTCGGCGTCTTCCTCGGCTGGTGCATCCTCGTCCTCGTGATCGCGGGCGTCCGACGCAACCTGGAGACGATCCGCGACGCCGAGCAGGCCGCCAGCGACGGCCAGCCGCGCGAGACCTGAGGGACCAAAAGCTCATGGCACGAACGCTGACCAACAAGCCCCAGGACACGGAAGTCCGCCGCCCCGCCGGGCCCTCCGGCGGCAAGGTCTGGCCGCCGCCGATCGAGTCGGCCGCCTCGGACTCGTGGCCCAACACCGGCCGGGTCATGCCGTGGCTCGTCGCGGCCTTCCTCGGGATGCTCTTCCTCGTCCCCTACGACTCGACGCAGCTTCGCCTCAACCTCCCGGTCGACGCGAAGCTCGACCGCGTCCTGATCGTGATCATGCTGGTCGCCTGGGTGGCCACCTACTTCGCGGGCGGCTCCGCCGCCCCGCGCTGGCGCCGCTCGCCGCTCGTCTACGCGATCGCGGCCTTCGCGGCGGTGGCCGTCGGCAGCATCCTGCTGAACGTCTCGGTGCTCCACAAGCAGGGCGAGCTCACCGGCGCGATCAAGTCCGTCTCGATCGCCGGCTCCTGGGTCATCCTGTTCTTCGTCGTCGCCACGACGATCCGCCCGAAGGAGCTGCCGAAGCTCGTCACCCTGCTCCTCGGCCTCGCGACGATCACGGCGATCGGGACGCTCGTCGAGTACTGGACCGGGCGCAACTACTTCATCGAGTGGTGGGGCGCGATCGTGCCCCAGTCGATCTTCGACTTCTCTCCGGTCCAGAGCAAGACGACGATCTTCCAGTCGGACCCGATCACCGCGCACACCCGCCACGCGCTCGCCCTCACCGGCCTGATGGCCATGGCGCTCTCGTTCGCGGTCGTCCGCCTCTCCCGCGTCGAGGACCTGCGCTCGAAGATGATCTACACGGGGATCACGGTGCTGATCATCCTGTCCGTCTTCTCGACCGGCCGGAAGACCGGCAGCTTCGCCGCCATCGCCGTGCTGGCCGTGCTCGCCGCGATGCAGCCGCGCAAGGTCCTGCGCCTCGCGCCGGCGGCGATCGTCGTGCTGGCCGTCCTCACGCTGATGCGCCCGCAGGCCGTGGAGCCGCAGCTCGAGAAGCTGCTCCCGGGCCAGATCAGCCAGGGCGCGAGCGCCGAGGGCCGCATCGAGGACTACCGGGCCATCACTCCGGACGTCCGCGAGCACCTCGTGCTCGGCCGCGGCTACGGCAGCTACGACCCGAACAAGTACCGCATCATCGACAACCAGATGCTCGTCTTGCTGGTGAGCATCGGGGCGCTCGGGCTGGGCATCTACGCCCTGATGCTGGTGATGGTGCCGCTGTCGGCGCGCCGCCACATCCGCTCCCGCGATCCCGCCCGCTCCGAGGCCGCGCTCGCGGCGACGGGCGTCGCAGGCGCTCTCGCGTGCTCGTCCTTCCTGTTCGACGCGCTGGCCTTCACGCACCCCGTCTACGTCTTCTTCTTCGGGGCCGGCCTGGTGGCCGTGTGCGCGGAGCCGCGGATCCTGCGGCGCGAGCCGGAGGCTCCCGCCGCCGTCGAGGACACCGTGGCCGAGCCGCTCCCGCCGCTCGAGGCGGAGCCCGTCACCGAGGCCCTTCCGCCGCTCACGGCCGACGTCGAGCTGGAGCGCGCCCGCGCCGCTCTCGAGCGTGAGCGCGAGCGCCGCGAGCACGCCGGGCGCCGCCGAATCGGCGGGCGCCGCTTCGGCGGGCGCGGCACGCCGATCCGCGACCGGGTCAGCGGCCCGCTCCCCGGCCGCTCGGCCGACGCGCCGGAGCCGCCCGAGCCCGCACGCCGTGGTCCCGACATCGAGGCCGCCCGCGAGCGCATGCGCTCCGCCGGCCGCCGCGTGCGCAGCGGCAGTGCCGGGCGCGTGCTGCTCGGCATCGTCACCCTCGGCATCGCCATCGCGGCGTTCGGCCGCGGAGGCGGCACGGGCGACGAGGGCGGCACGCCTCAGCTCGGCCAGGCCGGAGCCGGCGGGCCGATCGAGGATCCCTTCGGGGGCGGCGGTCGCGACGACGCCGACGAGCTGGCGGGCGGCACGCCCCGGGCTCCCGGGTCGGGAGCCGAGCGCCGCCGCCGCAGCGCCGTCGGCGAGGTCGTGCCGGTGTCGGCTCCGCCCGCCACCGTCCCCACGCGCCCGCGCCGCCGCAACGCCGACGAGCGCGATGAGCCCCGCACCGAGAAGCCGCGGAAGCGCCGCCGCAAGCCGCGCAAGCCGCCGCGCAGGCCGGACCCCACGCCGACGCCCACGCCGAACCCGACGCCCGTCCCCTCCGGCGGTCCGTCGGATCCGGACTGCCTTCCCGGTGACGCCGAGGGCGTGCTGCGCCAGCTGGAGATCGAGCCGTGCACGCCGAACGGCGAGCCCTCCTCGGTCGCCGCGAACGAGCTCCACAGCGCCTACCTCGCCGGCAAGCTGTCGGCCCGCGAGGTCAACGAGCTGCTGACCCTGCTGGAAGTCGCCCGCAACTCCTGAAGCACCGGAGGCCCGGGCCGGGGGCCTGACCCCCAGGGCGGTCAGGTCAGCGAGATGTCCGCGCGGCGGCCTACGCGCAGGCGCAGCGAGGACGGCAGGGCGAAGTCGCGGCTCACGCTCGCGTCCTGGCCCACCAGGCTCGCCTCCAGGCGGCGGCCCGGGTGGCGGATCGACGCGCCCCTGAGGACGATCGAGTACTCGATCTCGGTGCCCTCCAGGCGGACGTTGTCGCCGATCGCCGTGTAGGGGCCGATGAAGGTGTCCACGAGCACCGTGCCGGGCCCGATCGTCGCCGGGCCGCGCACCGTGGTGCGGTCGAGGACGGCGGTGGGATGGACGCGCACGCGCCCGTCCACGCGGGCGGACGAGAGGTCCGCGCCCTCCACCTCGCCGTCGATCGCGTCGAGGACGAGGCGGTTGGCCTCGAGCACGCCGTCGACCGTCCCCGAGCAACTCCACACGCCGCGCAGGAGGCGCTGCTGTGAGCTGCCGCCGGTGCGCGAGACGGCGAGCGCGATGTCGTGCAGCGCGGCCTCGGGCGGGAGGCCGGCGGCGGCCTCGACCGCTGCGGGCGAGAGAAGGGCGATGCGCGCGGGGGCGACCGAGGGGAGGGCCGGCTCCTTGCGGCGCTCGCGATGGTCGGAGAGGCTCACGACCGGGCTGTCGGCCGCAGAGCCCTCGGGGCCCGCGAGCAGCACGTCGGCGGCGCCCGCCTCCTCGACCAGCGGTCCGAGCGGCGTGAGCGAGAGCGTGTCGGAGAAGTGGACGACCGCGTGCTCCTCGCCCAGGAGCGGCGCGGCGGCGGCGAGCGCGGCGGCAGCGTCGGGCAGGAGCGCGGCGCCGCGGTGCTCCACGTCGGCCCACTCGAGGTCCAGGCCGTGGTCGTCGCCGAGCGCGGCCAGCATCTCCTCGCGCGCCGCGGGCGGGCCCGCGACGATCACCGAGCCGACGCCGGCCTGGCGCAACGAGCGGGCGCCGTAACGGACGAGCGCCTCGTTCGCGATGGGCATCGCGGCCGAAAAACGGGAGCCGACGAGGGGGACGAGTTCATCCTCGCCCCGCGGCCGCACCACGAGCACCCCCCTTACGCCCATACGGACTCAACGGGCCGGGGCGGGACAACTGGCGCGGCCTCAGGACCTCTTGGAGATCGCCGCTGCGATGTCTGCAAGCTGGAAATCGGGTTCCTCGCCGAACTCTCGGAGCATCCGCACCCTATAGGCCGCGAAGCGGCGAGCGGCCTCGCTGCGCCTGCCCTGCGCCAGCATCACCGCAAAGAGCTTCCTGTGGACCTCGCCGTCGTAGGCCTCGATTTCGGCGAGACGCTCGAGGTGGCCCGCGGCTGCAGCGAGGTCGCGCTCTCCGAGCGCCACATCCGCGAGCGTGCGCAGCGCGCGCCCCGCGAGTCCGCGCAGGCGCTCTCGCTCCTCGTAGGCCCAGTCGGCGTAGGGCTCGTCCTCTAGGAACTCGCCTCCGTAGAGCGCGACGGCCTCACCCAGGCGCTCCACCGCCTCGCCGTTCGCCCCGCGCTTCGCCGCCGAGAGGCCGACCTCGACGGCCGCCTCGAACTCGTCCGCGTCGATCTGCACGTTGCGGCGGTCGATCGCGTAGCCGTCGCGGACCGTGACGATGAAGGACGAGTCCGCTCCCTTCGGCCGGCCCGGCTCGAGCTTCTCGCGCAGCGAGTGGACGAAGTGGCGCACGTTGTTGAGCCCCTGCCGTCCCGCCGACGGCCAGAGCGCCTCCGCTATCTCCTCGGCGTGGACGACGCGGTTGCGCTCGCAGGTCAGGTACTTGAGGACATGGCCCGGGCGCTGCTGCAGCCAGCGGCCCCCGATCGGCCCCTCCGGGCTGTCGATGTGCATCCGCCCGAACGCGCGGATGCGCAGGTCGGGGCCGCTGACCCAGTGGGGGTCGCTGCGCCGCCGCCGGTCGCGAGCGTCGCCCGGGCGCAGGTGCAGGAGCGCCTCGCCCGCGGTCCCGACCGGCGCCGCGGTCACCCACACGGCCGAGACCGAGCCCGTCTCGCCCGTGTCGATCCGGATCTCGGGGAGCGCCTCACCGGTCGCTGCCGCGCGCTCCGCAAGGCAGCCGTGCTCGCACGGCCCGCCGGGGGCGGTGCACGCGAGCAGGCGGTCGCAGCGCTCGTCGCCGGACTCGAGCGCCGGCAGCAACTCGGCCGCCGCAGGGTTCGCGCGGCGGACCTCCCTGTCGGGCCCGATCAGCACCACGCCGTAGGGCAGGCTGGCGAGCACGTCGCCGGGCGGCGCCGCCTTCTCCTTGGATCCTCCGGTTCCGGCTCGCTTCGCCAAATAGCTCCCTCGTTCCTGATTCTCGCAGGGGGACTAGTCCCCTCCCGCCGGTAGGCCGCGCCCCGTCGTTGAGCGCCGGACTCGACACATTCCCAAACATCTAATTGAGGACTAATCAACAGGCAAACCTGAGGCTAAATCGGCCGTCCTACCTTCGACAACACAAGGATGAATCGGCGCCGGGGGCCCGTTCCGAGTAGGCGAAACGGACTCGCACCACCCACCGGCCCGCTGGACTCGGAGGTAGGAGATGACGGAGATCGGGGAGCGGTACCGCGGACGTGACGCCGCGTGCTTTCGCCGCAAGGCCACGCTGGACCAGGACCTGCGCCCCGGCGAGCTCGCCGCCGCGGTGTCCCGCGCCAAGGGCGGCGACCAGGACGCCATCCGCTACCTCTACCTGCGCTTCGCCGACAACGTCTACGGCTACGCCTGCTCGATCCTCCGCGACGAGCACGAGGCCGAGGACGTGACCCAGCAGGTCTTCGCCCGCCTCATGACCGCGCTCGCCCGCTACGAGCAGCGCTCGGTGCCCTTCTCGGCGTGGATCCTCCGCATCACCCACAACCTCGCGATCGATCACATGCGCCGACGCCGCGCGATCCCCTGCGAGGAGGTCCACTCGGTCGACGAGGCCTGCGACGAGGACCGCCACCAGCTCTCCCAGGTGCTGCGCGAGGCCATCGCCGGCCTCCCGGAGGACCAGCGCACGGTCGTCGTGCTGCGCCATGTGCACGGCTGGTCGCCCAACGAGATCGCCACGCGGATCAACCGGTCCGAGGACGCGGTCCACGGTCTGCACCACCGCGGGCGCCGTGCGCTCAAGGAGGCCCTCCGCCTCGCGGACGCGGCCCCCGCGACGGTTGCCGCCTAGGCCCGCTGGGGTAACGGAATGAGCGCACACGGCGCAGACAGCGCAAGTAATGGCGCATCTGATCGTTACGTCATTGAGGAAATGGCAGGGGTAACGACTCGAGGGAGGGTGGCGTTGGGACGGGCGAACGGCAATGCCGTGCTCGACGTTCCGCGCCCCGCAAAGCAGCGCCGCGCGACGGTCGCCTACGTCGCGGTGGACGAGGTCCGCCGCCGCCGCATCGGCCAGACGCTCCGGCGCGAGGGCTTCCGCCCGGCGGCGACCACCGCGAGCGTCGCCGACTTCCTGGCGGCCTCCGTCGGTGAGACCCCGCCGGATGCGCTGGTCATCGCGCTCGACCTCTCGGGCGTCGCGCCCACGGCCGAGCTCCGCCTGCTGCGCGCCGAGCTCCCCGGCACGCCGATCCTGGTCGTGTCCGCCGCCACCGGCCGGCGCCCGCTCCGCAAGGCGCTCGACGCCGGCGTGGACGGCTACGTCTACGAGGGCGACGCCGAGGAGCTGCTCGGCATCGCGCTCCAGGCGATCCTCGCCGGGCAGATCTGCGTCCCGCGCGACTTGCGCGACGAGGTCGACATGACGGTCCTCTCCTTCCGCGAGCGGCAGGTGCTCCAGCTCGTGGCGCACGGCTGCACCAACGCCGAGATCGCCCAGCGGCTCTTCCTCGCGGAAAGCACGGTCAAGAGCCACCTCTCGACTAGCTTTCGCAAGCTCGGCGTGACGTCCCGCAAGCAGGCGGCCGCGCTGGTCCTCGATCCCGAGAGCGGATTCGCGTTCGGGATGCCGGCCGACACCGACGGCACGCAGCCGTCGCCGAACTGGGCGCAATAGGGCGCCACTCACGAAAGGAGTCGAGGGTGGAGGCCCACATCGCATTCGAGGGGAGCACCGCGGACCTGGCAGACGCGCCGGCGCGGCCCGCGCCTGGGGACAAGGTGCGCGCGCGTGCAGCAGAGACCGATGCGGAGCTTGCGGGCGACGCCGGCACGCTCGACCTGGACCAGGAGGCGACCGCGCTCACCGAGCGCGAGCGCACGCGGCGGCGCCTGCGCGTCCTGCAGGGCGCGGGCAACGCCTCACGCTTCTCCGTGGACGGCGGCGCGATCGCGCTGCCCCGTCCCCGGCTCAACGTCGTCACCGCGCCCGTGGAGCGCGCCGTTCGCTGGCCGATCGACGCCGGCCGGGCGCTGCCGCCCGCCGGCACGATCCTCCAGCGCGCGTTCGACATCGCCGTCGCCCTGACGCTGCTTGTGCTGATGCTGCCGCTGCTCCTGATCGTCGCGGCCGCCATCCGGCTCGACTCGCGCGGGCCCTCGCTCTTCCGCCAGCAGCGCATGGGCCGCGACCGGCAGGCCTTCACGATGCTCAAGTTCCGCACCATGACGGTGGGCGCAGACGCCGAGGTCGATCCCGACCACGTGCGCGAGCGGATCGTCACCTGCGTGCCCGAGGCCGTCGACGAGCGCGGCCGCCCGCTCTTCAAGGCCGTCTGCGACCCCCGCGTCACGCGCGTCGGCAGGCTGCTCCGCCGCTTCTCGATCGACGAGCTGCCGCAGCTCTGGAACGTGCTCCGTGGGGAGATGACGCTGGTCGGCTTCCGGCCGCCCATCCCCTACGAGGTCGAGCACTACCCCGAGTGGTACAACGGCCGCTTCGCGATGAAGCCGGGCCTGACCGGCCTCTGGCAGGTCAGCGGTAGGAACGAAAAGAGCTACGAGGACATGGTGAGGCTGGACCTCGAGTACCTCGAGCAGCGCTCCTGGAAGCTCGACGCGAAGCTGCTGGCCAAGACGGCGCTGGTCGTGTTTCACGGCCGCGGCGCCTGCTGAGCGCCTCAGTCACGGAAGAACGAGCGGGGGGACGGGACCATGCGGGGACGCCCGCTCATCGCCGGGGTCATCTTGGGCGGGCTGCTCGCGGCGGCGCCCATCGCCGAGGCCTCGACGGTCTCGCACTCGGGCAGCCGTATCACCTACACGGCGTCGGCCGGCGAGCAGAATCACCTCGTCGTCTCGAAGGCGCCCGCCGGGCCCGCGGGCATCACGCGCATCAGCCTGCGCGACGAGGGCGCGATAGTCATCGTCCCTACCACTCCGGGGCCCTTCGGTGCGTGCATCCCCGTGGACCAGCACGAGGTCATGTGCAACCAGCGCGACACGGTCTCCGAGGTGCGCGCCAACCTCGGTGACGGCGACGACTACGCGCGGATCGGCGTTGGCTTCGGCCAGCTCTTCGGCGGCGCGGGCGACGACGAGCTGCACGGCGGCCCGGCGACCTTCGGCGACACGATCCAGGGCGGCGCGGGCAACGACATCCTGAACGGCGGCGGCGGCGCGAACGACCAGATCGCCTACAACGACCGCAGCGTCCCGGTGACCGTGGACCTGCAGCTCGGCATCGGCGGCGCGGCGGGCGAGACCGACACGCTCACCGGCTTCGAGGACATCTTCGGCGGCTCTGCGGGCGACACGCTCAAGGGCGGCGACACGGCCGCGCAGTACATCATCTCGGGCGGCAACGGCAACGACGTGATCGAGGGCGGCAGCGCCCGCGTCGTGGGCTGGGGCGGCAACGGTGACGACGTGCTCACGGGCGGCGCCGGGACGGATCAGCTGGAGGGCGGGAACGGCGCGGACGTGATCGGCGGCTCGGGCGGCGGCGACACCGTCAACTACTACGCCCGGATCACCGACGTGAACGTCAGCCTGGACGGCATCGCGAACGACGGAGTCCGCGGCGAGGGCGACAACGTCCTGCCCCAGGTCGGAGCGATCCTCTCGGGACACAACCACGACGCGATCGACGCCAGCGCGGCGACCGGCCCGATGTTCATCGAGGGGCGCGAGGGCAACGACACCATCATCGGAAGCGCCTTCGCCGACAGGATCGAGGGCGGCAAGGAGACCGACGTGATCTTCGGCGGCGACGGCGACGACTCGATCCACGGCGAGCAGCCGGGAGCCGCGCGCGCCAGCGGGCGTGACGAGATCCACGGTGGGGCCGGGATCGACACCTACACGACGCTCGACGACGATCCCGCGCGGGTCGGCACGGCAGGCGTGACCATCGACCTGGACGGAGTGGCGGACGACGGCTTCCCGGGCGAGGAGGACAACATCTTCGACGATGTCGAGAACATCGTGGCGAGCAGGTACGCCGACCACGTGACCGGCAGCGCCGCGGTGAACGTCCTCACCGGGCTGGGTGGCAATGACACGCTGCTGGGCGGCGACGCCGACGACACGCTCTCGGGCGGCGAAGGCGACGACACCCTCGACGGTCAGGCCGGCGCCGACACGATCGAATGTGGCCCGGGCGTCGACGTCGTGATTCCGGACCTGCTCGACGCGCTGAGCGGCGACTGTCCCTAGCGCGACCCGGCCTCGGCTTCCGTCGGCGCTGTAGGTGCTTGAGGAGACGGGGCGACGTCTGATCGGCCGCACATCACACCTTAGGGTAGGGTCGGTTTTCTCACTGGCGCTAAAGGGGGGGCAGGGTAATGAAGCGATATCTGGGCTGTGGATTCGCCGTGCTTCTGGTGCTCGGCTTCGGGACGCCTGCATCGGCCGTAGATCCGGACGCCGATTTTGCGGACGGGTATTTCAAGGTGACGTGTTCTTATAGTCACACCGCGCATGACGACCCAATCGTCAGTTTCGGGAACTTCGGGGCCGCACATCGGCACGATTTTTTCGGGAACACGTCGACACGGGCGGACAGCACCCTCACCAGTCTCCGAGCCGCGGACACGACGTGCAACCGCACCGCGGACCTGTCGGCCTACTGGGTGCCAGCGCTGCACGCTCCGGACGGGACCCCGCAGATTCCGATCAACGCAGTCATCTACTACGCGAACGGCAAGCGCTCGCCCTTCGCAATTGAGCCATTCCCGGCAGGGTTCAAGATGATCGCCGGAGACGCCCACGCCACGGCGCCCCAATCCATCAACCGCGTGCACTGGCAGTGCACCCCGCAGCAATCGTCCGGACAAGATCCGGCGGCTCTAACCTGCGCGCCCGGGTCGAGTCTGCGCGTAGGAATTCACTTCCCGGACTGCTGGGACGGGCACTTCGACGGCGGAGACGAGACGGCGCACATGGCCTACAGCACCCATATCTCGGGGGTAGGGAAGGTGTGTCCGACGTCCTTTTCGCGGTCCGTTCCAAAGATCTCGATGTTCGTTACGTATCGGACGAGCGGAGGGCCCGGGTACTACCTGTCTGCGGGCAAGAGCACCAACACGGGGCATGCGGACTTCTTCAACGCTTGGGACGACGCGACGCAGCTGCTCCTGATCCAATCGTGCCTGCACACCGGGCAGCAATGCCACGGGCCAACTCCCTAGTGTCCTGAGTCGTTATTTCGTGCGCAGCTTCCCGGCGTCTGGACGCCCCTGACGCCACCCATGGGTATCGCCGATGCTCGGCATCGACTCATCCCATGTGCGCCGTCAGTGACGCCCAGCCACTCGGGCAGCTGAAGCCGAACTTCCGACTCAACACACTAGATCGTATGGGCGTCCTCTCGACCAACGGACACGAGCTATAGCCCCGACGAAACTCAGAACCGGCGCGAGACACGGGCCGGTGCGCCGACCGCGAGGCTGTGGTCCGGAACGTCGGAACGCACGACGGCGTTCGCGCCGACGACCGCGCCGCGGCCGATCCGGACGCCTGGCCCTACGACGACGTTCTGGCCGAGCCACGCCCCGTCGCCGATCTCGATGGGCGCGGTGCGCGCGATCGGCTGATCGATTACGGGCGTCGTGACATCGTCGTATCCATGAACGTGGTCCTGAAGGACCACGTTTGGCGCGAGCAGGACCTTGCGCCCGATCACGACCGACTCGGCCACCGTGATCAGCGCGCGGCGTCCGATCGAGCAGCCCTCGCCGATCGCGAGCCTGCCCTCTCCCCGGGCCTGCTCGCCGATCACTTGGAGCCAGCAGCCCGGATGGACGACGACGTCTCGGCCGATGGCGATCCGGTCCTCGCCGTATACGAGGAATGGGGGGTGCACCGCCGAGCCCGCGCCGAACTCGGCGAACCCGCGGCGCACCAGCAGCGTGAACAGCTTCGCGCGGCCACGCCCGGCGAGCCTGTAGGCATCCAGCGGTAGGGAGCGCGGTCGCACGCGGTGGCGATCGTGACAGACTCCCCGGCCGTGAGGCGCCGTCTCCGCCGCAGGTCGATGTGACCGGGAAGCCGGACGCGGTCTTCGCGCTGGGGCTGCTCACGTGGCACTCGATCGAGCAGGAGCGCCTGACCTGGGCAAGCGCCCGCCTGATGCGCGCCCTGATCGCGAGCGACCGTGTCGGCCGGGTGCTCGTCGCCGATCCATGGCGAAGCTACGGTGTGGTCGCACGCCGCCTGCTCGGACGCGGAGTTGCGTTGCCCGTCGACGACCGCGTCAGCCATCACGCACCACTGCGTCTGAGGCGGCGCGGTTCCACGACCACGGCGGCAGTCACGAAGTCGTACCGGGCGTGGGACGGGCGGATCAGGCGGGCGGCCGGGTCGGCGGGGCTCCGTCGTCCGGCCGTGATCACCAACGATCCGCTCGTCGCCGGGTTCGCCCTGCTCGAATGGGCTGGACCCGTGACCCTGTACGCAACCGACGACATGACCGCGTATGAGCCGCTCCGGCCGTGGTGGCCTGCGCTCGCGGAGGCCTACACGCGTGTCGCGGCGAGCGGGCGTGCCGTGTGCGCGGTGTCCGAGACGCTCCTGGAGAGAATCGGGCCGACGGGTCCGGGGCTCGTGGTCCCGAACGGCGTGGATCCCTCCGAGTGGCTCGAGCCCGGTGAGCCGCCGCGGTGGTTCGCGGAGCTGCCACGCCCGCGTCTGCTCTACACCGGGACGCTCGACCGCCGGATCGATGCCGACCTGGTCGAGGCGGTCGCCGCGCGGCTTCCGCACGCTTCGATCGTGATGCTGGGTGGCCATCCCGACGAGGAGCAGATGGCGCGCCTCTCCAGGCTGCCGGGGCTCGTCGCCCACCCGAGCGTCGGACGCGCCGAGTTGGCGGCCGTGGTGCACGCGGCGGATGCCGGACTCCTCCCGCATGTGCGCAACGACCTGACCGAGGCGATGAGCCCGCTGAAGCTCTACGAGTACCTCGCGGCCGGCCTGCCGGTGGCGGCCGTGGACCTGCCGCCGCTCCACGGCGTGAGCGAGCGCGTCGTCATCGGCGAGGACTTCGCCGCTTCCGTGGAGCGCGCGCTCGCCCTGGGCCGCGCCGGCGAGGACGAACGGCGCGCGTTCGTCGAGCGCCACTCCTGGGAGGCGAAGCACGAGGCGATCCTCGACCTCGCCCTTCGCGCTGACCCGGCGGGTTGAAAAAAAGGTGCCAGGGAGGGTTTTTCGTCCCGGCGTGGCTAGAAGCCGGGCTCGAGCGCCCAGACGTTGACCTGCTCGCGTACGCGGTCGCCTCCGACCATCGGCCCCACGACCGTGACGGCGTCGCCCACGCCGGGCACCTTCACGTAGCTCTGCACCTGGCGCGAGATCTTCGCGTAGCGCAGGCGGCGGCCGGCAACCGTGACGAGGTGGGCGTCGCCGTCTCCCGCGTCGCGGGTCACCCAGATGACGCGGCCGCGGAGCCGGGCGCACGAGCGGGCGTGGCGCCCGTCGCTCTCGAGGCGTCCCGCCCAGCACGGCCTGCTCCAGCCGGGCGCACCCGCGACCGAGCGGTCCTCGCCCACCTCGAACGGAGCCGGATGGAGGTCGAGGCCGCCCTGACCCGCGACGGCGAAGGCGAGCGCCGCGAGCACGACTGCCGTCGCGGCGGCCGCGAGCGCGAGTCGTCTGAGTCGCCTGCCGCGCATCCCCGCTTCGTATCGTCAGCCGTCGCCGGGTGCTTGACCGGTAGCCTCGCCCGCGTGCACGGGGGGACCGCACAGTGACGGCAGCGCTCGTCGGCGCCTTCGGTGCGGTGGCGGCCGTGAACGCCTGGGCGGTCGCGCGCGGCCGCAAGGACGTCGAGTACGTCGCGAAGCCGGGCTGCATGCTGTTCCTGATCGCCGCGGCGATCACGCTCGACCCCTCCGACTCCGGCGCGCGCGTCGCGCTCGTCGCCGCGCTCGTGCTCTCGCTCGCGGGCGACGTGTTCCTGATGCTCCCGGGGCGCCAGCCGGGCTCCGAGGGTCCGAACCTGTTCGTGGCTGGCCTCGGGTCGTTCCTCGTGGCGCACCTCGCGTTCGTTGCCGCGTTCTTCATGGCGGGAACCGAGGCGGGCTGGCTTGCCGCGGGGGCCGTCGCCGGCGTCGCTGTGGTCGTGTTCGTGGGCCGGCCCGTGCTCGCGGCGGTGCGCGCCTCGAGCGAGCCCGCGCTCGCGGGGCCGGTCGGCGCCTACATCCTCGTGATCGCGGCGATGCTCATCTCCGCGACGGGCACGGGTGACGCGCTCGCGATCGCGGGCGCGCTGAGCTTCGCCACCTCCGACTCGCTGATCGCGCGGGAGCGCTTCCTCGTGAAGGCGGCGTGGGCCCCTCTCGCGATCATCGTGACCTACCACCTGGCGCAGGCGCTGCTCGTGCTGTCGTTCGCGGCATAGGCGCGGCCTGTACTCTCCGCGCCCATGAAGCTCTACGTCTGCTACGGCACCTTCCGCTCGCCGCGACCCGGCGGGCATCCCTGCCGCAACGCCCACGAGGCGCTCCTCGCGGCGGGACACGAGCCCGAGCTGGTCAAGTCCTACGGCCTGGCGATCCTGCCCGACGCCTTCAACCAGACGGCGGGCCGCAAGCGGGCCAGGGAGCTGACCGGAAAGTCGACCGTGCCCGTGCTCGAGCTGGACGACGGGACGGGGATCGGCGGCTCGCAGGCGATCATCGCCTGGGCCGAGGCGAACCCCGCCTAGCCGTCGAGCTCGGCCACGAGGCGCTCCACGCGCCCGGCGATGTCGTCGCGGATCGCCCTCACCTCCCCCACGGGGAGACCCTTCGGGTCGGGCAGCTCCCAGTCGACGTAGCGCTTGCCCGGGATGTAGGGGCAGGCGTCGCCGCAGCCCATCGTCACCACGACGTCCGCGGCCCGGACGTGCTCGTCCGAGAGCCGCTCGGGCCGGCGCTCGGAGAGGTCGATGCCGAGCTCCGCCATGACCTCAACCACCTCCGGGTGCACCCGGCCCTCGGGGTCGGCCACGCTGCCGGCCGACAGCGCGCGGTGCCGGCCGCCCGAGGCGCGCTCGAACAGCGCAGCGCTCATCTGGGAGCGGCCCGCGTTATGCAGGCAGACGAACAGCGCGGTCGCCATCGCGCTCCTCGAGGTCGGTGCGGGCGGGCGGGTGCTCGCCGCGGACGAGCTGATAGGCGAGCGCGCCGAGCGGCGCGCCGGCGAGCGGCCCCGCGAGGTAGATCCAAAAGTCCTCCCACTGGGCGGAGGCGAGCGCGGGGCCGAGCGAGCGGGCGGGGTTGAGCGAGGCGCCGGTGAGCGGGCCGAAGGCGATCGCGGCGAGCCCGACGGCCGCAGCGATCGCGAGGGCGGCGGGGGCGCCCACCGCGCGAGTGTCGGTTGCGACGCTCATGATCACGAGCATCAGGAAGGCGGTGAGCACGATCTCCGCGACGAGCGCCCGGGCGGGCTCGATCGTGGGGACGGTCGCGCCGAGGTCGGCGGGGTGGCCGGGCCAGAGCACGAGCAGGAGGAGCGCGGCGGCGATCGCGCCCGCGAGGTGCGCCGCGACGTAGGCGGCGAGGTCGCGCCCCGGCAGGTGGCGGGTGAGGAAGAAGCTGAGGCTGACGCCCGGGTTGAAGTGGGCGCCCGAGACGTGGCCCAGCGAGGCGATCGCCGCGAGCAGGACGAGGAAGAACGCGAGCCCGATGCCGACGGTTCCCAGCGCGCCGGCTCGCTCGGCGTCGGTCACGATCGCGCCGCAGCCGACGAAGACGAGCGCGAAGACGCCGATCCCCTCGGCGCAGGCGCGGCGGCCGAGGGCGCCCGTCACCCGAGCCAGTCCGCCAGGTCGTCGAGCGCGCCGGGCGGGACGTAGTAGTAGGCCCAGAGGCCGCGCTTCTCGGACTCGACGAGGCCCGCGTCGCGCAGCACCTTCAGGTGGTGGCTGACGGTGGGCTGCGAGACCTCGAACAGCGGCACGAGCTCGCAGACGCAGACCTCACCGGCGTGGCGGCGGAGCACGTCGAGGAGCTGGATCCGGATCGGGTCCGACAGCGCCTTCCCGAGGACCGCGAGGCGCGCGGCGGCCTCGCGGTCGACCTCGGGAAGGGCGACCGGCTCGCCGCAGACCTCGCCCTTGGGGCGCTTGGTCTTCGGGGCGAGCTCCAGCTCCATGGACAGGAGTCTATGCAACGCAGCAGGCGGAGCCCTCGCTGCGCTCGGTCTCCTTGTCGGCGTGGGTGGTGAAGACCTTGTCCTGGCGCGCGTAGCAGCAGGCCCTATGCCGGGTTGCCGGCCGCCTCCTCGATCGCCGCGATGTCGATCTTGCGCATCTTGAACATCGCCTCCGCGACCCTGGCGGCGGTCGCCGGGTCGGAGCCGCCGAGCAGCTCGACGAGGCGCCGCGGGGTGACCTGCCAGGAGATGCCGAAGCGGTCCTTGAGCCAGCCGCACACGCTCTCCTCACCGCCTTGGGTGAGGCGCGCCCAGTAGCGGTCGACCTCCTCCTGGGATTCGCAGGGGATCTGGAAGGAGACGGCCTCGCTGTGGGTGAACTCGGGGCCGCCGTTGATCCCCATGAAGCTCTGGCCGTCGAGCTCGAAGGAAACGGTCATCACCGAGCCGGCCTCGCCCGGCCCGGCCTCGCTGTAGCGGGCGACCGCGCCGATGCCCGAGTTCGGGAAGATCGAGGTGTAGAAGGTGGCGGCCTCCTCGGCCTCGGTGTCGAACCACAGGCAGGTCGTGAGCGTGCTCATGGCTGTGCTCCTCTGGATCGGGTGCCCGGAGGCTACGACGCGAGCGCGGAGGGCGTCAGCGACCGAGTGTGCGCACGAACTCGCGTGCGTTGCCCCGCACCTGGCCCAGCAGGCCGCGGACCTCGCTGAGCCCGGCTCGAAGCTCCGGATCGCCGACCTCGACGGGCATCATCGAGTCCTGAAGCTCGGAGAGCACGGCGTCGGCCTCGGTGACGGACTCGACGGCGCTGTCGATGAAGCCGCGGAGTCCCGTGGAGGGAAGCCCTGCGTTCGCCGACGAGAAGTCCCGTCCGGGCAGCCCGTGGCCCTTCGCGAAGGCGGCGTGCGTCCGCTTCGCCCGCCCGTAGGCCGCCTGGACGGGCCGGAAGAGCTCCTCCTCGAGGCGGTCGGCGCCGATCACGTCGAGCTGTTCGTAGGCGTCGCCCAGCGCCGCGAGCGCGCCGGCGATCTCGTCGATCGCATCGCCGAGCGTGTCGAGCAACTCCCGTCGCGCCTCCTCGGCGATGTAGGACATCGATGGGAGCCTACTCGAGGGGTGCCGTGTCGCCGGGCGCCGGAGCGCGCTTCGCGGCGCTCCAGCGCCGCTCGATCTGGCGCATGGCCGCCGGGTAGATCAGCAGCAGCCGGAAGGGCCGGATCGCCGCCATGTATGCGCGGCCGAAGGCGCCGTTGGGCTTCACGTAGACCGCCATCTCGCCGTGGTGGCGGCCGTCGTCGCCCTCCACCCAGCCGAGGTGCATCACGCCGTGGACGGTGCGGTTGGCGATCTCGGCGGCGAACTCCTCGTGAGTGAGGTAGAGCGGGGTGAAGGGGAGCGCGGAGAAGTCGACGCCGTCGGCGCTGCCGCGGAGATCGCCTGGTAGGCGGCCGCGCAGGGTGGGCACGCGCGCGCCGAGGCCCGAGTCCGGGTCGTCCCAGCCGAAGACCTCGCCGAGCTTCCAGCGGAGCGCCCAGAGCGCGCGGCTCGCGCGCGAGCCGGATTGCGACGGGTCGCCTTCGGCGACCGCCTCGACGAGCAGCGGGAAGTCATCCGGGCCGCCGGGCGTGGGCAGCGCCCAGACGTCCTCGACGCGGAAGTCCCGGGCCAGGTCGTGGATGCGCCAGGGGCGGTCGGCGTGCCGGGCGGCGGGAATGCGCACGAGGTGACGATAGGGCGTCGGGGCGCCACCGGCCCGGCAGACGCCCCCGCAACAGAGGTGCCAGGGACCAACGCTTCATCCCGGCGCGATCAACACCTTGAAGGTGTCGTCCTCCTTCTTCTGAAATGCCTCGTACGCCTGTGGGGCATCGTCGAGCGCCACGTGGTGGGTCGCGAAGTCCTCGACCCCGAGCGGATCGTCGTCGCCCGTAAGGAGGGGCATGATCTCGTCGACCCAGCGCTTGACGTTCGCCTGGCCCATGCGCACCGTGATCTGCTTGTCGAACATCTGGATCAGCGGCATCGGGCTGGCGGCGCCGCCGTAGACGCCCGACAGGGAGATCGTTCCGCCGCGCCGGACGAGCTCGATCGCCGCGTGCAGCGCGCTCAGGCGGTCGACGCCGAACTTCTCGGTCATCGGGCGGCTGATGGAGTCGGGCAGCATCCCGGTGATCCGCTGCGCGAGCTTCGCGACGGGCGAGCCGTGGGCCTCCATCCCGACGGCGTCGATGACGGCGTCGGGGCCGCGTCCGCCCGTCAGCTCGCGCACGACGCCGGGCAGCTCACCGTCGTGGCTCGTCAGATCGAGGGCCTCGACTCCATGCGTGCGGGCGCGCTCGAGGCGCTCCGGCACGAGGTCGACCGCGAGCACGCGCTCGACGCCGCGGTGCTGGGCGACGCGCGTGCACATCTCCCCGATCGGTCCCAGGCCGAGGACGAGCAGCACGCCGTCATCCGGGACATCGGCGTACTCGACGGCCTGCCACGCGGTGGGCAGGACGTCGGAGAGATAGACGAAGCGGTCGTCGGGCGGCCCCTCGGGCACCTTGATCGGCCCGTAGTGCGCCTGCGGCACGCGCAGATACTCCGCCTGCGCGCCGGGCACCTGGCCGTAGAGCTTCGTGTAGCCGAAGAGCGCCGCGCCGGTGCCCTGCTCGTGGACCTGGGTGGTCTCGCACTGCGATTGCAGCCCGCGGTCGCACATGAAGCAGTGACCGCAGGAGATGTTGAAGGGGATCACGACGCGGTCGCCGGCGGCGATCCCGTCGACCTCGGCGCCGACCTCCTCGACGATCCCCATCGGCTCGTGTCCGAGCACGTCGCCCGCGTCGAGGAAGGGGTCGAGGACCTCGTACAGATGCAGGTCGGAGCCGCAGATGCCGCTCGAGGTGATCCGGATGATCGCGTCGGTGGGCTGCTCGATCGCCGGGTCCGGCACGTTGTCGACCCGCACGTCGCGCGGGCCGTGGTAGGTGAGTGCTCGCATGGAGGCGTGCGTACCCGCCGCCTCCGCCGGGGAACGGCCACCGGGCATGGGGGTTCGCAGGCGGACGAGCCGCGGTCGCCGGTCCGCCGGGGTGAAACAAAGATGCCAGGGACCAACCGTTCATCCACCGGCCCGCGCGCGGGCGGCCCGGCGGATCAGGTGGTCGCGCTCGGCGACGCTCGTCGCCCGGCGGGCTGCCTCCGCGTAGTCATCGGCGGCGGCCGCGAGGTCGCCGCCCAGTTCGTGGAGGTGGCCGCGGACGGCGTGCCAGCGGTGGCGCTCACCGAGCACCTCGCGCAGCCGGTCTGTCTCGTCGAGACCCGCGGCGGCCCCGAGGACGTGGCCGACGGCGACCGCGCGGCCGAGCACGGCGGCGGGGTCGCGGCGCACCGGGTCGTCGCTGAGCGCCAGCAGGTCGTCGTACCAGGCGAGTATCTGCGGCCAGTCGGTCTCCTCGGCGCTCGCCGCGTCGTCGTGGAGGGCCGCGATCGCGGCCTCGATCTGGTAGCGGCCGGGGCGGCCGACGGCCAGCGCCGACTGCAGGACGCGCACGCCCTCGA
This sequence comes from Thermoleophilaceae bacterium, assembly GCA_035553855.1. Lineage (GTDB taxonomy): Bacteria > Actinomycetota > Thermoleophilia > Solirubrobacterales > Thermoleophilaceae > JBBDYQ01. The sequence goes on along the minus strand of DATMJO010000123.1, from coordinate 35,544 downwards.
CGATCTCGCGGGCGTCCCAGAGGCTTCGGTCCTGGCGGTCGAGGGTGACGATCCGGCCCTCGGAGTCGAACCGCGCGGGCAGGCGGGCGTGGCTGAGGAGCAGCAGCGCGAGCAGCCCGCGCGCCTCGGGCTCGTCGGTGGCGAGGGTGAGCTGGCGGGCGAGCCGGATCGCCTCGCGCGCGAGGTCCACCCGGCCCGCGTGCCCGGCCGTGTAGACGAGGTAGAGCACGCGCAGGACCACGGCGAGGTCGCCGGGCCGGTCCAGGCGGCGCCCGCGCAGGGCGCGCTTGGCGCGGCTGATCCGCTGCGCCATGGTCGCCTCGGGCACATAGAAGGCGTCGGCGATCTCGCGGGTGGTGAGGCCGCCGACGGCGCGCAGCGTCAGCGCCACCTGCGAGGCGGGAGCGAGGTCTGGGTGGCAGCAGCGGAAGAGCAGGAAGAGCGTGTCGTCGTGCTCCTCGGCGGCGCCCGGCGGCGGCTCGGCCTGCACGGTCTCCTCCCGGCGGGCGCGCGCGGCCTCGCTGCGGCGGGCATCGACCAGCCGGCGCGTGGCGACGCTCGTGAGCCACGCCCGCGGGTCGTCCGGCGGGTGCTCGGGCCACACGCGCAGCGCCTCCAGCAGCGCCTCCTGAAGCGCGTCCTCGGCGGCGTCGAAGTCCTCGCCCCGGCGAACGAGCCCCGCCAGCACCCGTGGGACGAGGGCGCGCAGCGCGCCCTCGTCCAGCGACGGCTCGCCGATCACACGGCGTCGGTCGTCTGAGGGCGCTCCCACATGACCTCGCGGACGTCGATCCACTCGTACAGCGGCTCCCCGCCGGGGCCGGGCTCGGAGGAGACATGGGCGGCGACCTCGACCGCGCGCTCGTGCGACTCGACGTCGATCATCAGCCAGCCGGCGACCAGATCGCTGGTCTCGGGATGGGGGCCGTCGGTTGTGACGGGTGCGGCGTCCGGGCCGCCGTAGCGGACCCAGGTGCGCGACGGCGTGAGGGCGCGCGCGTCGACGTACTCGCCTCGCTCCTCGAGCAGCTCGATGACGTGATGCTGGAAGGCCCTGTGGGCCTCCACATCCGCCGGGTCCCACTGGTCCATCGGGGGATAGGGGCGGTGCTGGTCCGGGCCGCCGCGGTAGTGCTTGAGCAGCAGGTACTTGGGCATCGGCATCTCCTGGTTCATGGGCCGCGCCTGTCGAGGCCCTTCACCTGTTGAGCGGAGCCGGCCGGGACTCCTCGACATCGCAGTCAATCAGGGTGGGGACACCGCCAGGGCGCGCCGGTAGCGCTCGTAGACCACGCGCGAGGCGAACGTCCTGGTCTCGACCAGGTCGAGCGTGACGTGGCCGGCGACAGGCGGCAGGAGCGGCGTGCCGCCGCCGAGGATGATCGGGCTGCGGAAGATGTGGAACTCGTCGACCAGGCCGAGCTCGATCGCCGCCGAGGCGAGGCCCGCCCCGCCGATCTCGACCTCCTTGCCGGTCGCCTCGAGCGCCGCGGCGACCTCCTCGGCGAGCGGCGCCTCGGCCAGGCGGGCGTTGCCCTCGACGCGGTCCAGCGTGCGGCTGAAGACGACCTTCGGGAGCGCGGTCCAGACGTCGGCGAACGCGTCCGTGTCCTCGCTGTCGCGGAGCGACGGATCCGTCTCCCACACGAGCATCGTCTCGTAGAGCCTGCGGCCCAGAAGGCACGCGCCGAGCCCGCGGACCTGGTCGAGATGGAAGCGGAACTGCTCGTCGTCCGGGACGCCCCAGCCGAAGGCGCCGTCACGGTCGGCGATGAAGCCGTCCACCGAGGCGCCCATCGAGTAGATCAGCATGGGCTCCGAGCCTAACCGCGGCTTGGTCCCGGTATCGGCGGTGGCGGCGAGGTTCGGGCGCCATGGCGTGGCGCCGGGAGCCGCGCCTTCCAATGGGCGTGTCCAAAAAAGGCACTAGCAAGCCATCCCTGCGCCCGCCCGGAACCGGTTTGTACGGGCTGCAACCGGGATTCTGTACGGCCCCGGGTATGAGGCAGCACGACGACGGACCGCCCCGCGGATGCGAACGGCGATCAAGGTGCGTCGCCCGATCCGGTCTACTGCCCAGCCACCTCAAGGTCGTTGACCACCTGCTCGACGGGGACAAGTGTCACTTGCTCGTCCTTCTCGGCCGCAGCAGCAAGGTCCGTCGAGAATCCCGACTTCGAAAACAACAGAACCCGGGGGCCGGCCTTCGGAATCTTGAGCCGCTTTTCCTGCTCGATTGCGGGGAGCTTGAAGGTCTGCAGGTCATTGAGCACCGATTGGTGCATCGGGGGGTCAGTCCATTTGCACTCACCTACGATCCGCAACTGCTTCCGGTAAGTGCCGACCACGTCGACTTCTTCGGTGGTACGCGTGCCGGCCTGCCGATGCGCGTTCAGGGCGTTGCCCCACCAGCCACCGACGGATTGCGCCTCCGCGCCGTAGCGAAGCCTCGTCCAACGCACACAGAGGTCCTCGAAGGTCGGGGAAACGTGGTCGGACAGGTGAACGGCGATGTCACCGTCCCAGAGGTCATCGGGTCGCAACCCGGCTTGCAGGCTCTCCTGATTCGGGAAGACAAACCGGAACCAGAACCGAATGAAGCCGTCATCGATACGGAACTTCCGGGTTCGAGCGTCTTTGGGCGCTCCCACCGGGAGTGAGGCCGATATCAACCGCATCTCCCGCAAGGTGTCGAGATAGGGGGTGAGTTGCTTTCCCGCCACTCCGAGCGCCTTCGATAGGTGTTCGAGCTGAGCCGCGTTGTCTGCGAGTTCCTCGAGAATCGAGAAGTACGTAGCGGGCGCGCGAAGCTCTTGCTCCAACACCGAGCGGGGATCATCGAAGAGCGGTCCGCGGCGGTTTAGGACTCGGCCGCAGACGAGATCTCTCACAGGGGCGTCGTCCCCGAGCTCGGCAAGGTGCCGCGCCATTCCGCCCGTGACGGCATAGCGCTCAACCCGGGCAGCTGGTGGCTCCTCGTGCCTCATGAGAGGGCGCGCCTCGCCAAAGGTCATCGGCCAGATGTCGAGCCGCCGCAGACGTCCGCTGATCGGGCTTTTCTCGGCAAGGAGCGATTCCATCTGACCGATGAGAGAGCCACAGAGTGCGAGCTTTGTCCGGGAGGACTCACGCTCGTCTTCCATGACCGCTTGAATCTCCGTCAAGACTTGCTCTCGGGCAGTGCCGTCAGGCAGGAGGTAGGGGAACTCATCGATGACGGCCAGGAGCTTTCGCTCGCTTCCGAGTCGATAAAGCGTGCGAAGCAGCGAGGCGACATCCGGGAGATCGGGCCGGACGCCAAGAAGCGGTTCGAGCTGCTCGGCGAATCGAGCCATCTGCGTCCCGGTGACGACCCGATCAGCAACTAGGATGATCGCCGGCTTGTCGTGGGCGAAAGCCCGGAACAACCACGACTTGCCGACACGCCGTCGGCCGAGGAGGGCTAGAGAGTCGCGCGTAGGGCTGTCCCACCACTGCTCCATCGCGTGCAGATCCCCGTTGCGATTGACGAACTCGTCCCGCGCCGGCCAGGAGTAAGTGGCTATGCCGGTAGTCGAAGCCATCTTAGACTAAAGCAGTTTAGACTATATTCCGGACTGAGCGCGGCGCATCCTTCGCTTGTCTAATCCAGCTTAGACTAATCTGCCTTAGACTGTTGGCGGCCCGCCCAGGGGCGATTGCCCCCGGGCGGGTGAAGAGACTGCGTGGCTAGAAAGGGAGGCCGTCGTCCGTGTCCGGAGGCGGCCTGCTGGCCGGGTGCGGCGGAGAATCCCATTCCTCCTGCGCCTCGGCGAGCAAAGAGGCGCGCCTCGAGCACAGCCGAAAGCCGCCCGGCACGCAAAAGCCGGCGAAACTCCCCGGCTTTTTGGGTCGTTCATTGGGGACCGGCAATGGCGAGACCCGGACTCGAACCGGGGACACCACGATTTTCAGTCGTGTGCTCTACCAACTGAGCTATCTCGCCGCGGCCGGGAAGTCTAGGCGCTTGGCCGAGCGGAGCAGGCCCCCGCCCGATCTTTGTACAAGCGGACAATGACCGGCCTCCGCGGCGCCCGCAGACTGCTCCACGGTCGACACGTGAGGAGCCGATAACCGTGAAGCTCGTCGTAGGGATCGTTCGCCCCGAGAAGGCGAACGACGTGCTGGAGTCGCTGTATCGCCACGAGGTGAAGGGCGTGTCCCTCTCCCGCGTGCAGGGCCACGGGGGCGAGCTCGACCGCGTCGAGACCTACCGCGGCACCACCGTCCGCATGGGCCTCTCCGACAAGGTCCGCTTCGAGATCGCCGTCTCCGACGCCTTCGTCGAGCCGGCCATCAAGGCGCTCTGCGAGGGCGCCCGCACGGGTGAGGTGGGCGACGGCAAGATCTTCGTGCTCCCGCTGGACCGCGTCGTCCGGATCCGAACCTCTGAGACCGACGACGACGCCGTCACCCCGGTGGTCTCCTGATGCCCCCCGGGATCGACACGGGCGACACCGCCTGGGTGCTCACCGCCACGGCGCTCGTCCTCTTCATGACCGTCGGGCTCGGCCTCTTCTACGCCGGCCTGGTCCGCGGGAAGAACACCCTCAACACGTTCATGATGTGCATCGCCGCGCTGGCGATCGCCACCGTGACGTGGGCGGTCGTCGGCTACTCGTTCGCCTTCGCGGACGGCAACGGCTTCATCGGCGGCTTCGGCCACGCGTTCCTCCAGGACGTGACGTTCGAGCCGCGCGAGGGCGGGACGATCCCGCACCTCGTCTTCTTCGCCTTCCAGGCGACCTTCTGCATCATCACCCTGGCGCTCGTCTCCGGCGCGGTCGTCGAGCGGATGCGCTTCAGCGCGTACATGATCTTCGCCGTCGTCTGGACGGTGGCGGTCTACTCGGTGCTCGCCCACTGGGCCTTCGGGGGCGGCTGGCTCGTGGACAACGGCCTGCTCGACTTCGCCGGCGGCGTGCCGGTCGAGATGGGCTCGGGCTTCTCGGCCCTGGCGGCTGCGCTGGTGGTCGGCGCGCGCAAGGACTACGGCCGCCAGGCGCTCCTGCCGCACAACACGGTCTACGTGCTGCTCGGCGCGGGCATCCTGTGGTTCGGGTGGTTCGGCTTCAACGGCGGCTCCGGCGCCAACGCCGGCCAGCAGAGCGTGCTCGCCTTCGCGAACACGCTGCTCGCGCCCGCCGCGACGCTGTTCGTCTGGATGATCATCGACCTGGTCCGCGGGCGGCAGGTCACCGCCGTCGGCGCGGCGACGGCGATCATCGTCGGCTGTGTCGTCATCACGCCGGCGGGCGGCTTCATCAGCCCGGGCTGGGCGCTCGCGCTCGGCGCCATCGGCGCGCTGCCGCCGTATGCCGTGATCGTGTGGCGGCCGCGGACGCGCGTGGACGAGACGCTCGACGTGCTCGCCGCGCACGGTGTCGCGGGCCTCTTCGGGATCCTGTTCACGGGTTTCGTCGCCCAGGCGAACTGGAACGGGGTCGCCGACGGCCTGCTCTACGGCGACGCCGGCACGCTCGGCTGGCAGGCGATCGCCGCGGTGGCGACGCCCGCCTACGCCTTCGGCGTGACCTACATCCTGCTGCGGGTCCTCGGCGCGCTGATGCCGCTGCGCGCCACCGAGCGCGAGGAGGCGATCGGCATGGACGTCACCCAGCACGGCGAGGAGGCCTACGTCACCGGCGAGGGCGCGATCCTCGTCGTCCCGAACGACGGCGAGACGCTGGTGGCGAACCCGATCTAGCGCCTCACGCCCGCCGCGCAGGCCCAGTGGCTGTGGTCGCGGCGGGCGTCGAAGCCCAATGCGCGCAGGTCCTCCACGCACTCCTCGACCGAGTACGGGTCGTGGCACTCCACCTTGATCGCGCCCACCGAGGCGGCCCAGCCGGTGTTGCGGCGGAGCACCTCGCGCTCGGCGCCCTCGATGTCCATCTTCACGTAGTCCACCCGCCCGCCACCACTCCGCTCGAGCAGCGTGTCGAGCGACAGCGCGGGCGCCGTCTCGGTCGCCTCGCCGCCCTCGGCCACGGCCTCGACGCGCGCCTCGAGCTCGCGCCCGGGGGCGCGGCTGAAGCGAAGCTCGCCGTCCTCCACCCAGACCCCGGCGCCCACCACCTCGACGCGGTCGGCCCAGCTCGCCAGGTTGCGCTCGCACATCGCCGCGTTCGCCGGGTCGAGCTCGACCGCGAACACCCGCGCCGACGGGTAGCGCACGGCCATGTCGGCGGCCGTGAGCCCGATGTTCGAGCCGAGGTCCCAGATGACGCGCGCGCCGCCGGGCACCGAGCCGGGCGGCGGCAGGTGGTAGCGGGCCACGAAGGTGTCCTGCACGACGATCGGGTCCTGCCCGCCCGGGCGCACCGCCACGCGCGCCCCGCCGAGTGGCCGCAGCGGCACCTCCACCGGTTCGGTTCCCTCCCAGCGCCGCTGTGTCAGCGCGACGAAGCGCCGGCGGTCCTCGCCGCCGGGGACGAGGCGCGCCGCCACGATCCAGGGCCGCAGCCCGCGCGGAAGCCGCCGCCGGACCGCGCGGATCCGCTCGCGGACGCCCCAGGGGAGGTGGTCGCGGAGGCGGTTCACCCCGTGGCGAGGCCCGGCGCGGCCGGCGTCCCGCGATGGTGCTCGATCACGTCGGCGAGGATCGTCTCGAGCGGGCGCTCGGTCTCCCAGCCGATCAGCTCGCGGATCTTCGTCGTGTCCGGGATCCGCCGCTCCATGTCCTCGAAGCCCTCCTCGTAGGCCTCGTCGTAGGGGATCAGGCTCACCGCCGACGACGACCCCGTCGTCTCGATCACGCGCTCGGCGAGGCCGCGGATCGTGATCTCCTCGCTCGAGCCCACGTTGAAGACCTCGCCGTAGACGTCCTCGCGCTCCACGAGGTCGCACAGCGCGCGCACCACGTCCTTGACGTGGCAGAAGCAGCGCCGCTGCGTGCCGTCGCCGAACACCGTCAGCGGCTGCTCGGCGAGCGCCTGGCGCACGAGGCTCGGGATCACCATCCCGTAGCGGCCCGTCTGGCGCGGCCCGACCGTGTTGAACAGCCGCACGACGACCGTCGGGACCTTGCGCTCCTTCCAGTAGGCGATCGCGAGGAACTCGTCGAGCGCCTTCGAGCACGCGTACGACCAGCGACCCTTGACGGTCGGCCCCATCACGAGGTCGCCGTCCTCGCGGAACGGCAGCGCCGTGCTCTTGCCATAGACCTCGCTGGTCGAGGCCACGAGCACGGGTTTCTTCTTCTTGCTCGCCTGCGCGAGCAGCACCTCGGTGCAGTGCACGTTCGTCTCGATCGTCCGCACCGGGCTCTCCACGATCAGCCCCACGCCCACCGCCGCGGCCAGGTGGTGGACGATGTCGGCGTCGTCCACCAGCTCCGCGACCACGGGCGCGTTGTCTGCCGAGTCGATCGTGTAGCCGAAGCCGTTGCGCCCCTTGAGGTGGCGGATGTTCTCCATCGAGCCCGTCGAGAGGTCGTCGAGGACGTGCACCTCGTGCCCGCGCGCGAGCAGCTCGTCGGAGAGGTGCGAGCCGATGAACCCGGCTCCGCCGGTGATCAGGTGCTTCATGCAGCCACCCCTTCGCCCTTCGCGGCCAGTGCCCTTTCGTACGCGCCCCGCAGCGCCCGCGCCGCGTCGAGCCAGGTGAGCGCCCGCGAGTTCTCGATCGAGGCGAGGCGGAGCCGCTCGAGCAGCTCGCGGTCGGCATCGAGCGTGCGGATGTGCCCGGTGAGCGCCTCGACGTCCCCGGGCGCGTGAAAGAGCCCGTGCTCGCCGTGGACGGCGCGCGCTCCTGTCGCCTCGCTTGCCACCAGCACGCAGCCACAGGCCTGCGCCTCGTAGGTGACGAGCGCGGAGCCCTCGACCAGCGAGGGCGCGAGCAGCACGTCGGCCTCGCGCATCATCGCGCCCGGGTCGTCCACGAAGCCGAGCACCTCCACGCTCGGGTGCGCGAGCCGGTCCTCGACGACCTCGCGGTAGCCCTCCGTGAAGCGCCCGCAGACGAGGAAGCGCCCGCGTTCGGCGACGCCCGAGGCGAGCCAGGCATCGAGCGCAAGGTGGAGGCCCTTGAGCGGCTCCGCCCGCGCCACGAACAGCGCGGTGAACGGCCGCTCCGGGTCGCGCGGGGCGAGCGCCTGGGCCGGGTCGAAGCGCGCCGGGTCGTAGCCGTACTGGTGGAGCAGGAGCTTCTCCTCCGGCACGCCGTTGTCGGCGAAGGTCCGCAGCGCCGACTCGGCGGGCACCACGACGAAGTCCGCCGCGTCCCACTCGGCCTGCTCCTGGCGCAGGCGCTCGTCGCTGCGCGAGTGCGAGTGCCCCGGGACCGGCGGGATGCCGACCCTGGCGGCCTCGCGGTCCACCACGTCGAAGACGTGCCCGGTGTGGGAGGAAGGCGCCTCGCGGATCACGGGCAGCCCGTGGCGGCGGGCCGCCTCGCTCGCGGCGAGCGTGTAGGCGGGCCAGACGTGGACGAGGTCGAACTCCCCGGCGGCGCGGTCGATCATGCGTGCCACTCGCCGGTCGTGCAGGCGGTAGGCGCGCCAGATGCCGAGCGCGCGGTGGGGGATGCGCCTCCCGGCGAGCGTGAGCGTCGTGTGCGCGCCGGTGTCGGGGGCGCCGGGGTGCACGGAGGTGACGACCGGCGTCACGTCCACGCCGAGCTCCCGGAGCCCCTTCACCTGCTGGAGCGCGATGTTCCCGATGCCCGGCTTGCCCAGCGTGTCGCCGAAGCTGAAGAGGACCCGCATGGCGGCGCGGAGTCTAGTCGCGGGCCGCGGGGCCGGCTCAGCAGTTGAGCCCGGCGTGCAGGCAGTTCCGGACGAAGCCGTCGAGCTTCGCCGGGTCCCACGCCTCGAAGAAGTCGCCGTGCATCGTGAGCTGGCCTCCGGAGGTCAGCCGCACGGCGCCGGGAAGGGGGCTGACGTCCGCGTCCGGCCCGCCTGGTGACAGGTAGAAGACGAACATCTGGATCCGCGGCACCGGAACCGGGTGCGTCGCGGGGCAGCGCGTGTAGCGGTCCTCGGCATAGGCGAGGTGGCTCTTGTGGTCGGGGCTGTCGAGCCGGACGCCGTCCCAGCAGCTCGGGAAGTTGAGCTCCAGGCGCAGGCCGGGCGTGCGCCCGTCCGTGTCGTCGTTGTCGTCGCAGTGGGGGCGCGTCCCCCCGCCCACGGGCGTCCCGTAGTAGCAGTGCCACTTGACGATGCTCGTGGGCTGCGGAACAGCCGCGTGGGCGTCGCCCGCGATCAGCTTCAGCCCGGCCGGGAACGCGCGCACGTCGGTGGCGGGGCGGTGGTTCGTCACGTAGTAGAGGACCGAGCTCGACGGCTTGATCTGGGTGAAACCCAGGAGGAGCTGATTGCGCTGCTCGAGCGCCGGGATCCAGTAGGCCGAGCGGTCGGCCTCGGTGTCGCCGTAGACCCGGCAGCGGCCCGGGGCCGCGCGCAGCGACGCGTGCGTGCTGAACGCGTTCGTCGAGGTGTTCCCGAGGAACTCGTGGAGGTGCGCCGCGCCCGGCTTCCCCGGCGAGACGATCGGGTCGTCCTCGAGGCTGTGCGAGCGCGCGCAGGTGAGCTTGAAGGTCGCGGCCTCTGCGGCCGGCGCCGCGCCGAGCGCGGCGGCGATCATCCCTGCGAGTGCAAGCGCCCGTGCCCGGCGCGCTACGACGTCCATGCGGTTCCCTCCGGAGGATTCCCCTGCCGCCACCCACCGTAGCCGGGAAGGGCGTCAGCGGCCACCCACGATCCGGCGTGCGCGCGACGCGGCGCGCCGCCAGAGCGGGCGGGCGTCGCCCTTCGGCCTCGTCCCGATCCGCTGCGCGCCCATCCGCAGGTACATCTCGATCGGGCCCTTGCGATCGGTGACGAAGATGACGCCGCGGACGTCGCCCCATGCCTTCGCGCGCCGCAGCATCTCGCGGATCATGGCTCCCCAGAGGCCCTTGCCCTTGTGCTCGTCGAGCACCGCGGCGTAGTGCAGCTCGCCGTAGCCCTCGATTCCGAGCTGGTTGTCGGCACAGACGTAACACACCGCGACGGGCTCGCCGCCGTGGGCGACGGCCACGATCGTGTCGTCGCGCCAGCCGGCCAGCCTGCGCTCGGTCGCGTTGTGCGACCCTGGGAAGACCGGGTCGAGCAGCGCGCGCTCGGCCTCGACGCCGATGTCGGCAGCCCACTCGTATCCGGCAGGTAGTTCCCGCGGCGCGGGGAACCCCTCGGTGTCGAGCTTCAGGAGCTCGTAGTGGTCGAGTCGATCGAAGTAGGACATGGCCGAAAGCAGGCCCCGGAGGGGAGCGTTCCTTAGATGATGTCCGAGCCGGGCGATCCGGGGTCTGCGGACCGCGGGCTCGGCAACGAGCCCGCCAATTCCGCGCGGCTCCGAGAGGCGGCCTTCACGGGCGTCCGCTGGATGGGCATCGCGCGTGGCGCGGCCGAGCTCGGCGGCATCGTCTCGCTTGTCGTGCTCGCGCGCCTGATCCCGCCTGAGGGCTTCGGGCGCGCCGCGGTGGCGGCCTTCGTGCTCGCGCTCGTGTCCGTCTTCGCGGGCGCGGCGCTCGGCGCCCCGCTCGTCCAGCGCAAGGAGATCGAGCGCCGGCATCTGGCGACCACGACCACGCTCGCGATCGCCGGGGGGCTTGCGCTGGCGGGCATGACGCTGCTCCTCGGCGAGACGATCCTCGACGGGCTGTACGACCGGGAGACGATCGACCTGGTGGAGCTCGCCGCGATCGGCTTCCTCATCGCCGGCGTGAGCGTGGTCCCGAGCGCGCTGCTCCAGCGCCGCCTCGACTTCCGCCGCCTGGGGATCGTCGAGATGTGCGGGACGCTGCCGGCCATCGTCGTATCGATCTCGCTCGCCGCGTTCGCCGGCCTCGACGGCCCCGCTCTCGTGATCGGACCGCTCGCGGGGATGGCGCTCAGCACGATGGTCGCGATCGCTCTCGCGGGGCACGCGCGGCCGGGCTGGGACCGTGCCGCCGCCGGGGACCTGCTGCGCTTCGGCGCGGCGGCTAGCAGTTCGTCGCTGATCGTCACTACCGCCCGCAACATCGACTACGCGACGCTCGCGACCCAGCTCGGCCCCGGCCAGGTCGGGCTCTACTGGCGCGCCTATCAGCTCGGGGTGGAGTACCAGGGCAAGGTGTCCCACATCCTCGTGCGGCTCGCGTTCCCGCTTTATTCGCGGAGCGGCGACATAGAGACGATCCGGCGCATCCGGCGGCGCATCGTCCGCGCTCATGCGGTGGTCATCTTCCCGCTGATCGCCTTCTTCGCGGCGAGCGCGCCGGTACTCGTGCCGTTCCTCTTCGGCGAGGAGTGGCGGGGCGCCGTCGTGCCCGCGCAGATCCTCGCGATAGCGGGTCTGTTCGCCGCCGTGCAGACCGGCCTCGGGCCGCTCATGCAGGCGATCGGCAAGCCCGGACGGATCGGGCTGTTCACGCTCGCGTTCATCCCATCAATCGTGCTGATCGTGATCCTGCTCTCGCCGCACGGAATCACGGCCGTCGCGATCGGCATCGTGGTCAACCACTTCGTGGTGCTCGTCGCGAGCTACCACTTCCTGCTCCGCCGCTACGCGGGCATCCCCGTCCGGGAGCTCGCCGAGGACGCGCTCCCCTCGCTGTCCGGCGCGCTGCTGCTGTTCGCCGCGGCCTACCCGCTCACGCGCGCGCTCGACGCGGAGATCCCGGCGCCGCTCGTCATCCTCGCGGCGGCGGCCGTGGCCGCGCCGGTCTACCTCGGCGCGATGCGGGCGCTCTTTCCCGCCTCGTGGCGCGACCTCGTCCTGCTGTGGGACCAGCGCCCCCGCCGCCGCGGCGGGCCGCCTGAGACGCAAGTTCAACCGGATCCGGCGCGTTCGGTGGGATGATGGCCCGAGTGGTCGACCGCGTGATGCGCAAGCTCGTCCCGCGCCCGGCGGACATACCGCGCCCCTGGCGCGGCATCGACGTCGAGGGCGCCGAGCGCACGTTCCGCTTCCTGCGCTACGGCGACTGCGGCTGGCGCGAGAACAACCGCGGCCACAGCCTCGGGCAGCGCGCGGGCTACCCGCTCGTGCTCGCCGAGCGGCTCGCCGAGCGCGGGATCTCCACGAGCTTCTCCGACGTCTACCTCGGCCCGGCGACGCGCCTGCCCGAGACGCCCGAGGAGCTGACGCGCTTCGTGAAGCTCGACGGCCCGCCCGACATCGTGCTGCTCGAGTGCTGCTCGGCGCATGCCGTCCGCTCGGTCATCCCGCTGCGGAAGCCCTGGTACAACGACCTGCGGATCAACGTCGGCGACCGCTCCGGCGCGCTCGCACGGCCCGTGTACCCGTTCGTCCACTGGGCCTCCCGGCGCTTCGGCCGGCTCGTCGACCCCTTCCCGGGCACCGAGCGCCACGCGCGCTTCTTCGAACTCGTCAGGTCGCAGTGGCCCGACGCCACGCTGCTCATGATGAGCCCGCTCTGCCGCATCTGGACCGACGGCTTCTTGGACGCCGCCGAGCAGATGCACGTGTGGCGACAGATCAACGCGCTCTGCGAGGAGATGGGGATCACCGTCGTCGACACCCGCGACACGATCGACTCGCTGCGCGCCACGCTGGGCGTGCGGGCCGTCAACGCCTACAACGGCTACGACCTGCGCCGGCCCGGCCACGAGGCCGTGGCGGACCTGCTGATGCCTCATGCTGTGGAGCGCGTCCGCGCTCGCGTTCCCCGCGAGGTCACCACGGGCGCGTAGGCAGGAATCAGGCCTCGCAGCCGTCGACCAGGGCGTCGAGCGGGTCGGGCACGTTGGTGTCCAGGCCGGTCCCGCAGCGGATCGAGTCACGGTCCAGTCCGCCGTCCAGGGCATCGTTGCCGGCGCCGCCGTCGAGCGAATCGGGGCCGTCGGCGCCGAACAGCTGATCGTTCCCATCTCTGCCGATCAGCTCGTCCGCGAACGAGCCGCCCACGATCACATCGTCCCCTGTTCCCCCGTCCAGGCTCGATTGCCAGCGATCTCCCTCGAGGCGGTCGTCGCCGGTTCCGCCGCGCAGGGTGTCCCGGGAGCCGTTCGCGCGCAGTACGTCGTCACCCCCGTTACCGACAAGCATGTTGTGGCCGGATCGGCTCGCGCCCGCGTTCTCGTAAGGCGAGCCCCGGAGCACATCGGGGCCCTCACCGCCGTACACGTCCTCGAAGCCGGCGAGGGTGTCGTGTTCACCGCTCGCACCACCTGTTCCCGCTTCGAGGTCGACGCTCACGCCGGCGGCTCGCTCGGTGTAATAGACGCCGTCGAAGCCACCGCCCAGATCCGTCAGCACGTCGTCGCCCGCCCCGCCGCTCACGGCATCTCCGGAGGAGCCTCCCGTGGTGAGCCGGTCGTTGCCCGTGCCTCCGAGGAGGGAGCCGTGGTAGGCGAGCACGACCGCGCTGTCGTCGCCATCGCCGAGGTCGGCGCGAACGCGGACCGCCTGCCCCGTGAGCATGCAGACGGCCGCGCCCTGGCCGGCCGGCAGACAGCCAGGACCTGGAAGCAATAGGGCGCCGGCGTCGGTGATGTCGTACCGGTAGCCGACGGTCGTGCCGTCCCTGCAGTCGGTCGGCCCGCACTGGAAGAGCGGAACTGCGACTCGCTGGGTCGTGACTCTGATGTCATTGGTCTCGCCCGCTGCCGCGGTGAATCTGATCTCGAATTGAGGTGTGACCTCTACGATCCCTGCGTGTGCCGTTGCGGCGGACGTCGCAACGATTGCCGAGGCAAGCAGGATTCCCCGAGCCAGAGTGCGCGCCATGGATCGAGACTACCTTTGGCACGCGCATAGCGCGACGTAAAAACGGACAGGCTCGACCGTGGTCGTCAGCAGCTGCGGCCGCGGCCGACCGCGCCGAGCGGCAGCTTCGCCACGACGCGATCCACGCGGACCGTGAAGTCGCGGCTCGGCTCGAGGTACATGTCCGAGCCGGTCGTGAGCTCGAGGTCGAGGTGGTTGCCGAGGCCGAGGATCCAGCTCACGCCGTGCAGGCTGAACTCCGCGCTGAAGCGGCCGCGCGAGAGGCGCACGGGCATCGTGTTGATGTTCACGGTGCGGCGCTCGCCCTGCGGGTTGGACTCCTGGAGCTCGGCGAAGAGGAAGGCCTCCGGGCCGTCCACGACGCCGCTGATCTCGACGCGCGGGATACCGAGCAGCGAGCGGCAGCCCTTGCGGTTGCGGTCCACGAGGCGCACCCGGAGCGTGCCCGCGGCCTCCGACGAGGGAGCCGGCGCGGCGTAGGTCTGGGTGTCGCCGCCGGTGCCGCCGGGGCCCCTGAGCGTGCCGAGCGGCTTCGTCCTGGTGCGGCGGGGGCGGGTAGCCCTCCTGCGGCGGGTGGTCGCGCGCCTCGCGCTCTCCCGGGTCATCGCCCGCGTGGCCGTGCGGCGAGTCTTCCTGCGCGACTTCCTCTTCGCGGCGGGCTTCGGGACGATCACGGTCGTGCCGTTGCCGGTGATGCCGTCGGCCGAGCGGAAGCGCCCGTCGGGGCCGTACCAGTCGATCGGCGAGCCGAGATTCGCCTCGGCGCCGCGCAGATAGTGGTTCAGCCAGCGGAAGATGATGTCGGTCATGTCCGAGCCGCCCTTGCAGGAGCGCGGCGGGGCGGCCTCGGCGTCATGGGCGGTGCAGAAGGCCACGAGCTTCACGGGCGTGCCGTTGGCCCGGATGCGCTCGAAGTTCCGCATCGCGCCCTCGAGCGGGAAGAGCGTGTCGAGCGTCCCCTGGAGCAGCAGCGTGGGCACGCGGACCCGGCCCGCGCTCCCGCTCGTCGAGCGCCCGGCGAGCCAGTTCGCGGTGTCGCCGGAGAGGAGGCCCGCGACGGCGTCACTGTGGAAGCCCTCGATGGCGGGGTCGATCTGCACCCGCGCGCTCTTGAAGCGCTGGTAGGCCAGCTCGCCGTACACCTTCGGCACGTCGTTCGGCGCGAGATCCTGCGCGAGGTCCGCCCACGAGAGCATCGGGACGATCGCGTCGAGCTCGGGGATCGCCGCGGCGGCGTTGAGCTGGATGCCGGCCCCGTTCGACGCGCCGACGAAGCCGATCACCGGGTCGCCCGGCGCCTCCTGTCCGATCGCGCGGCAGCGACCCGCGAGGCCGACGAGGCGGCGCACGTCCTCGACGCCGTCGGAGCCGCCGAACTCGTAGCGGACGGTCGCCTGGCCGCCCGAGTCGCGGCGCGAGTCGCCGTGGCCGCGGCTGTCGTAGGTGAGGACGGCGAAGCCCGCGTCGAGCAGGCCCTGGGTGAGGCTGCCGGGCCGCGGGTTGAGCGAGAGGCGCGAGCTGCTGCCGCCGTGGGTCATGAGGATCACGGGGACGGGCGCGTACTGCGTGGCCTGGCGCGGCATGTAGAGGCTGCCGGTGATGACGGCGTTGCCGGTCGAGATGACCTGGACGGTCTCGTCGAGGATCTCGCGCTCGACCGTCTCGGGCGTTATCCGGTCGCAGGTCGCGGGCAGATCCCCCGGAGCCGCGAGGGCTCCGGGCGCTGCGAGAAGGCCGACGGCGATCGTGGTGGCGAGCGCCGCCGCGATGCGGCGGGGGGTGGGCATCATCGTTCTGACACCCAAGTAACGGGATCGGACCGGCCGCTCTTGCGTCAAGGTGTCCGGCGGCTGACCAGGTAGCGCGGGAAGCGGAGGAAGAACTTCGCGGCGCTCCGCATGTGGTGGCGGGTCGCCGGCGCGAGGAGGCCGCGGCGGGAGGCGGCGGCGAACTCGTGGCGCACGACGACATCGGGGTCGAAGCGGATCTTCCAACCGGCGCGGCGCAGGCGCTCGCACAGGTCCACGTCCTCGAAGTAGAGGAAGTAGCGCTCGTCGAAGCCGCCCATCGCCTCGAACGCCGAGCGGCGCACGAGGTAGAAGGCGGCGACGGCCCATGGGACCTCGCCGCCCTCGCGGATCACGCCGCTCTCGGTTCCGCGCAGGCGGCGGGTGAGGAGGTCGAAGGGGGTCGGGACGTGGCGAACGGAGTCCTGGAGCCGGCCGTCTGGGAGCCTCAGCGCGGGCACGACGATCGCGACGCGCGGGTCCTCGAGGTGCCTGGACAGCCGCTCGACCGCGCCCGCGTCGTCCAGCAGGATGTCCGGGTTCATCACGACGAACGCCTCGCCGCCCGTGTGCGGCACGCCGGTGTTGACGCAGGCGCCGTAGCCGCCGCGCGACTCGCGCTCGACCAGCACGGCGCCGCCCTCGCGGGCGATGGCCGCCGATCCGTCCGAGGAGAGGTTGTTCACCACCACGATCCGCCCGAGCGCCTCGCGCAGCGGCTCGCAGGCGAGCAGGTTGCGCAGGTCCGGGCCGTTGTCCGAGGTGACGGTGACGGCGTCCATGCGGCCGCGGATTATCCCCACGACGGGATGAAACAGTGCCAGGCACTGTTTCACCCCCGGGTACGCTTCGCCCGCTGTGGCCCGCACCGACATCTGCGTCGCAGCGTCGCCCGGGGGGCATCTCGAGCTGATGCTCGCCCTGAAGGAGGCCTACGGCGGGCGCTCGCGCGTGTTCGTCGTGCCCGCCGGGCCGCAGGCCGACGACCTGCGTGAGCGCGGTGAGCGCGTCGCCCCGGTCGTCAACCCGTGGCGGAGCCCGCTGCTCGTGGCGCGGGCGGCCGCGCAGGCGGCCGCGATCGTCCGCCGGGAGCGCCCGCGGGTCGTGCTCTCCTCGGGCGCGGGCCTCGCCGTGCCGGTGTGCGTCGCGGGCAAGGCGGCCGGGGCGAAGCTCGTCTTCTGCGAGACGATGGCGCGGGTGGAGTCCGGAAGCCTCAGCGGGCGCCTGCTCCACCGCCTCTCCGACGCCTTCCTCGTGCAATGGCCGGAGCTGCTCTCCGTGTACCCGCGGGCCGAGCTGTGCCGGCCGCCGCTGCTCGAGTCGGCGGGGTCGGACCCCGCCCCGCCCGGCGAGGGCACGCTCGTCGTGACCGGCAGCCACGGCCAGCCCTTCGACCGCCTGCTCCGGCTGGCCGACGAGGCCGTGGGCGCCGGAGTGCTGCCCGGACCGGCACTCGCCCAGACCGGGCCCTCCTCGTACGCTGCACGGCACATGGAGACCCTCGCGATGCTCCCGCCGGGCGAGGTCCCGGAGGCTGTCCGGCGGAGCGCCGTCGTCGTCTCGCATGGCGGTGCGGGCTTCATCTCGCTCGCCCTGCGCCACGGGCGGCGCCCGCTCGTCCTCTCGCGGCTCCGCGAGCACGGCGAGCACCTCGACGACCACCAGCTCGCGACCACCCGCAAGCTCGCCGAGCTCGGCTACGTCGCCTCGCTCGACGCCCAGCCGGCCGAGCAGGCGCTCGCGCTCGCGGCCGCGCCGGTCGAGCCGCCCGCCTCCCTGCCCGGCCGCCCCATGGCCGAGCGCCTCGCAGAGATTCTCGACGCGGCGCTCCTGCCACAATCCGCCGCCGGATGAAGCGCATCGACACCCGAATCCAGGGGCCCGTGCTGATCGAGCCCGTCGTCCACCCGGACGAGCGCGGCTTCTTCCACGAGTCCTACCGCCGGAGCACCTACGCCGAGCTCGGCATTCGCGACGAGTTCATCCAGGACAACCACTCCCGCTCGCGGCGGGGCGTCGTGCGCGGGATGCACTTTCAGATCGGCGACGGCCTGGCGAAGCTCGTGCGCTGCTCCCGCGGCGCCATCCTCGACGTGGTCGTGGACCTCCGGATCGGCTCGCCCAGCTTCGGCGAGTGGGAGAGCTTCCGTCTCGACGACGAGAGCCTGCGCCTCCTGTACGTGCCGGTCGGGTTCGCGCACGGCTTTTGCGTTCTCTCGGAGGTGGCGGACGTGCTCTACAAGCAGACGGCCTATTACGACCCGGAGCTCGAGCGCGGCATCCGCTTCGACGACCCGCGCGTGGGCATCGAATGGCCGGACGACCTCGAGCTGATCCCGTCCGAGCGGGACGCGAACGCGCCGCTCCTGGGCGAGCTCGTCTCCGAGCTGCCGTTCCGCTACTGACCCGCGGCGGGACGGGCGCGGAGGGGGGGTGGTAAAGATGCCGCGCATGGAGCTAATCCACACCTGTTACCGGATCGGCGAGATCGAGCGCTCGGTCGCCTTCTACGAGGCGCTCGGCTTCGAGGAGGTCGGGCGCGTCCCGATCCGCGAGGAGGCGATCAACGTCTTCATGGGGCTGCCCGGCGACGGCCCGCGGCTCGAGCTCACCTACAACTTCGGCGTCGACTCCTACGAGCTCGGCACCGGCTACAACCACATCGCCGTGACGGTGGACGACCTCGACGGGACGCTCGAGCGCCTCGCCGAGAAGGGCATCGAGCCCGAGAAGCCCCCCTACTCGGTGCGCGAGGGAGGCTCCCGCCTCTGCTTCGTGCGCGACCCCGACGGCTACAGAATCGAGCTGATCGAGAAGAGATGAGAGCCTTCACCGCCACCATCGCGACAGCCCTTGCCCTCGCCGGATGCGGCGGCGGCTCCGGCGGCGCCGACAGCCCAGTCGACGAGGCGCTCGGCCACCTCCCGGACGACGCGGCGCTCGCGATCGTCCTCACGACCGACCTCGAGGGCGACCAGTACGAGGCGGCGGGCGACATCGTCAAGCGCTTCCCGTTCGGCGACCAGGCGCTCGACCAGCTCCGCGGCCAGCTCGACAGCCAGGGGATCGACTTCGACGAGGACGTGCGGCCGCTGCTCGGCAACGAGTTCGTGCTCGGCGTCGCCGACGCCCGCGACCTGGCGGGCGACGACCCGCCGTTCGTCGGCGCCGTACAGACGAGCGACGCCGGCAAGCTCGAGGAGCTCGCGCAGAAGGACTCAAAGGAGATCGGCGAGGCTGAGGGGGCGAAGCTCTACCAGTCCGACGACACGGTGCTCGCGGTGAAGGACGACGTGGCCGTCTTCGGCGACACGCGCGAGGTCGTCGAGGAGGCGCTGGAGCAGCGCGGCAAGGACGACCGGCTGCGCGAGGAGGACGTCGAGGAGGCGCTCGACGGCCTGCCCGAGGAGCGCCTCGGCGCCGTGTACGTCAACGTGGAGGAGCTGCTCGGCGCCGACCCGCGCTCGGCGCTGGCGCGGCGCATCCCCTGGGTCGGCGCGCTGCGCACGGCCGGCGCGACGCTGGCCGTGGAGGACAAGTCGGTCGCGTTCGACATCGCGGTGAACACCGAGGACGTCGAGGCCGAGGACCTGCCGTTCGCCGCGGGGCCCGAGTCGCCCGGCGTCTCCGCGGCCGAGGGCGAGATCGGCGTGGGCGTGCGCGACCCGGGCCAGATCGTTCGCTTCGCCGAGGCGGCCGGGCAGGCCGTCAACCCGACCGGCTTCGCCCAGTACGCCCAGGGCAAGCAGTTGCTCGAGAAGCAGCTCGACATCGACATCGACCGCGACCTCGTGGGGCAGCTCGCAGGCGACACCTCCGTCGCCTTCGACATCGGCGGCGACTTCGGCCTGCGCGCGGAGCTGAGCGACCCGGCTGCGTTCGAGGGCGTGCTCGAGAAGCTCGCGCCGGCGATTCCCGGCTTCGCCGAGGGCGCGGGCCTCGGCAGCGTGGGCGTCTCGCGACCGCGCGGGGGCGAGGACTTCTACGCGATCGCCCAGGCGGGCGGAGGCAGCGTCGTGTTCGGCGTCGTCGACCGCGTGCTGGTGGCCTCCAACGACCCGCAGCGGGCGGCCACGCTCGCGGGCGAGCAGCCCGGTCCGGTGCCAGGCACGCGCGGATCGGTGGTCGCGGGGGCGGACGCCGAGCAGGTGGCCAACCGCTTCCTGTCAGGTCTCGGCGGGGCGGAGGCGCTCGGCGCGTCCCTGTTCACGGGGGCGCTGGGCCAGGCGACGGGCTCGATCGTCACCAGCGGGGACGGCCTGCGCGCCCGCTTCGCGCTCGCGTTCGAGTGAGCGCGTCCGAGGCCAAGCGCGAAGAGCGGACCGAGCGCCTGCGCACCGACGCCGATGAAACAGTGCCAGGCACTGTTTCAACCAATGAAACAGTGCCTGGCACTGTTTCAGCCCGAAGTGGCCCCTAGGACCAGGAGTCCCAGCGCTTGAGGTGGTCGTACGGGTCGACCGGGCGGCCGCCCTCGTACCAGCCGCCGTTCTCCCAGATCTCGAAGTGGAGATGGGGTCCGCTCGAGCCGCCGGTGGAGCCGACGCGGCCGAGAAGCTGGCCCGTGCGCACGCGCTGGCCGGTGCGCACAACTGTCGAGCCCTCCTGGAGGTGCATGAAGGCGTAGTCGCGGTCCTCGCCCTCGCCGTCGAGGATCACGTAGTTGCCCGCGCCGCCGGCCTGATAGGCCACCTGCTGGATCACGCCGCCGCGGGGGGCGACGACGGAGGTGCCCTCGGGGGCCGTCAGGTCCTGCCCCTGGTGCGAGTGCCCGCGGCGCCCGGCCCCGAAGCGAGCGTCCTCGCCGCCGTAGGAGTAGCTGCCGATGAGCGGAAAGCGGTGCCAGTAGAAGGCGAGCTCCGCCGCCGAGCTCGCCCTCGCGCTGGAGCGGAGCTTCTCGCCTGCGGAGTCGGTGGCGTAGATGCGCAGCTCGATCGGCCCCTGCGGAAGCGGATCGCCGCCCTCGACGCCCGTGACGCGGACCGTGTGGCGGGTCCCGGTGGCGCGCTCGCCCAGGTCGATCCGGCGGATCGTCTCGCTCGAGCCCGCCCGGCGGATCGCGAGCGTGACGCGCACCGTGTCCGAGCGGTCGTCGATCCGGAAGCTGACACGCGCGGGCGCTCCGAACGCGTAGAAGCTCCGGCGCGAGACCGCGAAGTCGGTGAGGACCGGCCGGCCGGATGCTGATCCGCGCCTTCTCCTGCGGTCAGACCGCTTCCGTGCCGGCCGGTTGTCCTCAGCGCGAGGGCTCACCTCGCCGTAGGCTGCGCCGCCGTTGTCCGGTGTGCCAGTCCCGCCCTCCGCGGACGACCGATCCGCGGAAGCCGCCCTCTGGGCAGAGGCGGCCTGAGCGGGAGAGGCGATGGAGGCAGCGGCGAGCAACCCCAACGCGATGTGAGACCGGCGCATGGGGTTGGATTCGGAACGGGACGCCGCGCATCTGTGCGCATCCCCGCAAATGCACGGGTCCGGGAGCCGAACCTGTGCGGGGCGCGGGAGGGTTCAGGCCGCCAGCATGGTTCCCAGCAGCTCCAGCGCGCCGTTCTTCGACAGCGGCTCGTTCAGGTTTCCGCACTTCGGCGACTGAACGCACGAGGGGCAGCCCTCCCGGCAGGGGCACTCGGAGATCAGGCGGTAGGCGTCCGAGACGAGGCGGGTGAAGGCGTCGAAGCCGGTGCGGGCGATGCCGATCCCGCCCGGGTGTCCGTCGTAGATGAAGATCGTGGGGCGCCCGGTCTGGTGGTGGAAGTTCGTCGAGAGCCCGCCGATGTCCCAGCGGTCGCACATCGCGATCAGCGGCAGTACGGCGATCTGGCCGTGCTCGGCCGCGTGCAGGGAGCCGAGCAGCACCTCGAGCGGGATCTCGTCGCCGCCCTCGAGCGTGTACCAGAGGGCCTGCGTCGTGAACTGCTGCTCGGGCAGGTCGAGCGCGACCAGGCCGATCGCCTCGTGGTCTGAGACGCGCTTGCGCTGGTAGGCGATCACCTGCTCGGTGACCGACACTGTCCCGAAGGACAGCTCGACGCCCATCTCCTCGCGCGTCGCGTGGATCCGCTCGATCCACATGTCGGTCTCCTTCTTAGGCTGGGTGTACCAGTCGCCGCGGAAGGGGCGGACGCTGACGCGCCGCATCGTCTCGTCGAGCGCCTCGACCTCGTAGCTCTGGCCGAGGTGCAGGTAGACGGCGCCGGGGTGGGCGGTGGAATGGGCGCGCGATGGCTCGACGCTGCCGATGAGCTCGCCCGACTCGGCGTCGGCGACGGCGAACGAGTCGAGCCCCGCGGAGCGCAGCGACACGCGCCCGGCGGGGAAGTCCGCTCGCCGCGGCGTGAAGCGGCCGTCGCGCTCGCCCAGCTCGCCGCGGCGGACGAGCATGCGCGCGCGCTCCTCGAACAGATCGCCCAGCACCGGACGGTCCTCCGCGGAGAGAGGCAGCTCGTAGGCGGCGGCGGCGAGGTGCGCGAGCTGGATCTGCTCCGACTCGGGGTCGAGGATCGCGGACTCGACGGGCCGCTCCAGGAACTCGTCGGGGTGGCGGCAGAAGAACTGGTCGAGCGCGTCCTCGCCCGCCACATACAGGGCGAGGCCGGGGCCGCGGCGCCCGGCGCGCCCCCACATCTGGCGGAGGCTCGCGACGGTCCCGGGGAAGGTCACGCAGATGGCGGCGTCGAGGTCGCCCACGTCGATCCCCAGCTCGAGCGCGTCGGTGGCGACGACGGCGAGCAGCTCGCCGGCCGACAGGCGGCGCTCGACCTCGCGGCGCTGCTGAGGCGTGTAGCCCGCGCGGTAGGGAGCGATCCGCTCCGCGAGGTCGGGCCGGCCCGCGCCCTCGAGGCGCTCGGTGGTGAAGCGCTGGATCAGCTCGACACCGCGGCGCGAGCGCAGGAAGCAGATCGTCCTCACCTCGCGCTCGACGAGCCCGGCGAGGAGCATCGAGGCCTCGGCCAGCGCGGAGGCACGGGTGCCGAGCGCCTCGTCGGTGAGCGGCGGGTTCCACATCGCGATCCGCCGCTCCTGACGGGGGGCGCCGTCGCCGTCGACCAGCTCGAGCGCGTGGCCGGTGAGGCGCTCGCCGAGCTCCAGCGGGTTGGCGATCGTGGCGCTCGCGAGGATGAAGCGGGGATCGGTGCCGTAGGCGTTCGCGAGCCGCCGCAGCCGCCGCAGCACGTTCGCGACGTGGGAGCCGAAGACGCCCCGGTACACGTGGGCCTCGTCCACCACGACGGCAGCGAGGTTGGCGAGCATGTCGCCCCACAGCGAGTGGTTCGGGAGCACGCCGACGTGCAGCATGTCGGGGTTCGTGATGACGAGGTTCGCGCGCTGGCGGAGGGCCTTGCGCTCGCCCTTGGGCGTGTCGCCGTCGTAGATCGCCGGGCGCAGGAACGGCAGACCGAGCGCGTGCAGGGAGCGGGCCTGGTCCTGGGCGAGCGCCTTCGTCGGGTAGAGGTAGAGCGCCCGTGCCTTCGGGTCGCGCGCGAGCGTGTCGAGCACCGGCAGGTTGAAGGCGAGCGACTTGCCGCTCGCGGTGCCCGTCGTGACGATGACGTGGCCGCGGCGGACCGCCTCGAAGGCGTCGGCCTGGTGCGAGTGGAGCGAGTCGATTCCGGCCTCCGCGAGCGCGGAGGCCACCGCGGGGTGAAGGGTGTCCGGGACGGGGGCGGGATGCCCGCGGCGGGCGGGCTCGTCCACGGTCGTGACCAGCTCGCCCTCGACGGAGCCCTCGAGCAGGTCGTCCCAGGGCATCGTCTTCTCTCTGCGGGTCACGGGCACGGGCTTGGCATAGTAGGTCGGCCTTGATCGCCCGTTTCGGACACGACGAGTTCGACGCCTCGGAACTCGCCGCACAGAGGGACGTCGACGTGAGCGTCGTCCTGCCCGCGCGCGACGAGGAGGCCACGGTCGGCGAGATCGTGGCCGCGCTGCGCTCGCTGCCGGGGCTCGTGGACCAGGTCGTGGTGGTCGACTCGTGCTCGGCCGACCGCACCGCCGAGGCCGCGCGGGCGGCCGGCGCAGAGGTGCACGCGCAGGAGCAGCTGCTGCCGGAGCTCGGCCCGCCCCTCGGCAAGGGCGACGCGATGTGGCGGGCGCTGTCGGTCGCCCGCGGCGAGATCGTCGTCTACCTCGACTCCGACACGATCGGCTTCTCGCCCCGCTTCCTGGTCGGGCTGCTCGGGCCGCTGCTGCGGGACCCCGAGGTCCAGTTCGTGAAGGGCGGCTTCGGGCGCCCGTTCGGCGGGACGGGCGACGACGGCGGGCGCGTCACCGAGCTGTGCGCGCGGCCCCTTCTGACCGCGTTCCGGCCCGAGCTCGCCGCGCTGCGGCAGCCGCTCGCGGGCGAGGTCGCGGTGCGCCGGGGACTTCTCGAGGAGCTGCCGTTCGCCACAGGCTTCGGGGTGGAGATCGGGATGCTGCTCGATGCCTGGGACCGCCTCGGGCCCGCCGGCCTCGTGGAGGCCGCCCTCGGCGAGCGCCGCCAGCCGCACAAGCCACTGTTCGACCTCGGGCCGATGGCCTACGCGGTCGTCGCCGCCGTGATGCGGCGCGAGGGCGTGGCCGGGGGCGACCTCCCGCCGTATCGCACGCCGGACGGGCGCCTCGTCGAGATCGAGCAGGTGGAGCGCCCGCCGTTCGCCTCGCTCCGCTCGCGCGCGTGATCCGCTGCGTCTACACCGACCTCGACGGGACGCTGCTCGGGCGTGGGGCGTCGCTCTTCCGCGATGCCGAGGGCGGGTTCACGCTGCTGCCCGCGCGCGCGCTCGAGGCGTGCTTCCGGGCCGGCGTCGAGGTGGTGCTGAAGTCGGGGCGCCGGCGCGCGCAGGTGATGGAGGACGCGCGCCTCCTGGGTCAGACGTCGTACATCTTCGAGGTGGGCTCCGGGCTCGTCGTGGACGGCGAGGCGACGCTGCTCATGGACGACGAGTGGCTGCCCCGCGACGGCGAGACGGTGCACACGCGGATCGCCGGGTCGGGCGCGCCGGACCTGCTGCTCGAGCGTTACGCGGGCCGGATCGAGCCACACGCCCCCTTTCACCGCGACCGGGAGGTCACGCACCTGATGCGCGGCCTGGTGGACGTCGCGGAGGCGAACGCGCTACTCGAGGAGTCCGGGCTCGGGACGCTCCGCCTCGTGGACAACGGGGCGATCTCGCCGAAGGACTCCCTCCCCGGTCTCGACGGGCCGCCGCACTCCTACCACCTGCTGCCGGCCCGGGTCTCGAAGGCGGCCGCCGTCGCGGCCCACATGCGCGCCCGCGGCCTCGCGCCCGAGGAGTGCGTCGCCGTGGGCGACTCCCGCGAGGACCTGGGCGTGGCCGCCGTCGTCGGCTCCTTCTTCCTGGTGGCGAACGCGGTCGAGAAGGACCCCTCGATCGCAGCCGGCCTCCCGCCCAACGTGCGGGTGACGGAGGCGAAGAACGGCGAGGGCTTCTACGAGGCCGTGATCACCTCCCTGGCGGAAGCGCGCTAGGCGCGGCAGGCGCGCCGAGCCGCGCCTAGCCGAGCCGCGCGGGGCCGCGCGCCGAATCTCGAGTTGCGGAGCCTTTTACCGGCTATCGCCGGTAACAACCCTCCGCAAGCTGAGCGGAGATGGCGCCTTCCGGGCGCGGGCGCCGCTGCGAGCGACTTGCACGTGGGGCGCGGAGGGGGGCGAGGTCCGGATCGCGGAGCCTTCTACATGTCATGGCCGGTACAACCCTCCGCACGACCCCTGACGGCACGACCGCAGCCGCGATCTGGGCGCTGGTCGGCCGCCAGCACGGCGTCGTCTCGCGCCGGCAGCTGCTCGAACACGGGCTGACACGGGCCGCGATCGAGCACCGCATCGCGACGGCGCGCCTCCACCCGCTCCACCGCGGCGTCTACGCGGTCGGTCGCCCGGAGGTGTCGCACTTCGGCCGCTGGCTGGCGGCCGTGCTCGCGTGCGGGCCCGGCGCGGTGCTCAGCCACTGGAGCGCCGCCGCGCTCTGGGGGATCCGGGGAGGCGACGACACGGTCCATGTGCTCGTCCCCGAGGCCGCGCGGAGGCAGGCCGGCGGAGTCGTGATCCACCGCCGGCGGGTCCGGACGCGCTACGAGACGACCGAGCGGCTGGGGATCCCCGTGACGACGCCCGCCGCGACGATCGTCGACCTGGCGGGCGCCGGGCTGCGTGGCCGCGCCCTCGAGGGGGCGATCAACGAAGCCGACAAGCTGGGCCTCGTAACCGCCGATCGCCTCCGTGACGAGATCGAGCCGTTCGGGCAGAGGACCGGTGCGCGCGCTGTGCGAAGGCTGCTCGATCGCCACGCGTTTCGCCTCACCGACTCCGACCTCGAGCGTCGCTTCCTGCGCATCGCCCGCCGGGCGGGCCTCGCGGCGCCGGAGACAGGGCAGCGCGTCAACGGCTTTCGCGTGGACTTCCTCTGGCGCGACCTCGGGCTGGTCGTGGAGACCGACGGGCTCACCTATCACCGCACGCCCGCCCAGCAGGCGCGGGATCGCCTGCGCGACCAGGCCCACACCGCCGCGGGCCTCGTCTGCCTCCGCTTCACGCACGCGCAGGTCGCGTTCGAGCCGGGCCACGTCCGCATGACGCTTCGAGAGATCGCAACCCGCCTTGCAGCTAGTAACGATCCGCACGAGAAGGGGTATCCCATGCAACGGACCTGATCGAACCCAGAAGGAGGGTCTCGATGTTCGAATTCTCGAATGCCCACCACTTCAGGAAGACAGTGGCGGGGTTCTGCATGATCGCGGCGCCGATGCTCCTGCTCGCCGGCGCGATCGTCCACCCGGGCCGGCACACCGAGGAGGCCGCGCTGATCGCGCAGGCCGCCGCGAACCCGGACGCCTGGTACATCGCCCACCTGATGATCCTGATGGGCGTCGTGCTGATGGTGCCCGCCGTGCTCGGCCTCATGCACATGCTCCGCGAGCGCGAGGTGGCCTGGGGCCATCTCGGCGGAGGCCTGGCGATGCTCGGCCTGCTCGCCCTCACCGCGGCGGTCACCGTGGTCGGCTTCGTCGCCTGGCAGGCGGCGGCGGTCGGCACCGGCGCGACCGAGCTGTTCGAGCGCCTGAACGAAACGACCGGTTTCGTGCTGCCGGTCTACATCGTGTCCTTCGGCTTCGCCGTCGGCATGGTGATGCTCGCCGTGGGACTCATGAGGGCCCACGTCGCGCAGTCGTGGCACGCGCTGTTCATCGCAGCCGGCACGGTGGCGCTGGCCATCGGGGGCGTCACGGCGAGCGTCGTGCTCGATGTCGCCGGCGCGGCGGTGCTCCTGGTCGGGCTCGGCTCCGTGGGCCGCAGGGTCCTGGCCGAGACCGACAGCGAGTGGGAGCACACCCCCGAGGTCGAGGACTTCCGGGCGCTGCCCGGCATGCGCTGACCTCAGGCGAAGGGCGGCGGCTCGGTCAGAGTCCGGCGAGCCGCCGCCCCGCCGCCCGCAGCCGCCGCTTCGTGCCGGCCTCGGTGATCGTCTGGAGGTCGAGGACCCGCGCCCCGAACGAATCGAGCGCGTTCTGCCCGGCGACCGCATGGCAGCCGACCCCGGCCTGGCGGCAGCGGGTGGCCACCTCGCCGACCGCCTTGCCCTCCAATGTCTGCGGGTCGATCCGGCCCTCGCCCGTCACGACGAAGCGGGCCGCGCGCATCGCACCGTCGAAGCCGATCGCGTCGAGCACGAGCGCCGCTCCCGGGACGAGCGTGGCCCCGAGGTGCGCCCACAGGCCGCCGGAGAGCCCGCCGCCGCAGCCGGTGAGCGGCTGCCCGCGAGGATTGCGAGGCACCTGCGCCGCCAGCGCGGCGAGGCGCTTCTCGAGCCGCCCGAGCACCCGGCGGTCGGCGCCCTTCTGCGGCCCGAACACGGCGGCCGCGCGCTCCCACGGCGTGCGCACGTCGCAGGCGAGCGTGAGCTTCGGCCGCAGGCCCGCCTCGGCGAGAGCCTCCAGGGCACCGGCGCCCCCGTCCGTCGAGGCGGTCCCGCCGCACGCGACGACGACCTCGGCCACGCCGGCCTCGCACGCCGCGACGATCAGCTCCCCCGTGCCGCGGGTGGTCGCCGCCCAAGCGGTGCGCGGGCTCGGCTCCGCGACGAGCGCCAGGCCGCTCGCCGCGGCGGCCTCCACCACCGCGCGCCCGTCGCCGAGCAGTGCGAAGCGCGCCTCCACCTCCTCGCCGAGCGGCCCCGGGACGCGCGCGCCGCGAAACTCCCCGCCGAGCGCCGCGACCAGCGCCTCGGCCGTTCCGTCACCCCCGTCCGCGACCGGCAGCTCGACCGCCTCGCGGCCCCCGTCCCGCAGGCCCGCGGCAACCGCGGACGCGACCTCGGCGGCGCTGAGCGTCCCCTTGAACTTGTCGGGCGCGACGAGGACCGGGGCCACTAGGCGGTGCGCAGGTCCGACAGCCGGCAGTCGCGAGGATCCTTGTCGTCACGCCAGCGTTGCAGCTTCGCGCCATGCCTGATCCGATTCCCGGTTATGTGGTCGAAGGCCACCTCGCAGACGAGCTCCGGCCGCAGTCCCTCCCACTGGAGGTCCTCGTCCGACTTCCAGCGGCTCGGGCCGCCGGAGCCGCGCTCGCCGGTGCGGTAGGGCTCGAGCATCGCGAGCAGCTCGCGCTTCTGCCTGGCGGTGAAGCCCGATGTGTGGCCGACGACCCGCAGTTCCCCCTCGTCGTCGTGGAGACCGAGGATCAAGGAGCCCACCGTCCCCTCGTCCTTGCCGAAGCGGAACGCGACGACGACGCAGTCGATCGTCCGCACCCTCTTGATCTTGAGCATCCCGGACCGCTCGCCGGGCCGATAGGGGGCGTCGCCCTCCTTCGCGATCGCGCCCTCCGAGTGACCCGTGAGGAACGTCCGCGCCGCCCCGAGGTCCGCGGTCATCGGCGTGAGCCGGATGGGGTCGGCCACGACCGCCGCCAGCCGGGCGCGGCGCTCGTCGTAGGGCAGGCCGAGGAGCCCCTCCGAGCCCTCGGCGAGCAGGTCGAACGCCACGAACCATGCGGGCGTCTCCGCCGCCAGGCGCTCCACGCGCGACGCGGCCGGGTGGATCCTCTGGCTCAGCAGGTCGAACTCCTGGACGCCGTCCACCTCGACCACGATCTCGCCGTCGAGCACCACCGGCGGCGCGTCATAGGCCTCGACCTGCGCAACCACATCGGGGAAGTAGCGGTTCATCGGCCGGCCGTTGCGGCTCTGCAGGTGGATGTCCGGCCCGTCGCGGAACACGAGCGTGCGGAAGCCGTCCCACTTCGGCTCGTAGCGCCAGCCCTCGCCCTCGGGGAGGTCCTTCGCCCCCTTTGCGAGCTGAGGCTTGACGGGCGGCTCGAGCGGCAGGCTCATCCGCGGCGCGGAGCCGCCGCGGCGCCGCGGGCGCGACGGATCAGGAAGTCGGCCAGCCGCGGCGCGGTGCGCAGCGCGGCGACGTTTGGCGGGAAGTGGACATCGCGCTCGTCGCGCTCGACCGCCCGGACCACGACCGCCCCGATCGGCTCCGCGTCCCGTGAGTTACGCGGGTCGTACCAGCCGGGCATCGTCGGCTTCTCGTGGTCGTGGAGCGTGGTCGAGAGCTCCATGTCGAGGTCCATACCCTGGAACGGGTGGTAGTCGGCCGCACCCGCGTTGGCGACCACGTCCCGGTCGGAGACATCGGCGGGGATCGCCTCATGGCCCTCGCCCGGCAGGCCGGCGGCCACGGCTTCAAGCTCCTCGGCCGAGCGCGCGACGAGGCCGAGCACGCAGCCGCGCCCGGCGAAGGCGCTCGCCGCCGCGCGGCCGATGCCCCGGCCGGCGCCCGTCACGAGCACGCGCGTTCCCGCCCCGATCTCCATCAGGGCGGGATCGTACGGCGCAGGCCCGGACGGGGCCTCGGCGCGCAGACAACGCTGACCGCCTGGGCTCCGTCGCACCCGCCGGCCGCAGGCAGGGCGGCAGCCGAGCTCCATGGCCGCGCGGGCGCCAATAGGATGATGCTCGTGTCCGAGGAACACGCGACCTTGGCGGAGGAGGAGTACCTCCAGACCATGTACTGGCTCCAGGAGGCGGGCCTGCCGATGACCGGCGCGAACATCGCCCGCGCCATGCAGCTCTCGGCGCCCACCGTCCACGAGATGCTCGGCCGCCTCGAGTCCGACGGCTACGTCAGCCGGAGCGAGGATCGCGGCCTCGAGTTCACCGAGTCCGGCGCCGAGCAGGCGGCCTCGATCGTCCGCCGGCACCGCCTGATCGAGCGCTTCCTCACCGATGTCTTCGACATACCCTGGGACCAGGTGCACGAGGAGGCCGAGCGGCTCGAGCACTGGATGTCGCCCGTCGTCGAGGACCGCATGATGCGCGCGATCGGCGATGCCGCGACCTGCCCGCACGGCCATCCGATCCATCCGGGAAACCGCGAGGAGGGCGTCCCGCTCGCGGACGTCGCCGAGGGCGCCGACGTCCGCGTCCTCCGCTTCGAGAACGAGGCCGAGGACCTCCTCCACTACCTGATGGAGGCCGGCCTCACGCCAGGTCTCGAGGGCAAGCTCGCCGCCTCCGGCGAGGAAGAGGTCGCGCTCGAGGCGAACGGCCGCCGCCACGTCGTCACCCGCAGCGTCGCCGAGACGGTCTCCGTCGTCGCCGACCCGTCGCCGCCGCCGCGTGTCGCGCTGCCCGAGCAACTCGTCCTCGGAAAGGACCGCTATGGCAAGTGAGCGATCGATAGCCCGGCGTTCGGGCCGCTCGGCTCGCTGATCGCGAGCGCGGGGCTCGACCGCCAGGTCGAGTCCGGCTTCCGCAAGACCGCCGGGTCGTTCCGGCGCCTCGTCAAGCGCAAGTCGCAGGCAGCGTCCGCCGCCCGCGGGCACTAGTCGCGCGGCGGCAGCCCCGGCGGGTCCGGCGGCGCGATCGGCGGAGGCGGAGGCGGCGGGTCGTCTCCACGCGCGGGTGGCTCCTCGTAGCCGGGCGGAGGCGGCGTCCCACCGGGCGGAGGCGGCGTCCCACCGGGGGGAGGCGGGGCGATCGGCGGCGGCGCGTGGCCCGCGCGGCGGACGCCGATGTCGAAGTAGAGGAGCGTCGCGCCGATCACGAGCAGGGGGGCCGAGAGGGTCTGGGCCACGATCGACCCGGCGAGCGAGAAGACGGCCCGGTCCGAGGACGACGCCACCGCCTCGAACGGCGTGGCGATCAGCTGGGCCGGAAGGATCGCGGCGAGCCCCACCAGCAGCCCTATCCCCAGGATGCGCCACCACGACCGCTCGCTCAGCTCCCAGCTGCGGCGCAGCGCGGCGATCCCGCGATGGCGCTCGATGACCGCGCACTGGACGACGAAGTAGAGCCGGACCCCGACGTATGCGACGCCGGCGACGGCCGCGACCGCGCCGATCGGGACGCTGATCGCCCCGAGCACCGCCCCGGGGAAGGCGGCCCCGAAGACCGCGAGGACGGCCAGCACGACGACCATGAAGACGTTCGTGAAGGCATCGAAGCCCGCGGCGATCGCGCGCTTCGCGGCAGGCTTCGTCCCCTCCGCCGCCTCGAGCAGGGCGTGGATCGTCATGGCCGCCACCAGGGGCGTCACGACGAGGAGGCTCACCAGGACCGGGGCGATCACCTCGCGCGCGCCCGGCGTCGAGTCGTAGCTCGCGCTGATCTGCTCCAGGCCGATGCCCGAAACGGCGATCTCGGCCGGGACCACGACCGCGGCCGAGAGGGCCACGAACGTGCGGAAGTGACGGAAGTAGAGGCCGAAGGCGTCCGACAGGATCGCGCCGACTTCCCGCGGCCGGCTCAGGTCGAGCCTCACGCCGCGGCGGCTACGCTCCGATAGGCGGCGGCGAGGCGGCCGACACCGTCGTCGATCTCGGCCGGCGTGACGCCCGAGTAGGCGAGCCTGAGCGTGTTCTCGCCACCCTCCAGCAGGAAGTCGGTCCCCTTCACGAAGATCACGCCCTGCTCCTTCGCCGCGGCCTCGAGCGCGGCGACATCGGCGCCCTCGGGAAGCTCGATCCAGAGGAAGTAGCCGCCCTGCGGCGCGACGAAGCGCGCCTCGGGAAGCTCGCGCGCGAGTGCGGCGGTGAGGGTGCCGAGCCGCTCGGAGAGCGCCGCCTTGACCGTCTCGATGGAGCGCTCGATCGCTCCGGAGCGGCAGAACTCGGCGACGATCGACTGCGAGACCATGCTCGGCGAGATGTAGGTGCCGGTCGCCATCCGGCGGATCGCGGCGATCGTCTCGATCGGTCCCGCGAGGTAGCCCACCCGGATTCCGGGGCAGACGGTCTTCGAGAACGACGAGGCGTACACGACCCGGTCCGAGCCGTCCATCGACAGCATCGTCGGCAGCGTCTCGCCCTCGAAGCGGAGCTCCACGTAGGGGTCGTCCTCGAAGATCAGGAAGTCGTACTCGGCGGCGAGCTCCAGCAGGCGCCGCCGCTTGGGCTCCGACAGCGTGTAGCCGGCCGGGTTCTGGAAGTTGGGGATGATGTGCGCGAGCTTCGGCCGGGCTCCCGCAGCGAGGGCCTCGGCGAGCGCGTCGACGTCGATGCCGTCGGTCTCCAGCGGGATCGCGAGCAGCTCCGCGCCGAGCTCGCGCAGGGCGAGCAGCGTGCGGTCGTAGCTCGGGGCCTCGACGACGACGACGTCGCCGGCCTCCACGACCAGCTGGAACAGGAATGCATCGGCCTGCATCGAGCCGTTCGTGGCCACCACGTTGTCAGCGCCGACGCCGTGCTTGTCGGCGATCCACTGCACGAGGCCCGGGTAGCCGAGCGAGGTGCCGTAGGCGAACGTCCCCGCGGGGTCGTTCGAGAAGGCTCGATCGGCGGCGGCGCGCAGGTCCTCGACGGCGATGATGTCGAGGGACGGGGCGCCGCGGGCGAAGGTGATCGTGCTCATCGCGGCCACGATACCGAGCGGGGCGAGCGGGCCGTCAGGCGCCCCGTGCGTAGACCAGCACGTTGTCGCGGTAGCCGCGCCCCTCCTCGTAGGGGCCGCCGCAGGTGATCAGCACGAGGACGGGGTTGGCCGACGCCCCGTAGACGGACTCGTTCGGGAAGTCCCGCTTGTCGACCTCCGCGGCGCCCACCACGCGGTAGGAGTGGACCTCGCCGCGGCGGTCGGTCACGTCGATGCGCGTGCCGGCCGGGACGCGCGGCAGCCGGGCGAAGATGCCCGGGCCGGTCCCGCTGTCGAGGTGGCCGATCACGACCGAGCGCCCGGCCTCGCCCGGGCGAGGGCCCGCGTCGAGCCAGCCGGCGCGGCCGACATCCGGCACCTCGATGCCCCGCCGGGTGGCGCGGACGGGCTCGATCGTGGCGTCCACGTTCGCCGCGGGGATCGAGATGCGCGCCGGCTCGGCGGGACGGATGCCGCCGTCGAGCGACTCGAGCGCCGGAGGCTCGAAGCCCGCGCGCCCCGGGGCGGCGATGACCGGTCGCAGCGGCCCCGGGTTCGATGGAATCGCAGCCGCGGGCACGAGGTCGGCGAGGCGCGCGAGGGCCGGCGCCGAGCCCGCCGGCCGGGCCTCGCCCTCCCACGGGGAGACCACCAGCGCGGCGCCCGCTCCGGCCGCGAGCGCGCCGGTGACGACGGCCGCTGTGAGACCGGCCGCGGCGCGGCGTGGCCGCCTGCCGGGCGCGTGGCTCGGGACCGGTGGCGGTGTCCGGCGCCCGTCAGCCACCGCGGACGCGGCGGGACGGCGCGCCCGAGGCGAGCCGGTAGGCGCCGCCGGCGAGCATGCCGCCCGCCAGCGCGGAGAGGAGGACCAGCAGCCAGGCGGAGGGCCCGCCCGCCACCCCGCCGAGGCCCGTGGCGGGCGCGCCTGCGGGCGTGAAGGCGCCGTCGGACAGGACGAGGATCTGCGCGCGCTCACCGCTCGTGCCGAGCAGGATCGCGGTGTTCGCCGTGCCCGCGGCCAGGTTGACACCGTCGGCGGTCACCAGCGGGTCCCCGCCGCCGTCGGAGCGGCGCGCCTCGATGCGGTAGGTGCCCGGCTCGATCTGGCGGTAGGCGACGATGGCGCGGTATTCGAGCCCCGATGCCACCTGTCTGCGGCCCACGAAGACGTCCGGGTTGCCGAGCTCGTCGGCGGCCTGAACCACGCGCAGTCGCGCCAGGCCTGCGGCGGGCGCGCCGTCCTGGACCGTGACGAGCTCGGTGTCGCTGTTGGCGGTCGCGATCACGGTGTAGCGGCGGCCGTCACGGAAGCGCTGGGTGCCGCTCGCGACGGGATCGCGCCGATCGCCGACGGCTATCCGGACCGAGCGCGACGAGACCGAGACATACCCGGACGCGCGTCCGAAGGCCAGCGCGCTCACGACCTGGCGGCTGCCCGCCGAGACGTCGACCGGGCCCGCGCCGGGGACCGCGTTCACGAAGCGGACCTGCGAGGCGGCGGCTGCGGTGGACGCTCCACCCACGAGTAGCATCACCCCCGCCGCCATGACGCACGCGATCGGAAACCTCATTGTTCGCCCCGCGAGCATGGCCGAGGCATGCTAGCCGGGCCGAGGGCGGACCAACTCGCCGCCGCGATCGGCGATCTCGACCCCGGCACGCGCGCCCTGCTCGACCTGTCGGTGAGACGCGGCGTCGGCGACGAGATGATCGCGGGCCTGCTCAAGATCGAGGCCGCCCAGGTGGCGTCTCGCCGGGCCTCCGTGCTCGCCGCGCTGGCCTCGCGCCTCGGCCTCGCGGGACCGGGCTCCGGCGAGGAGATCGCCGAGGCGCTGGGCGCCCTGCCCCCCGAGACGTGGCATCCGGGCGGAGCTCCCGCGGGCGGCAGGGGCCGGCGGGCGGGCGCGGTCCTGCTCGCTTTCGGGGTCGCGGCGGCGCTCGTCACGCTTTTCGTGATCTTCGGCGAGGACGACTCCGAGCCCACCGCGACCCGCGCCGCCCCGAGCACGACCGCCGCGAAGACCGAGACCGCCCCGGCGGGCGGGACCGGCGCGACCACCACCGGCGAGGAGGCGCCCGTCCCGGGCGTGGACATGGAGCGGGTCTCCGCAGGCATCCGGGCCACGGCGACGGCCCGCCTGGACGGGGAGGGCGACTCCGTGCGGCTGGCCATCGAGGCCTCGCGCCTGGGCCCCGGGCGCTACGAGGTCTGGCTGTACGACTCCGTGGCGGAGGCGATCCCGGTCAGGAGCTTCCGCGGCCCGAGCGCCGACCTCGACCTGCCGCTGCCCGCCGACCCGTCCGACTACGAGTTCGTGGACATCTCGCGCGAGCCGTCCGACGGGAACGGCAACCACAGCGGGGAGAGCGTGCTGCGGGTGCCCGTCGCCGGGCTGCTCGAAGCGGGCTAGTGTCCTGATTCGTCATTTCGTGCGCAGCTTCCCGGCGTCTGGACGCCCCTGACACCGCCCGTGGGAATCGCCGATGCTCGGCATCGACTCATCCCACGTGCACCGTCAGTGACGCCCAGCCACTCGGGCAGCTGAAGCCGAACTTCCGAATCAGGACACTAGGCGCGGGCGCCGAGGACCTCGGTCGCCACCTCGGCGACCTCGGTCGGGTTGCGGCCCACGCGCACACCCTTGGCCTCGAGCGCCTCGGCCTTCGCCTGCGCCGTGCCCTTCGAGCCCGACACGATCGCGCCGGCGTGGCCCATCGTCTTGCCGGGCGGCGCCGTGAAGCCCGCGATGTAGCCCACGACCGGCTTCGTGACGTTCTCGGCGATGTACTCGGCGGTGCGTTCCTCCTCGTCGCCGCCGATCTCGCCGCACATCACGATCAGCTCGGTCTCAGGGTCCTGCTCGAAGAGCGCGATCACGTCGATGAACGACGAGCCCACGATCGGGTCGCCGCCGATGCCGACGATCGTCGAGTTGCCGAAGCCGCGCTGGGCCAGCTCATTGCCGATCTGGTAGGTCAGCGTCCCCGAGCGCGAGACGAGCCCGACGTTCCCCTCGGAGAAGAAGTGGGCGGGGATGATCCCGACGTTCGCCTTGCCCGGCGACAGCACGCCCGGGCAGTTCGGGCCGATCAGGCGCACCTTCGGGTTGCGCGCGAGGTGGTTGTAGACGCGCAGCTCGTCGTGCGCCGGGATGCCCTCGGTGATGCAGACGA
>DATMJO010000122.1:0-18867 GCA_035553855.1 Thermoleophilaceae bacterium | reverse complement strand
CGAGCCCGCCGGCCTGATAGCCGACGAACGTCGAAAAGATGATCATCGGCGCCGGCAAGACTCCGCCGAGCGCGATGCCGTCGAGGAACTCGCTCTCCGTCAGCCAATGCTGGCCGTCGACCGCGCTGTCGTGAAGGAACGGCACGACCGTGTACGCGCCGCCGAAGGTCACCAGGCCGGCCTTCAGCCCCTCGAGCAGGATCTCGGCGGTCAGCGACACCGTCACCGCGCCTACCAGCATCCCGATCGACATCACAGGGCCGAGCGAGAACGACGCGGCCGCACCACCCCTCTTCCCCGCGCTCGTCCAGAGCTCGTAAGCCAACCCCGAGGCGAGCAATACCAGGACGAAGCTCAGACCGGCGCCGACGGTGAGCGCTAATGCCGCCACGGCGATGATTGCCAGAGGCACGTCGCTGATGAACTTGCGCCCGAGCCGCACGATCGCCATCGCCACCAGGGCCCCCACCGCCGCTTTCAGCCCGTAGAAGAGCTCCTCGAACCGCTCGTCGAGGCCGACCTCGACGTAGAGGACCGACAGCGCAAGCATGAGCAGGAAGCCCGGCAGCATGAACCCGAGGCCCGCGACGAAGCCGCCCATCTTGCCTCCGCGGACACGGCCGAAGTAGACGCACAACTCGTGCGCCTCCGGCCCGGGGAGGACCTGGTAGACGGCGAGGGTATTCTTGAACGTCTCCTGAGAGACCCAGCGCTCCTCGTCGACGCACTCCTTCGAGATCATCGCGATCTGCGCAGCCGGCCCGCCCCAAGCGAGGCAACCGAACCTCAGGAAGCGGCCGAAGAGCGAGCCGAGGTCATCCTCGCGCGCTTCCATCTTGTTCCGGTTCCCATCGTCCACCAGGCGCGGCAGTCTGCCCGACTCGAAGCAGAAGCCGCGCTCACGAGACGAGGGCCTCCGAACACGCCTCGGCCCGGAGCCGACTGGAACGGTCTCGTTGGCAAGAGTCCGAATCTCGGACCTGATCCGGCCGAGTCTTTCCGGGAGGTCCCCGCGTCAGCAGGTTGAACCTCGAGGCCGATGCTGCCGGGTCGCGGTATCGGTGGTGCCACGGGGACCCGGATAGCACACGGTGTGGCCTATCCCGTGTCGACGTCCGTGAGCACGCGAGCGCGAGGGTCTCCGGCGAGCCCCGGCGAGGCATCTCTCGAGGACCAGACATTCGTCTCCAGGAACTTCTGGAATGCCGCTGCTTCCTCGACGCTGTCGAAGTCGAGGTCGACGCAGATGTACTTGTCGTCGTCGACCGGCTGACGGACCCGGTGGGCGCGCACGCCGGCCTTCCTGCGGGCCTCCTCGAAGCGCGAGAACGCCCCGAGCCAGGTCGACAGGTCCGTGATCGGGTGTTCGATGTGAAGTGTCGGCACGTGATGCCCCTCCCCGTCGGGAATCCATCCTCCCACGGCTCGCCTCAGGCGAGTAGCTCGCATTCGTTCGCCTTCGCGATCGCGGCGACGTGCTCCCAGTCCGGCTCCTCCTCGGAGGGCGGCGGGAGCGTGCGGCGCTCGGCCGGCTCGCTCATCTCGCTGACGAGCTTCTCGAAACCGCCCGGCGTGCAGATGAACAGCATGCGGCAGCCGTCGGGGCCGACCGTGTAGCGGTGGGGGATGCCGCGCGGGCCGAACGCGTAGTCGCCGGGCCCTGCCTCGAACGTCTCGTCGCCGATCTGGAGCGTGGCCGAGCCCTCGAGGACGTAGAACGCCTCGTCCTCGCGGCGGTGGACGTGCAGCGGCGCCTCGACCCCGGGTGGCTCCGTCATCTCGACGATGGTCATCTGCCCGCCGGTGTCGGCCGAGGTCGCGCGGATCACCGCGAGACCCTCGAACCACCAACGTGCGTCTCCCTCGTCGTTTCGAACCAGGAGCGGCTCGAGCGGCGCTGTGACCTGTTCGTTCATTGCATCTCCCTCTCTCGTTGGTCGATCGCCATCAGCGCGATCGCATAGCGCCAGGCACCGTCAGCACCCCGGCGTGCGACGCTCGTTCCCTGCGTTGCGAAGACGAGCGCGAGGTCGTTCGCCTGGACGACGCGCTGCGCGCCGGCCATGTAGGTGAGGCCGCCCGACCAGAGGTCCGCCGCCCGCAGCTGGATCTCCTCGCTCCCACGCAACTCTCCGGCGCCGCCGCCCGCGACGAGCAGGGCCCGCGCATCGAACAGCGAGGCCACAGCGCCCGGGTCACGCAGCACGAGCGCGTCCTCGAAGAGCGTGTCGAGTTCCTCCGGGGTGCGCGCTCCTGACGTCATGTGAGCCACGCTACGCCGCCGCTGCGGCTCTGCCTATCCCAGAAATCTGGTGTTTCCCCGCGCGTCGCGCCGACCTATGCTGCATTTGTGGCGGCCCTGGCGAAAGAGCGGGCTCTGGACCGTATCGCCGATATCGCGAAGCGCGGGTACGACCTCGTGACGTTCTGGCGGGAGTGCACCGAGGTGCTCGAGGTGGCGATCCCCCACTACGACAGGCCCTGCTGGTACACGCTCGACCCGGCTTCCTTGCTGATCACGAGCCACTACCACGATGGGCTCCCCGAATTTCCGCCCGAGATGCTCCAGCACGAGTACTACGGCGACGACGTCAACCAGATCTCGGACGTCGCCCGCTCAAAGGCCGGGGTCTCGACGCTGCATGAGGCGACCGGAGGCGACCCGTCCTCGAGCCCGACGTGGCACATGAACATGTCCATGGGCGGCGACCAGGAGCTGATCGCGGCGCTCCGGACGGGCGGCGCCGCTTGGGGAGCCGTCGGTCTCTATCGCGCGCCGGGCGAGCCGCTGTTCGACAGCGAGGAGAAGGCGTTCCTGCAGGCGATCGGCCCCGATCTCGCGAGCGGCGCGCGCTGCGGGCTCCTGGTCGGCGAGTCCCGCGACCCACAGTGGCCCGACTCGCCGGGGCTGGTGGTCCTCTCAGCAGGTGGGGAGGTGGAGTCGACGACGCCGGGAGTCGAGCGCTGGCTCTCGGATCTCCCCGACGGAGACATGGATGCCGGTCGGCTGCCGACGGCCGTGCACACGGTGGCCGCCCGCGCGCTACGGACGGCGGAAGGCCGCGACGATCCGGGGGAGGTCGCGCTCGCCCGCGTGCTCTCGCGCTCAGGCACCTGGGTCGTCCTGCACGGCACCTCGCTCGTCACCTCGGGCACGCGGCGCGCCGCGGTGATCATCGAGCCGGCGCATCCGGCGCGCATCACTCCGCTTCTGATGTCGGCCTATGGCCTCACGGAGCGCGAGCAGGACGTCGCCAGGCTGGTCCTTCGGGGCGACTCGACCGCCCAGATCGCCGAGCGCCTCGTCGTCTCCCCGCACACGGTCCAGGAGCATTTGAAGAAGATCTTCGAGAAGAGCGGAGTCCGCAGCCGGCGGGAGCTGGTCGGCAAGGTGTTCTTCGCCCACTACGAGCCGCGCTTCCGCGACAACGAGAGCCGCGCCGCCGGCGGCGATCCGCTCCGCGGCGAGCCGTTCCCTTCGGGCTAGCGCGATACTGCACGGCATGCCACGTAGCGGCCGTGTACGCCCGTGAAACCGGGAGCCTGAGGGAGCGGGCGGCGGTGTCGCAGGACAACGTCGAGACGATCCGGCTCATGTACGACGCATACGCTCGCGGCGATCTGGAGCTGAGCCTCTCCCTGCTTGACCCCGAGATCGAGTTCTCGCAACCGGAGGGGGAGCCCGGTGGAGGGACGTACTTCGGTCACGAGGGCGTGGCCAGGGCCTTCGCGAGCTGGACCGGTGTATGGGACGACTACCGCGTCGAGGTCCAGGAGCTGACCGACCTCGGCGAGCATGTCCTGGCGAGGACGTGCCATCACGGCCGGGGCAAGGGCAGCGGCGTGACGGTCGAGCGCCAGATCTTCCAGCTCTGGAC
This sequence comes from Thermoleophilaceae bacterium, assembly GCA_035553855.1. Lineage (GTDB taxonomy): Bacteria > Actinomycetota > Thermoleophilia > Solirubrobacterales > Thermoleophilaceae > JBBDYQ01. The sequence continues at coordinate 14,989 of DATMJO010000122.1, read as the reverse complement.
CGTCCGCCACGACAGGGTCGTGCGGGCGCGCATGTACTACGACGAGGCCGACGCGCTCGAAGCCGCCGGGTCTTGATCAGGCCTCGCCTACTCGCGCAGGCCTACCGCGTCCAACGCCTCCCGGCGGTTCGTGTAGGTCTTCGTGGCGATGACCTTGCCGGCGGCGACCGTCCAGACCGTTGCGCCGACGATCTCGCTCGTGACGCCGCTCTCCCTGCCCCGTCCGTGCTCGCGGAAGAAGACGATGATGTGCTCGCCCGCGTCGATGAACCGCTCCGCCTCGTAGCTGTATTCCTCCCATTGCCCTATCCACGACTGCAATGCCCGCGCTGCCTCGGCTCGGCCACGGAAGATGCGCCCGTCCGGTCGTGCGGTGAGATCCACGACCACGTCAGGGTGGATGAACCTCGCCACCGCCGCGTAGCCGGACGAGTCGCGCGCGGTCACACAGCGGCGAACGATGTCCAGGTTCTCCGACGACACGATGCTCCCAGTATCGCCTCCAGGGGCGTGCTGGACCGCCCGCCGTTAGAGCGCCAACTCCCGAAGCCACGCCGCGACCGCCGACCGCACCGCCTCGAGGTCGCCGCGCAGGCTGTGGTTGCCCCTCACGACCACGACCTCGCGGCCCGGCCCGGCTGCCGGCATCCCCCCGCGGCTCGGAGGCGCGCCTCACCTCGGCGCGCGCGAGTCCCGACGGTGTCTCGTTCTCGAACACCGCGGGCACGCCGGCGTCCGCCCTGCGTTTAGCGTGCGGCGCCGCGGCCGATGCCGTCGCGCAGCCGCGCGCCGGCGTCCTCGATCGTGTCGTGCACCGAAGCGCTGCCCTCGATGTTCACGATCCCGAGGACCCGCCTGATGTGCGAGGTGTCAGGGACCACCAGGGCGAGGTGCTGGCGGTGCTCGTCGAGACGCTCGGCGATGACGAACAGGGCGCGGACGCCGGAGCTGTCGAGGAAGCTGACGCGACTGAGGTCGAGCACGAGGCCGAGCGAGTCGTTCGTCACCGCCGCGAAGCAGCCATCACGCAACTGGCCGGCCGTCGCGATGTCGATCTCGCCGGCGGCGCGCACGATCACCATGTCCTCGCGCGTCTCGACCTCAAGCGGCGCGATCATCGCTCGCCTCCCCGACGAGCTTCCGCAGGGTCACCCGCGTCCCCTGCGGGGTGCGCCTGACGTCCACGTCATCGACGATGGCGTTCATGATCGGGAGGCCGCGACCGCCGCCCGAGGCCTCGTTGAAGCGGCGCCAGGTGCCGTCATCGCTCACCGTGACACGCACGATGCCCGCCTCGATCTCCGCGGCGATCCGGAACCTCCCGCCCTCCGGGCCGTAGGCGTGCTGGACCGCGTTCGAGCACGCCTCGGCGCAGCCGAGCAGGAGGTCCTGAAGCTCCATCTCCGGCACCCCCGCCGTGCGCAGGAACCGCTCGAGGTCGCGCCGGGCCGACGACACCGCGGTCACCTCGCTCGGGTACTCCCCCCTCAGCGAGCGGCCGGGAACGTCCACGAGGTGGACGACCAGGACGGCGACGTCATCGCGCAGTGGACCCTCACCGGGCCCGAGCACATCACGGCAGGTCGCCTCCGCCGTCGTCAGCACAGCGCTGCCGAAGCGCGACATGAGCGCGTCGAGGCCGTCGTCGAGCGACTCGCCCGGACGCTCCACCAGCCCGTCCGTGTAGAGCACGATCGTGGAGCCCGCCCCGATCTCGAGGGCGTGCTCCGCATACACGGTGTGGGCGCGCGCGCCGAGCGGCGCCGCCGGCTTGGTCTCGAGATATTCGACCGCGCCACCGCGCCGCCGCACGAGCGGTGGCGGGTGGCCCGCGCTGACCAGCGTGGCGCGGCCCGAGGGGACGTCGAGCTCCAGGTAGAGGAGCGTGGCCATGCTCCCGTCCTCCAGACCCGCGAGCAGCGAGTTGAGGCGGGTGGCGACGGTCGCCGGCGAGTGGCCCTCCGTGGCGTAGGCCCGCGCGGCGGTCCGCAGCTGACCCATGAGCGATGCCGCCTCGGTGCCGTGTCCCGCGACATCGCCCATCACGACGGCCAGGCGGCCGGAGCCGAGCTCGATCGCGTCATACCAGTCGCCTCCCACCGCGACCGCGTCCCCCGCCGGCAGGTAGCGCGCCGCGAGGTCGACGCCGTGGACCACGGGCAACCGCTTAGGGAGCAGGCTGCGCTGGAGGGTGGACGCGATGCGGTGCTCCTCCTCGTAGAGGCGCGCCCTGTCGATGGCGGGCCCGATCCGGTCCGCGACGAGCTGGAGCAGCCCGAGGTCGGTCTCGCTGAAGCGCCGCGGACGCCGGCTCGCCACGTCGAGCACCCCGACGAGGCCGCCCTCCACCATGAGCGGCGCGCCGGCCAGGGCCCGCGCCCCGGCGGCGCGGTGCAGCTCGCTCTCGAGCTCCCCCGGCTCGACTTCGGCGACCGCGACCGGCTCGGCCCGCGCCACCACCTCCGCATGCAACCCGCGTTCGAGCGACAGGCAGGGCGGTGCCCCGGGCACCTCGGCGCCGTGGACGGCGCGGAGCTTCAGGCCGTCCGGCCCCGTGAGCCACAGGCTCGCCAGCTCGGCGCCGACGGTCTCGCTGACCCGGCGCAGCAACTCGCTGAGAAGATCGTCCAGCGGCAGCTTCGCGAGCGCGGCCTCCGTCACCCGTTCGACGTTCTCGCGGCGAAGGGCCTCCTCCTCGCTGATGCGCCAGGTGAACACGTTCGCCGCGCCCGCGGCGAGCACGAACGCCGCGTGGATGGCGGCCCACGTCCAGGGTTGCGCGATCGCGTCGGGATGGTTGTAGACGGCCTCCGGATCGAGCACGCCGATCACCCCGTGGTGCGCGGCCACGTAGGCGACCGCGACGGTGAACGGCACCCAGTCCACGTACAGGGACAGCAGCGCGATCATCACGAAGAAGTGGAAGTGGAATTCGATGAAGCCGCCGGAGAAGTGGACGAGCAGCCCCGAGGCCGTCAGCAGCCCGACCGAGCAGAGCGTCGATCGCATCCGCCGCCCGAGGCGGCCACTGTGGGCCGCGAGCGCGGCCGCCATCAGCAGCATCCCCTCGAGTGCCGAGTGGCCGACCCCGTAGCCCATCGTGATCCCGAACAGGGGCACGAAGGCGACGTGGATCCAGAGGATCGCCAGCAGGCCGCGGTGGCGGCGCTCCCACGCGCCCGCCGGCAGCCCGCGGCCCTGGGGCAGGGCGCGGACGATCCAGCCCCTGAGGCGGTCCCCGGGGTCGGGAACATCGCGCTTTAGCCTCGCTGCTGCCGCCATTCAGCCCCCTGCGCGCATCTTACGGCCAGAACGGGCTCTCGACAGCGTATTAGCCGTGCGACCTAGCCCGCGCGGACATCCAGAACGATCTTGCCGGTCGCCGTCCGGCCGTCGATCGCGTTCAGCGCGTCGGCCGTCCGCTCGAGCGGGAAGTGCTCGCCGACGATCGGGCGCACCACCCCGCTCTCGATCAGCTTCTCGATCTCGACGCCGATCTGGACCGTCACCTCCGGCTTCGCCATCACGTACGCGCCCCAACCCGCGCCGACCACCTCGGTGTTGCCCAGGAGCAGGCGGTTGACCTTCACCTCGGGGATCGAGCCGCCGGTGAAGCCGACGACGACGAGGCGGCCGCCCTCGCGCAGCGAGCGCAGGCTGTCGGTGAAGCGGTCCCCGCCGACGGGGTCGAGCACCACGTCGGCGCCGCCCATCTCCTTCACCTGGTCCTTCCAGGGGCCCTCCGAGCGCACGACCTCGGCCGCGCCCGCCTCGCGCGCCACGCGCTCCTTCTCGTCGGTCGAGACGACGGCGATCGCGCGCGCCCCGAGGCCGTTCGCCACCTGGATCGAGGCCGTGCCGACGCCCCCGGCCGCGCCGTGGACGAGCACGGTCTCGCCCCCGGCGAGACGCCCGCGCAGCTTCAGGCAGAAGTACGCCGTGTGGTAGTTGAGGACGAGCGCCGCGCCCTGGGCGTAGTCCAGCGTTTCGGGCAGCTTGAAGGTCATGTGCGTGGGCGCCACGGCCGTCTCGGCGAAGCCGCCGAGCATGCAGAAGGCGGCGACGCGGTCGCCCTCGGCGAGGCCCGAGCCCTCCGGCGCCGTGCGGACGACGCCGCCGACCTCACTGCCGGGAACGAACGGCAGCGGCGGCTTGAACTGGTACTCCCCGCGCGTCTGGAGCACCTCCGGAAACGAGACACCCGCCGAGTGGACGTCCACAACGACGCCGGGCTGACCGGTGAGGAAGTGGTCGGGGCCGGGCTCCGGGATGTCGGACAGCTCGAGGGCCTCGTCCGGCCCGTTCAGGTTGACGATCTGGATGGCTCGCATGGCGGGAAGTATCCCCAGGCATCGCTCAGTCCGGCAGCACGGGCATCGCCACCCCGGGGTCGCGGCCGACCAGGACCGCCCGCGTGATGGCCGTCGCCCCGTAGCGGTCGCGCAGCAGGTCGAGCGTCGCGTCGAGCGCGGCCTGGGCATCGAGCGGAAGTGCCAGCTGGCTCGCCGGGTTGTCCTCGAGGTTCGTGAGCGAGAGCCCTACGAGCGTGATGCCGCGCCGCTCGATCAGCGGCCCCGCCGCGCCGAGCAGGCGGCGGGCCGCGGCGAGGATCGACTGCGTCTCCGACGTTGCGGCCCCCATCGTGTGCGAGCGCGTCGCCCGTGTGTAGTCACCGAAGCGCAGGCGCAGCACGACCGTTCTGCAGGTCCGGCGCGCATCGCGCAGCCGGCGCGCGAGCCGGTCGACGAGCCCCACGACGAGCGCGTCGAGCTCCTCGACCGAGTGTGGCCTGCGGCCGAGCGCGCGCTGCGCTCCGATCGAGCGACGGCGCGGGCGCCGCTTCACCGGTCGCGGGTCGCGGTTGTTCGCCAGCGCGTGCAGCTGGCGGCCCGCCGCCCGCCCCGCGAGCTGCACGAGCACCGGCTCCTCCAGTGCCGCGACCTGCCCGACCGTCGTGATGCCCCAGGTGCGGAGCTTCTCCGCGGTGACGGGCCCGACGCCCCAGAGGCGCTCCACCGCGAGCGGGTGCAGGAAGTCGAGCTCACCCTCGGGCGGTACCTCCAGCAGGCCGTCCGGCTTCCCGACCGCACTCGCAACCTTCGCGAGGAACTTCGTGCGCGCGATGCCCACCGTGATCGGCAGCCCGACGCGCTCTCGCACCTCGGCCCGGAGGCGCTCGCCGATCGATCGCGGCGTGCCGGCGAAGTGCTCCATGCCGCGGGCGTCCAGGAACGCCTCGTCGATCGAGATGCCCTCCACCACCGGCACCGCCTGCTCGAAGAGGGCGAAGACCGCCCGGCTCGCCTCCGAATAGGCGTCCATCCGCGGCGGGACGACGATCGCGTCGGGGCAGAGGCGACGCGCCTCGCCGCCGCCCATGGCCGTGCGGACCCCCCGAGCCCTGGCCTCGTAGCTCGCGGCGAGCACGACCCCGCCGCCGACGATCACCGGCGTCCCGCGCAGGCGAGGATCGTCACGCTGCTCGACGGAGGCGAAGAACGCGTCGAGGTCCGCGTGGAGGATCTCCGCCTTGGCCGACACGAACGCATGTTCGCATCGATCCGCCCGCGGGGCAACTAGCGCGAGTTCGTCTCCGGGGCGGGGGCCTTGGCGCCGGCGCGGCGGACAAGCCCCGGCGCGAGGATCCTGAGAGCGGCCGGGATCCAGTAGGGGCGCGGCACGTAGCGCTCCGCCTTCCCCCCCGGGCCGGCCTGGACGATCGCGCGGGCGACCTTCTCCGGCGTCGAGATGAATCGGCGCGTGAGCCACTTCTCGGTGAGCTCGCGCTGGGGGAAGCCCTCGGTCGCGACGAAGCCCGGGAGCACCAGCCCGACGTGCACCCCGTGCGGGCGCTCCTCCGCGTAGAGGCCGTCGCTCCAGCCGATCAGAGCGAACTTCGACGCCGAGTACGGGACCGAGCGCGCGCGCGAGATCCGCCCCGCAACGCTCGCGACGTTCACGATCGACGCCGGCGCCGAGCGCCGCAGCAGCGGGACCAGCTCGTTCGTGACCCGCGCCTGTGCATCGAAGTTGAGCCGCATGTGGCGCTCCATGCCATCCGGCCCCATGTCCAGCAGGGTGCCGCGCCAGGCGGAGCCCGCGTTGTTGACGAGCAGGTCGAGCCGCCCGTGCTCTGCCTCGACCGCCTGGCGGATCCGGGCCGGGGCGTCCGCTTCGGTGATGTCGCAGGCGACGACCGTCGCGCCGCCGAGCTCGTCCGCGAGCTTGCGGAGGCGCTCCTCGCGGCGGGCGACGAGCACGACCTGGGCGCCGTGCTCGCGCGCGAGCAGGCGGGCCGTCGCCTCCCCGATGCCGCTCGATGCCCCTGTCACGACCGCGATCACGGCCCGGGATCGTAGGGCAGGATCCGTCAGAGCTGCGCGCGCGGTGCCGATCGCACCGGCTGGAGCGGCGCCATCCTGTCCTACCCTGACATGGTCGGGGCAGGGCAGGACGGCGGGGGCGCCTACGGCGGGGCGCTCAGGCGCCGCGGTTGCCGGCGGTGCCGTTTCCGCCGCTCACGGCCGGGTCTCCGGGCTCGGCGGGCGTCTCGGCCTGGTCGGGCTTCGCGGCGTCGTCGACCGCGCCCTTCGCCTTCTGGGCGCCCTTGCGGATCTTGTCCGCGTGCTTCGGGCCCGCCCGCTTCTCGGCCGCCCTGGCCGCCTTGTCGATCCCGTCCTTGATCTTGTCGCCGTGCTCCTCGGCGAGGTCGTCCGCCTTCGCGCGGACCTTCTTGAACCTGTCCATGAATCCCATGGCGAAACCGTACCGCCCGGCCGGGGCCGGAAGCCTCGACCGGGCGGAGGACCGCCTCAGGTCACCGGCCCATGCCCACCTTCCTCGAGTTCCAGCGCGGCCCACAGCCCCGACGCCGCGGTGAGCCCGGCGACCATGGCGATCGCCGGGGTGAAGCCGAAGGCGTCGGCGGCCAACCCAGCCCCAAGCGCGCCGGCGACGAACCCCGCGTCGCGCCAGAAGCGGTAGACGCCGACGAACGGCGCCCGCGCCGCGGGGCTGACGTGATCGGAGACCGCGGCGATCAGCGTCGGGTAGACGAGGGCCGTCCCCAGCCCGAGCGTCGCCGCCGAAATCACCGCGGAGACCAACCCGCCCTCCCCCAGGGCCAGCACGGCGAGGGCGAGGGATTGGACGAGCATTCCGGCCACGATCAGCGGGCGGCGCCCGATGTGGTCCGACCACGCGCCGGTCCCCACCTGCCCGACGCCCCAGACAGCCGGGTACAGCGCGGCGACGAGGCCGATCTCCCCCACCGAAGCGCCCGCGCCCGCGAGATACAGAGGGACGAGGCCCCAGGCGAGCGCGTCGTTCAGGTTGTTGGCGAACCCCGCCTGGGAGCATGCCCTCAGCGGGCCGCGCTCGATGCTCGCCCGCGCGAACGCTCGCCCCAGGCCCGGCGGTGGCGCGTCGCCCGCGCTGCTCTCGGCCTTCACGTGGCCGGCGGTGTCGCGGACGAAGAGGACCGACAGCGCAAGCCCGGCGAGCGCGACCACCGCGCCTCCGGCGACCAGGACGTCCCGCGGAGCGTGGTCGGCTGCCAGCCATCCGCTGGCGGCGGCGGCCAGCGCAAGGCCACCGTAGCCCGCCGCCTCGTTCAGCCCGAGCGCGAGCCCGCGCCGGCGGGGGCCCACGAGGTCGATCTTCATCACGACCGTCATCGACCAGGTGAGCCCCTGATTCACCCCGAGCAGCAGGTTGGCAGCAACCACCACGGGCCACGCCTCGGCGAGCCCGACGAGCAGGGGCACTGGCAGCGCGAGCGCCCATCCGGCGATCAGGAGCCGCCGGCGGCCGAGTCGCTCGGCGGCTGCCCCCGCGGCGAGGTTGGTCAGAGCCTTCGCGACCCCGAAGGCGGCGATGAACGACAGCACGCCGGCGCGCGAGGAGACCCCGAACTCGTCCTCGCCGAGCAGGGGGAGCGTCGTCCGCTCGAGGCCGACCATCGCGCCCACGAACGCGCTGACCGCGACGAGCAGCGCGAACTGGCCGATGTTCTCGCGCAGCCCCAGGCGCGCCACCCGCTGCGGCACGCTTTCAGAGCGCAGCGGTGGCGTGGCCGGCGCGATTGGCCGCCACGATCTCTGCCTGGCGCTCCGGAGCGGCGGGGGTCTCCGCGATCAGGTCCCTCGCAAACTCGTCTTCCGATCGGGCGCGCAGGGCGCGGTTGGCGCGCCGCTCGAAGCCGACCGTGGAGGCGGGGTTGCCGGAGAGCCCGGCCCCGCACACGGACCCGGCGTAGTGGGCCGGGTAGACGAGGACCTGGTCCGGCAGCTCCATCAGCCGAGCGAGAGTGCGGAACTGCGTGCGGGCCATCTCCTCGATCCGGTCGCCGCCGCCCGCGTGCAGGTCGGGCCTCCCCGCCGCGCCCACGAGCAGCGCGTCGCCGGTGAGCACCATCCAAGGCTCCGGTGCCCGCGTCAGGTCGGTGACGACGTAGGCGTGGTGGGCGGGAGCGTGCCCCGGGGTCGCGAACGCGGTCACGACGGTGTTGCCGAGCTCGACCGTGTCGCCGTCCTCGAGCGCGACGTGGTCGAACTCGAAGCCCGCCCCGGCGGGAGCGTAGGCCGTCGCCCCGCTGCGGGCTACGAGTGCCGGCAGGCCCGAGACGTGGTCGGCCTGGAGATGGGTCTCGAGCACCGCCACTATCGGGATCCCCTGGGCCTCGGCCGTCGCAAGGTAGGTGTCCACCAGGGCCTCGTGGGGGTCCACCACGCAGAAGCGCGCCTTCGACTTGCAGCCGAAGAGGTAGGACGCGCACGCGGTCTCGTCATGGAGGAACTGCCGGAAGAACATGGTCGGGCCACGGTAGCCCCCGGGCCAGGGCGCTCGTAGAGCATCCCGGCCATGGGCGCCTTTCCGATAGGGAATGCGTCGCTAGACGACGCAGCCGGCCACGCTCACGCCACAGCAGCTGCAGAGCGTCTCGATGAACGCGCGCTCGGCCGGCACGGGCTCGCGGGCGTCCGGTCTCAGCAGGTACACGGTGCGCCGCATCGGGGGGGCGCCCTCGATCCGGAAGCCCGCGAGCTCACCGCGGCCGATCTCGTCCTCGGCCACCATCCGCGACACGAAGCCGATGCCGAGCCCGGCGGCCACGGACCGCTTGATCGCCTCGTTCGAGTCGAGCTCCCAGCGCTTGGCGGGGTGGAAGCCGGCCCGCGCCAGGTGCCGCTCGGCCACCCGGCGGGTGCTCGACCCCGGCTCGCGGACGAGCACGGTCTCGCTCGCGATCGCGCTCGCCGCGACACGGCCGCGCCGGACACGGAGCCGTCCCGGGGCCGCTATCCCGACAAGCTCGTCCTCGAGGAACGGCTCTGCGATCACGCCGTCCGGAAGGTCCAGCTCGCCGGCGATCCCGAGCGACACATCCCGTGCCGCGACGCGGTCTGCGACCCAGGCGCTCGCGCCGATCACGACGTCGACGTCCACGCCCGGGTGCCGATCCGCGAAGCAGCGGAGAATCGAGGGCAGCACGTAGCTGCCCGGGGTGGTCGAGGCCGCGAGCACGAGCGTGCCGCGCTCGGCGCCCTCGAGCGCCCGAAGCTCCTCCTGGAGGCCCTCGAGCGTGTCGAGCACCCGCTGGCCGTGGAGGGCCACGAGCCGGCCCGCCTCGGTCAGCCTGCTTGCGCGCCCGGCGCGCTCGACGAGCGTGGCGCCCACCGCTGCCTCGAGCGTCTTGAGCTGCTTCGTGGCCGACGGCTGGCCGATGCGGCACACGTCGGCGGCCGCGGAGATCGAGCCGCGGCGGCCGACCTCGACGAGCAGACGGAGCCGCATCGGGTCGAGCGCGTCAACTATTCCCTCCGCGAAAGGCATCTATCGCGATACTGCCCTGGGACGATGGATCACGCAACCGTAGACTCGGGCCATGGCGAACACGCCGAGCGTCGATGTCGGCCTCCTGCGCGACGAGATACGCCGCACCTACACCGATGTCTCGACGCACCGCTTCGCGGACTTCATGTTCCCTACCGGCCGCGCCTGGGCCGAGAAGCTGGGCTACCCGCAACCCGAGTTGGCCCGTGTTCCGGACGCGAGCGCCGCGAGCTTCGCGGGCGTGGCGAACCCGTTCTCGCTCGGCCGGCTGGACGCGGGGGAGACGGTGCTGGACCTCGGCTGCGGCGCGGGCACGGACATGCTGATCGCGGCGCAGATGGTCGGCCCCGGCGGGCGCGCCGTCGGCGTCGACATGACGCCCTCGATGCTGCAGGTGGCCCGCGAGAGCGCCGAGCGGATGGGCCTCGTGGTGGAGCTTCATGAGTCGCTCATCGAGACCCTCCCCCTCGAGAGCGCGTCGGTCGACGTCGTCGTCTCCAACGGAGTGATCGACCTCGTGCCCGACAAGGATGCGGTCTTCGACGAGATCGATCGCGTCCTGCGGCCGGGCGGGCGGCTCCAGGTGGCCGACGTCGTCATCCACGAGGAGGTGTCGGAGGACGCGCGAGATCGCATCGACCTGTGGACCGGGTGAATCGCCGGGGCTCTCCTGGAGGGAGAGCACGCGCGACAGTTGGTCGCACGCGGGTATACGAGCATCGAGCAGGGAGACCTCGTCGACACCTTCGCGCACTCGAAGTTCGAGGACACGCGGCGCAAGGCCGCGAAGTACGGAGCGATGGGCTCCACGATCAGGGCGACCAAACCGAGGGAGGACTGAATGGCGGACAGGGTCGTAGTGGGATGCAGTCACGGCGAGGAGGATCCGGACCGCGTCGCGGTCTCGTATCTGACGGCGGGCGCCGCGCTCGACCAGGGCAAGGAGGTCGTGATGTGGCTCACGGTCGACGGTGTCCGGCTGAGCATCAAGGGCTACGCCGACGGCATCCGGGTCGGCAAGGAGCCGCCGGTGGACCGTCTCCACGCGCAGTTCATCGAGAAGGGCGGGCAGTTCTACGTGTGCCCGATCTGCTTCAACGAGCGCGACCTAAACGAGTCGGAGCTGGTCGAGAACGCCTCGCTGAAGGGCGCCACACCGCTGATGGAGTTCGCGGGCGACGGCGCGCTGACCTTCACCTACTAGAAGCGCCGGCGCGGACGGCTGAATTCCGGCTGAACCGGGGTCAGCCGGCCCGCCGCTGTGACACCGTCCGACCCCTGCGAGCCGAGCGTCGCGCATCCGCTGCCCGTCGTGCTCGTTCACGGCCTCGGCGCGAACCAGAGCCAGAACTGGTCCTACATCTCGCCGCGGCTCGCCGCGGAGGGCTACTGCGTCTTCTCCCTCACCTACGGCCGCACGCACTCGAACCCGGCGACGGCCGAGCCGGCCGACTGCGCCGACGCGGCGAGCCTCTAAGTGCGGCGCGCGCGCCCGCGCGCCCTGGCTCGACGTCAGGAAGGGATGCGGCTGGGCTCGTCTTCGGACTTCGGCGCGAGCATCCGCGCCGCGACGATCCCGCCGACCGCGCCGAACAGGTGGCCCTGCCAGGAGATTCCCTCCTGCGGCTCGAGCCCGGCGAGGAGCGCCCCGCCGAACAGCGCTCCGATCGCGACCCCGAGACCGATCTCGATCAGGTTTCGGTTGAAGAGCCCTCTGCTCAGGAGGTAGGTCGCATATCCGAAGACCACGCCGCTCGCGCCGATGTGGTTGGTGTTGTCGGGCCCGATGATCCAGGTGCCCACGCCGCTCACGAGCGCCACGATCACGGTCACGGCAACGACCCTCACCGCTCCGCCGAGCGCGATCAGGAAGCCGAGGGCCAGCAGCGGGATCGTGTTCCCGACGAGATGGCCGAAGCCCGCGTGGAGGAAGGGCGCAGCGATGATCCCGGAGAGTCCGTCCGAGTCGCGCGGCTCGATCCCGTACTGGTCGAGGCGGTGGTTGGCGATCGTGTCCACGATCTCGGCGCCCCACATGACGGCGACGATCGCCAGCAGCAGCGTGATGCCGCCCTGGCGGCGCTCGCGAGTCGGGGAGAGCTCCTCGGCCATCACGGCGAGGATTTCACACCGGCCGCGGCAGCTCGTCCGCGAGCAGGTCCATCAGCAGCGCGTCGCGCCACTCCCCGCCGGGCGAGCGCTCGGCTTTCCGCATCACTCCCACCCGCCTGAAGCCGATGGCCTCATAGGCACGGATCGCGCGCTCGTTGGCGGCGGCGGGGTCGATCACCAGGCGGTGGTGCCCGCGGGACTCGACGAGGTGGCGGCCGAGCGTGACGAGGGCCTCGGCCCCCACGCCCTGCCCGTGCAGGTCCGCGGCGATGGCGATGTCCATTCCAGCGTGCCGGTAGTCGGGCTCGTCCTCCTCCCAGTAGCCGACGATGCCCGCGACCCGCTCGCCCAAGACGATGGCGAACGCGCTGTCCGAGCCCTCGTCGAGGTAATCGGCGCGAAGGCGCTTTTCGTCGTAGTCGCCCCACCAGGGCCTCACCTGGGCGTGGCGGAGGATCTCGAGGATCGCGGCGACGTCGGCCTCGGCCAGCGGGCGGAGGACGACACGTTCGCCGTGCAGCACCGGATCGGGCCCTGCCGCCATGCGGCAAGTATCGCCATCGGCGCACCCATCCGGCCCGCCCTTGAGAATGCGCGCGCATGGGGAGGGACGGGGCCGCGAGGGAGTTGCGGGACGCGCTCGGCAAGACCCCGCCGAAGGGCCTCGCGGGCGCGCTGTCCGAGGAGCAGCTGGCCGATCTCGCGAGAGCCGTCTCCGCCGCCCGCGAGCGCCAGTCAGCCGAGCTCCGCGCTGCGATCGACGGCGCCTTCGACGGGGTGCCGCGGCTGCTGCGCGGCCCGCTGCGCAAGGTGCTGCTCGGATGACCCCGCTCGACGTGCGTGCCGAGGTCGAGCGGATCGCGCGCCTCCTGGATATCGAGCCCGCGCGAGTGACCTACCTGGAAAGCGCTCCGGCCGCCGACCTGCGGAAGCTCCGCAACCAGCTCTCCGACATTCTCTACGACGGCGACTCCGCGAGCCTCCGCCGCGTCGCCGCCGGGGCGAAGTTCCTGCCCGCCCCGCTCGCGGCGTCGATCGGCCAGCACGTGTTCGGCGCGCTTCTGTGCGCGCGGGTGGCCGGAGTGCTCGAGGTCGGCCGCGCCGTCGAGCTCGCCCAGCGCGTGCCGCCCGAGTTCCTCGCCGAGATCGCGCGGCACATGGACCCGCGCCGGGCGAACGTCGTGATCGGCCGCCTCCCCACCGACCGCGTGGTGCATGCCGCCGCCGCGCTCGCGAAGAGGAGGGACTTCGTCGCCATGGCGGCGTTCGTCGAGCACCTCTCCGACGACGCGATACTTGCCGCCGCGCCGCTGCTCGACGACGAGACGCTCCTGCGAATCGCCTTCTACGTGGAGAGCCGCAAGCGCCTCGAGGAGCTGCTCACCCTGCTGGGCGACGAGCGGGTGGCGGGCATGGTTCGCGCCGCGCACGAGCATTCTCTGTGGCCGGACGCACTGGAGTTGGTGGGCAACCTCGGCCCCAAGCGCCGCCGCCACATCGCGGCGCTCGCGGCTGCCGAGAGCGACGAGGTCCTGTCGGGCATCGCGCGCGCCGCGACCGAGCACGGCCTGTTCGAACGGCTGCTGCCGCTCGTCGCGGCAATGGGCGAGGACGAGCTGCGGCGCTTCGCGAAGCTCTCGGCGGTGCAGGCGAAGGCGACGCTCACGGGCATCGTGCGCGCAGCCGCAGCACAGGAGGACCTCTGGCCCGCGCTGGTCCCGCTGGTGCCGTCGCTGCCGGCGAAGGCGCAGCGGCACGTGGAGGCGGTGGCCGCTGAAATCGGCCCGGAACACGCGGCGCGCCTGCGCGAGGGGTCAGACCCCCTTGAGGGTGGTAGGTGCGCGAGGGGTCAGGTGCGCGAGGGGTCAGACCCCCTTGAGGGTGGTTGAGGGTTCGAGGGGACCGTCCGCTCCAGAGCGGGCGAGGGATCCCGAGGGTCGGACCGGTCGGAGGGGTCAGACCCCCTTGAGGGCAGTTGAGGGTCTGCGGGTCAGACCCCCTTGAGGGTCCGACCCCCTTGAGGGTAGTTGAGGGTCTGCGGGTCAGACCCCCTTGAGGGTCCTTTAGGGTTGGGGCCCTGATGGAGCATCACCTGCGGCGGCTCAACCGCTCGATGATCGCCTTCGACCTCGCGCTCGGCGCGGGCGCGATCTTCGCCACCCGCCAGACGCTTTCCGCGCTGGGCCACGACCGCCCGTCGGAGGACGCGGAGCATCTCTTCCGGCGCTGCGGCCCCATCTGGCTCACCTTCGCCGCCGCCCACGCTGTCGCCGCGGTCCGCGGCGAGAAGCGTGACTGGTGGGCGCTCGCCTGGTTGCGCGGCACCGAGATCGCGACCGATGCTCTGTGGGCCTCGTCACCCGCCTTCAAGCGGCCGGGCGCCCGCGCCGGGCTCTGGGCCGCGGGCGCGGCCAACCTGGCGATGGCGGCCGGCTTCGGCCGCCTATCGAGGTCGAGCTAGGCCGGTCGAGGGTGAAACAGTGCCTGGCACTGTTTCACCCCGCCGCGCCTCAGGTGCCGACGCCGCCGCAGGCGTCGAACAGGTCGAGCGAGATCCGCTGCCCGCGGTCGATCACGATCCCGCGCGTGTCGAACACCGTGCCGTCCGAGCCCTCGCAGGTGAGCGTCCAGGCCTCCTTGCGGCCCGGGACGACCGTCGGCTCCGTGTCGTTGAAGTGCGTGACATCGATCGTCCACGCATTCGTGACCGCGGCGAAGTTCTCGATCTCCGCCACGTAGTCGCCCGCGGGCGGAGCGTCCATCGTGATCAGCTCGTCGGTCCCGCCGCCTGCCGCGTAGCCAGTGCCGTTCGGGCCAGTGCCGAACGGCACGCGCCGGCCGTCGACGATGCGGAAGAGCCGCAGGTCGTAGTCCTCGACCGGATCGGCGTCCGCCGTCATGTGGACGGTGGCGTGGTCGAGCCCCGCGGGCAGACTGAACGGGACGTCCTGCTTGCCCGTCGGCTCGGCCAGCTCATCGGGGCCGTTGAAAGTCTGCCTGCCGACCTCCAACCGCTGTCCGGGGACCTCCTTGTCCTTGCCGA
>DATMJO010000121.1:0-21520 GCA_035553855.1 Thermoleophilaceae bacterium | reverse complement strand
TCGGCGTGTCGATCCTCGTCGGAGGCGAGGAGGCGGGCGCCGTCCTTCCCTTCGGCTGCCGCATGGGCATCTGCCACACCTGCGTCGGGAAGCTCCGCGAGGGCCGCGTCCGCGACCTGCGCACCGGCGAGCTGCACGGCGAGGAGGGCCAGACCATCAGGACCTGCGTGAACGCCCCCGAGGGACACATCGAGATCGAGCTCTGAGGAGACGACAATGAACGCCACAGGAACCCCCGACCCCGAGGTGCTCACGAACGGCAATCCGTCACGGCGCTTCGACCCCTCCCACCCGCTCCACCGGCTCACGCCCGAGCAGATCGACGAGATCGGCAAGGAGTTCCAGAAGATCGGCGAGGAGGTACGCGCGGACCTGGGCGAGGCGGATGCCGTGTACATCCGCAGCCTGATCCAGTTCCACCGCCGCCTCGCCGCGCTGTCGCGGATCGTGCTGATGGCGTCCCGCTACCCGCCCGCCTGGGTGCTCGGGACCACCGGCCTGTCGGTGGCGAAGATCCTCGAGAACATGGAGCTCGGGCACAACATCATGCACGGGCAGTGGGACTGGATGAACGACCCGAACATCCACTCCTCGAGCTGGGACTGGGACACGGTGTCGCCCGCGGCGGCGTGGAAGCACTCCCACAACTACCTGCACCACACGTACACGAACGTCGTCGGTCTCGACAAGGACGTCGGCTACGAGATCATGCGGATCGACCCGAAGCAGCCCTGGCATCCGGTCTACCTCGCGCAGCCGCTCTACAACGTCCTGCTGACGCTGTTCTTCGAGTGGGGCGTCGCCGTCCACGACCTCGACTTCGAGGCGATCCGCAAGGGCAAGAAGCCCAAGCGCCAGCTCCGTGACGAGCTCAAGGCGATCGGCGTCAAGGTCGGCCGGCAGTTCGTGAAGGACTACGTGGCGTTCCCCGCGCTGAGCGGGCGCAAGGGCTTCAAGCGCACGCTCGCCGCGAACTTCACGGCGAACATCGTCCGCAACGTCTGGTCGCACGCGATCATCTTCTGCGGCCACTTCCCGGACCAGGCCTACACCTACACGCAGGAGGAGGCCTCCGACGAGAGCCGCGGCGCGTGGTACCTGCGCCAGCTGCTCGGCGCGGCGAACATCGACGGCAGCGACGCCTTCCACCTCATGAGCGGCAACCTCAGCTACCAGGTCGAGCACCACCTCTACCCGGACCTGCCCAGCTCCCGGTACAAGGAGATCGCGCCACGGGTGAAGGAGATCTGCGAGCGCTACGACCTGCCCTACAACACCGGCCCCTTCCTGCAGCAGTGGGCCATGGTGCAGCGGACGATCGTGCGCCTCGCCTTCCCGGGCGGCGAGGAGCGCCCGAAGGCGCCGCCCTACGTCTCCCCGCCGCCGGTCGAGGACCCCGGCCCGCAGGTCTCGAGCGCGAGCGGCCCGATCCCCGCCTTCCCCTAGCGCTTGCGGCGTCTCCGGCGCCTGCGCTTCCGCCGCTTCGGCTTGCGGCAGCGCTCGGCGCCGGCGATGCCGGCCGCCTTGGTGCGGCCCGCCTTCCAGCGCCCCTCTGGGGCCATGACGCCGTCGCGTGAGACCGCCTTCAGCCCGCTGTTGCGCGCCGAGCGGCCCTCGAGGCTCCCGTTCGGGCCGCTCTCGCCCGTCGAGATGCTGGCGCGGTAGAAGCCGCGCGACGCCGCGCTGTCCTCCCCGGCGTCGCTCCCGCGCACGCGCCGGACATCGGCCTCGTGCCGGAAGCCCCCGGAGTGGGCGACGAACGAGACGGGCCCGCCGTAGCCCGCGACGTTCTCGTCGATGAAGCCGTCGAAGGTCGCGCGGAAGCTCCCCGCCGCGAGCGTCCCCTCGAGCCTCAGCTCCACGCTGCCGCCGAGCGGCGAGGAGAGCGTCCGGGTGATCGGCTGCGGCGGCGGCTCGAACAGGACGAGGCCGGGACGCGGCTGCGCCCCGAAGGGCGCCGCGCTCGGGGGCACGGGCGTCTCCCCCGGCGACGCCGCGGCGGGGGCGTCCGAGCGGCGCAGCAGCACCACGGCCCGGCGAGCGCCGTGGGAAACGGTGACCGCGAGCTCGCGCCCGCTCCGCGACAGGCCCGACACGCAGACCCGGTGGTCGGTGGAGGGCCCTCCGAGGGCGGCGGCGCCGGCGAGCGTCTCGCGGCTGACCACGAGCCGCGCGCGCAGGCCCGTGCGGGCGTCGGCGGCGATCACGTCGCCGTTGCCGATCGGCGCCGGGCCGTTCGCCAGCCCGTCGCGCAGCGCCGGCGTCGCCGCGAAGCCGAGGAACGGCGGCACCTGCGGGCTCGTCACGAGCGACAGGAAGGCCGGCTCGCGCGCGCGGGTGGAGCCGTAGAGGAGGGTCCCGCCCGAGTCGATCGCGGCCCCCTCGACGGAGCCGTCGTCACGGGTCACGTGGCGGATGCGGCCGCTCTCGAGATCGAGCGTGTAGACGTTGGCGTTCGCCATGCCGCCGCCGCGATCGGAGACGAACACGAGCGCGCGCCCGTCCGGCGTGAAGCCGCGTGTCTCGTACCAGGAGAGGCCGTGGAGCATCCGGTCGGTCCGCTCCTCGCTGCGCGGATCGAACGGCAGGAGCGCCCGCACCGCCTCGAGCCGCGGCTCGCCGTCGTCGAGCCAGTCGGCCAGGAGCATCCGCTGTACGAATCCGTCGACGTAGGTCAGGGCAACCCTCCGGCCGTCGGGCGACACGCAGGCCGCGCGCGCGGCGCCAGGCAGGTCCGGCACGAGGCGGGTGAGGCCGGACCCATCGAGGCGCGCGGCGTAAGGGGCGGGGGCCGCCGTGTCGTCGCCGCCCGTCCCGGTCACGACGAGCACGCCGCCGCCCGGATGCCACGGAGCGCCGCCCACGGCGTGGCCCGGGGGCGTCACGAGGCGGGCCCCGGAGCCGTCCACGCCGCGCACCTCCACCCCGTGCGGCGTCGTGCACGCCACGAGAGCGCCGTCGGGGGAGAAGGCGGCGTCGCCGCAATCGCCGAGCACCGCGAACGGCGTCCAGCGGTCGGCCGCCCCGAGGCAGTGGATGGACGGCCGGGTCCTCCTGCGCGTCGCGGCTTCCGCGAGGTCGGGCAGGGGCAGGGCGAGGGCCGCCGCGGCCCCCGCCGCCCATGTCAGGGCCTCGCGGCGTGTGATTCCCACCTCCTCCATGCGGTCCGCGCCCAGGGTAGTCCGGCCCGCGCGGATCGGGGCCGCCTCCGGTCACCGCGGTAGCGTCCGCCGGGCCGTGGCGGCTCCGCGCACCGTGCTCCTGCTCCATTCGTCCTCAGGCCGCTACGGCGCGGACCTGCAGCTCTTGGCGATCGCGTCCGGGATCGACCGCGCGCGCTGGCGCCCGCTCTGCGTCCTCCCCGAGGCGGGAGAGCTGGCGAAGCTGCTCGACGACGCCGGGGTGGAGGTGCTGCTCCGGCCGCTCGCCGTCCTGAGGCGCGCCGGCATGGGGCCGCGCGGGCTGGCGCGGCTGGCGGCGTCCCTGGCGCGCGACTCCCGCGAGCTCGGCGCGCTCGCCGCCGAGCGCCGAGCGGCCATCGTGCACTCGAACACGTCGGTCGTCCTCGGCGGCACGCCGGCCGCGAGGCGCGCGGGCGCGGCGAGCCTCGTCCACGTAAGGGAGATCTACGCGGGGGCCGCGAGCGGGCCCGCCGCCGCGCTCTGGCCGCTGCTGCGCCGCCGCCTCGAGAGAGCCGACGCGCTCGCCTGTGTCTCGCGAGCGGTGGCGGACCAGTTCGGGCGCCGCGCCTTCGTCCTGAACGACGGCCTCCTGCGCGTCCCCGAGCCGACCGACCGGGCCGAGGCCCGCGCCAGGCTCGGGTTGCGCGGGGACGCCTTCTGCGTCGCCCTGCTCGGCCGCATCAGCGACTGGAAGGGCCAGGACGTGCTCGCGCGCGCCCTGGCCGACCACCGCCTCGGAGGCGTCGTCGGCCTCGTCGCCGGGGACCCCTACCCGGGCAACGAGTCGGCCGAGCGCGACCTCCGCGCGCTCGCCGAGGCGCTCGGAGTGGCCGATCGCCTCGTGCTGCTCGGCTTCCGCGACGACGTGGAGACCGTGCTCGGCGCAGCCGACGTGGTCGTCGTGCCCTCGACCCGGCCCGATCCGCTGCCGAACTCGGCGCTCGAGGCCGCGGCCGCCGGGCTGCCCGTCGTGGCGGCGGACCACGGCGGCCTGCCCGAGATCGTGCGCCACGGCGAGACCGGCCTGCTGGTCCGCCCAGGCGACCCCGGGGCGCTCGCGGCCGCGATCGCGGGTCTCGCGGCGAACCCCAAGCGGGCCCGCTCGCTCGGCGCGGCGGCGGCGCGCGACGCCCGCGAGCGCTTCTCGCTCGGCCGGATGGTCAGCGCGCTCGAGGAGCGCTACGAGCAGCTCTCAGGACGAGCCTGAGACGACGACCGAGCCGACCACCGCCAGGCCGCAGAGCGCCCCGACGAGCAGGGCCGGAACCGCGGCCGGCAGCCCGCGCGAGCGCTCGCCGAGCTCGAACAGGATCAGCGCCGCGGCGCCGCCGCCCACCAGCCCGCCGAGGTGGCCGCCGATCGAGATGCCCGGGACGGTGAAGGTGATCAGCAGGTTGAGGCCCATCCAGAGGCCGAGGCCGCTCTCCATCGGGTCGATGCCGCGGCTACGCATCACGATGATCGCCGCCGCCATCAGGCCGAAGATGCCGCCCGAGGCCCCGACCGTGAGCGCGTCGGGCTCGAGCAGCAGCGCGCCGAACGAGCCTCCGAGCACCGACACCGCGTAGAGGAGCGCGAAGCGCAGCCGCCCGATCGCGGGCTCGAGCAGGCCGCCGAGGATCCAGAGGGCGAACATGTTGAAGGCGAGGTGGAAGAGCCCGGCGTGTAGGAAGCCCGCCGTCACGACGCGCCAGATCTCGCCGTCGGCGACGGCGTGGCGCGAGACCGCCCCGTCGGTGAGGAGGTCGCTCGCGCCGAAGGAGCCGCCGGTGGCGCTGCCGCCGCTGAGCGTCGTCGCGAGGAACACGATCACGTTCAGCGCGATGAGCGCGTAGGTGAGGCTCGGGTCGCCTCCGAGCGCCGCCGCCCCGCTGCGCACCTCGATCCGGTCGGCCGCGCACTCCGGGCAGCGCATGCCGACCGAGGTGGTCGTCATGCAGTCGGGGCAGATCGGCCGCTCGCACCGAGAGCAGGCCACGCCGGTCTCGCGGTCGGGATGGCGGTAGCAGTGGTCCACGGTCGCCGGACGATAGCCGGGGGCGCGGAGTGCGAAGATGCGCGCCGTGACGCGCTCCCCCGCCCAGGCATACGCGCTCGTGATCGGCCTGACGCTCGCCGCCGCCGGCGCGCTCGGCTTCTTCTACGAGCCGAGCTTCTCCACCGGCGACGGCGCCGAGCGCGAGGCGGTGCTCGGCGTGCTCGACGTGAACGGCTGGCACAACGTGGTCCATCTCGCCTCCGGCCTGCTGGGCCTCGCGATGGCCGGGTCCTACGCGGGCGCGCGCTCCTACGCGCTCGGCTTCGGGGTCGTCTACCTGCTCGTGGCCGTGACCGGGTTCGTCTACGGCGACGGCGGCGTTATCGCCGGGCTCGTCCCGGTCAACACCGAGGACAACGTCCTGCACGTTCTGATCGGCCTCGCGGGCCTGTGGGCCGGCGGCGCGACGGCGCCCCACCCGGCGCCCACGACGGCGCCGGCCTAGCGGCCGAGGCGCTTCTCGACGTCCGAGAGGACGCCGCGGACGGAGTCCTCGAGGGCTCTGAGGCCCTGGACGTTGCGCTTCTGGTGCTGCTGGCGGGCGCGCACGAGGGCCAGCGCGGCGCCCGCGCCTGCGACGACGCCCGCGGCGGCGACGGTACGGCCCCAGTTGCGGGGGTCGCGCATCGCCGACAGCTCCCAGTCGGCCAGCTCGCCGGCGGCGGCATCGGTCAGCTCCGTCAGGGTGCGCTCGAGCCGGTCGGTCATCTCCGCGGGCGGATCGACCGGCACCAGCGCGCTCCGCAGGAGCTGCTCGAAGTTACTCGCCTCGCTCATCGTCCTTCAGCGACTCCTCGAGCTGCTTGATCGCCCTGTGGATCAGCACCTTGGTGGCTCCCTCGGTCCGCCCCATCGCACGCGCGATCTCGCGGTTGTCCATGTCGAGCGCGAAGCGCATGATGAGCGCCTCCCTGCGGTCCTCCGGAAGGTTCGCCACCCCTTCGAGGACCTCCTGCAGCTCCTGCCTGCCCTCGACGAGGTCCGCCGTGGTGTGCGGCTCCGACAGCACGCCCGCGTCGTCCAGGCTCGTCTGCGGGCGGCGCGAGCGGTCCCGGTAGTAGTTCGCCGCGAGGTTGTGGGCGATCCGGATGAGCCAGGGCCGCAGCGGGCGCCCGCGCGACTCGCGCTGCGCCCGCTCGAAGTGCCGGTAGGCCTGGAGGAAGGTCTGCTCGGTCAGGTCCTCGGCGTCGTGATGGTTGCCCACCCGGTAGTACGAGTAGCTGTAGATGTCGCGAAGGTGGGTGCGGTACAGGTCCGTGAAGTCGGCGTCGAGCGTCGCCTTCGCGGCGGCCGCAGCGGGGGGGTTGGCCACGCATGGAGCCTATCCCTCGCGCGCCTATGCGGCGCGGCGCGCGCCCGCGGCGTCCGCGAGCCACTGGTCGGTGGTCAGCCTGCCCTCGATGAGCGCGCCGAGCGCGCCCACCGCACGGGCCTCCGGGCCCATGGCCGCGGCCAGGAGCGGCGCCGAGTCGAGCGCCTCGGCGGCCTGGCCGACGGCGGTCCCGGCCTCCTCGGCGCGCATCCCGAGGCCGAGCAGCTCGCCGGCTCGGCGGTTGCGGCTGCCCTCGGCCAGCGCGGTGGCGACGAGGTCCCCCACGCCCGCGAGCCCGGCGAAGGTCTCGCTGCGCCCTCCGGCCTCGACGGCGTAGTCGTGGATCTCGCCGAAGACGCGCCCGGCGGCGGCGCCCGCCAGGTTCATCCCGCGCGGGGCGGCCGCGGCGGCCGCGAGCGCGGCGAGGTTCTTCGCGCAGCCGGCGAGCTCCGCGCCCTGCACGTCGTCGGTCTGCGTGACGTCGAGGCCGGCGCGGCCCAGCACCTCCACGAGCTGGCGGCGGAGGTCGGGGTCCGCGCAGGCGAGGACCACCGAGGCCCCGCTCTCGACCATCTCGCGTGCGTGCGCGGGGCCCCCGAGCGCCGCGACGCCGCGGGCCCGGATGCGGTCGCCGACGTAGCGGGAGGGAAGCGTTCCGAGCGGGGCGACGACGCCCTTGGTGAGCACGAGGACCGCCGTGCGCGGGCCGATCCGGTCGGCGGTGCGCGCGACGGCGCCGGGGAGGGCGCGGGACGGGACGGCGAGCACCACGAGATCGACGCCGCCGAGCTCGATCTCGGCCGCCGTGGTCACACGGACGCGGCCGGTGAGCGCGATGCCGGGCAGGTGGCGCTCGTTCGAGCCGCTCGCCGCCATGGCGTCGGCCTGGGCGGCGGTGCGGCAGCCGAGCTGCACGTCCATGCCCGCCCGGGCGAGCAGCTCCGCGACCGCCGTGCCCATCGAGCCGGCGCCGACCACGGCGGCCTTGCGCAGGGCCGGGAGGCCGCCGAGCCACTCCCACTGGAGCTCGACGCAGGGCCAGATGCGCGCGGCGACCTCGCCCGCGAGATGGGGAGAGGGGTTCTCCACGCGCGGGAAGGTGAGCGGGGAGCCGAAGCGGATGGCGACCTTGACCGGGCGGACGAGCGCTCCCCGGCGGGCTCGCTCGGAGCCGGTGATCGCGACGGGCACGACCTGGGCGCCCGTCTCGAGCGCGAGCCTGCCCACGCCGCGCTTCGGCCGCCCGAGCGAGCCGGTGCGGTGGCGGGTGCCCTCGGGGAAGATCACGACCGCGCCGCCGCGCTCGAGCACCTCGCGCGCGGTCGCCATCGACTCCTCGTCGGACTCGCCGCGGCGCACGGGGAACGCGCCCAGCGCGTTGAGCAACCAGCCGACGAAGCGGTTCGAGAACAGCTCGCGCTTGGCGACGAAGTAGATCGGGCGGCGGACGCAGCAGCCGATCACGAACGGGTCGAGGAAGCTGCGGTGGTTCGCGGCGAGGATCACGCCTCCCTCGGCCGGGATGTGCGCGCGCCCCTCGCGGGTCACGCGGAACCAGAGCAGGATCAGCGGCTTCAGCACGAAACGGACCGGCCAGTAGACGAACGGGTTGATCCCGCGACGCCGGATGCGCTCGTGATGGGGCGAGAGGGTGCCGCTGCCGGACATGTGACTGCCTACCCGGGCGCGTGCGCCGGGTTACTCCCGACCGGTACGCTCCGTCGCATGGAACTGACGCGCACGGTGAACGGTGCAGGCGCGGGCGCGCTGGCGGCGCTGGCCTGGGCCGCCCAGCAGCCGCTGGACAAGCTCGCCTTCGGATCGAGCTACGACGACGTCGAGTTGCTCGGCAAGGCCGTCACCCGCGGCCCCTCCTGGCCGCTCGCGGGCGTGGCGATGCACGCCGCGAACGGCGCCGTCTTCGGCGCGGCCTACGCGCAGCTCCGGCCCTTCCTTCCGGGCCCTCCGGCGGTCCGCGGCGCGCTCGCAGGCCTCGCCGAGCACGTCGCGCTGTGGCCGCTCGTGCGCCTGGTCGACCGCGTCCACCCCGCCCGCTCGGAGCTCACCCCGCTGTCGGGCAACACCCGCGCGTACGCTCAGGCCGCGTGGCGCCATGCCCTGTTCGGCGCGATCCTCGGCGAGATCGAGCACCGGCTGAACGCCCGGCTCCATGAGGAGCCTCCGCCCGTACCCGCATCGTCCAACGGGCACGGCAACATCACGTCGGCGGCAGTAACCGTCTAGGGCAAAACCTGGCCGTTTTTGGGTCGCTCTCCCCGGCGCGCACCCCGTAGGCTCGCGCGCACCGATGCGGAGGCACCTCGCGATCCTGCTCGTCGTGGTTGCAGCGCTCGCCGTGGCGGAGACCGCGTTCGCCCAGACGGGCTACCGCTGGGCGCTGCCGGAGTGGCGGCAGACCTGGTCCGGCGGCCCGCTCGCCGACGACCGCGGCTTCGTGGTCCGCGCCGCGCCCGACGCGGTGTACGTCGCGGGGGTCAGCGGCTCGGGCGACGGCGGCGGGGACCTGCTGCTCCAGCGCTACGCGCTCGACGGCACGCTCGTGTGGTCGAAGGAGTGGGGCGGCGCCGAGCTCGACCAGGCCCAGGGCATGGTGCTCACGAACGACGGGATCTTCGTCGTCGGCTCGGAGTCGAGCACGGGCGACGGGATCAACCAGTCGCTGATCGTGCGCTTCTCCTACTCGGGCGACGTGCTCGCGTCGAAGATCTGGAACGTCGGCGTGACCAGCACGGCACAGGCCGTGACCGAGCGCGCCGGCGCGCTGTACGTTGCCGGCCTCGCGCATCCGACGCCCGGCAACCGCGACCTCTACCTCGCGAAGATCGACCCGGCCACGCTCGAGCGCACCTGGACACGCCGCTGGGGCGGCCCGCTCTGGGACGAGGCATGGGACGTCCAGGCCGACGCCTCGCGGATCTACGTCTCGGGCTACACCACGAACGCGCTGACGAGCAAGACCGACAACCTGCTGCTGCTGATCGATCCCGCGACGGGCGCGATCACGAAGAAGACGGTCTGGGGCGGCCCCGGCAACGACGAGGCACGCGCTATGGCGCTAGAGGGCGGCACGCTCTGGGTGGCCGGCGGAGGCCAGCGCGGCACGAGCGGCGACGCCTTCCTGGCGAAGCTCTCCACCACCGGATCGGTGGAGTGGACCCGCTACGCATTCGGCGCGGCGTCCGGCGCCTACGGCCTGGCCGTGGGCGAGGACGGCATCTACGTCGCGGGCGGCAGCTACGACTTCCCCGCGGGCGGCGACGCCGCGATCCTCCGCTTCAACCGCGAGGGCGAAGTCGAGTGGAGCCAGATCTTCGGCCAGCCCGGTTTCTGGGACTGGGGCTTCGACGTCGATGCCCGCGACGGCCGCTTCTACGTGACCGGGACGCTCTACACGCCCGGCCAGGAGTGGTACGAGATCCTCACCGTCGCCTACGACGAGGACTTCGAGACCGCCTCGCTCGACGAGACCGTGACCGGCACCGCGGCAGGCGACCCCGCGGCGGCGGCGGCGCTCGACCACTTCTGGATCGGCGACCTCATCCGCTACGCGCGCGGCCCGAAGGCCGCGGGCGAATCCGGTCCGGCCACCGAGAGCGGCGACGCATGGACCGACGAGGACCCGGACGGCGAGACGCCGCCGTCGGGCAGCGGCGCCGCCCGCGTCCAGTGGATCGGCGCAAGCGACTTCGGCCGCGAGCAGGGTTCGGTATGGGTCGACTCCTCGCGTGAGGTCCCGGTCGGCGAGGACAACGCGGTCGCCGCTTTCAGCGGTCTCAGCCGCGACCTCCCCGGCAACCCCGCCCTGGTGCGCGACTACACGGGCGTGCGCGGCTCCGTGCTCGACGGCCTGGTGCGCTTCCGCTACTTCATCTCGCACGACCGGCTCATCCCGCAGGGCGGCTACATCACGGTCAACGGCGTGACCGTGCCGCTGCCGCCCCCGCCTGTCTGATCCCCCAAGGGCGCGAACGTCCCGCAGCACCCCGTATAGGCATGGACCAGGGACGTTCGCGGCGGGCGGATGAAGATTCCTGCCTGAGGCGAGCTCGGGGTTGAGCTAAGCGCGGGTGCCCACCGCGAGCAGGTACTCCTTCTGGAACCGGGCGTCGTCATCGCTGCCGCGGTTCCACTCCTCGCAGAAGCGGTCGAGCGCCTCGTCAAGCTCCGCCCCGCGGCCCGTCTTCTCGGCGTTGGCGCGGGCGGCGATCGTCGGGCCGTAGAGAGCCTTGAAGTGCTCGCCGTAGTCCCTGGGGTGCTCGAAGGCGGTGATCTCGAGCATGTCGCGCTCGAGGGTGCGCCACTCGACCCGGTCCCCGAAAAGCTCGCGGAGATGGTCCTCGCCACCCCACAACGGCGGCGGCTGCGCGCCCGGTGGGGGCGGTGGCGCGAACGGCCCCATGGTCCGGAACAGGGCGCCGATCATGCCCTCCGGCGTCCAGTTGAGCATCGCGACGGTGCCGCCCGGCCGGCAGACGCGGGCCATCTCGTCGGCGACGGCCTGGTGTTGCGGGGCGAACATGGCGCCGATCGACGACATGACGACGTCGAACGATGCATCCTCGAACGGCAGGTTCTCCGCGTCGGCGGGGGTCCACTCCAACTCGACGCCCTCGGCCTCCGCGCGGACGCGGCCCGCCTCGAGCAGCTCGGGGGTCAGGTCGCTCGCGGTCACGTCCGCGCCCGTCCGGGCGGCGGGGATCGAGGCGTTGCCCGTCCCGGCGGCCACGTCCAGGACCTTCATCCCGGGGCCGATCCCGCTGGCCTCGACCAGCCGCGGCCCCAGCGGCAAGAGGAACGTCTCGACCATCGTCTCGTAGTCGCCCGACGCCCACATCGCGCGGTGTCGCGCCTTCAGCTCGCTGTCCGACACGGCTTCCTCCCTTTCCTCGCGTGTGTCCAACCTACTCCGGCGAGGTGGGAATTTGGTCCCTGGCACCTTTGTTGCGGCCTATCATCGGCCGGTCCCGCCGGAGTAGCTCAGCTGGTAGAGCGCCTGTCTTGTAAACAGGGGGTCAGGGGTTCGAGTCCCCTCTCCGGCTCTCGGACCGGGGCGGACGCGTCCGCCCATGGGGGTACTCGGGGCACCGACGCGAGGGTCCGGCTGAGGGATCAGCCGTGGAGGGGGCCGTCGAGGGCCGATCGCAGGCAGGCGATCTCCGTGACCGCGGCGCCGACGTAGGCCGCGCGGACCGCATCGAGCTCAGCCAGGAGATCCTCCATGTAGAGACCGTTGCCAGCCAGGCCGTGCAGCCCGGCGCTGGCCCGCTCGGTCTCGAGCAGGGCGAGGCGGTTCCCTATCTCTGCGGCGGTCGTGGTGGTGAGCTCGTCTGCGGTCATGATGGGCTCCTTCAGCTCCGTCATACCCCGTCGGGGTATATGACCACTATTGTCGCATACCCCTACCCCGTATGTGAAGACCGTCACACAGCTCCCCGCCGGGGAGCGGCCGCTACGGGCGGCTGATGACGCGCCAGCTGAGGCCGCCGTCGGCGGAGGCGACTATCGAGCCGTCGTGCAGCGCGGCGAACAGGCGCCCCCCGCCTGCTTCGAAGGCCGCCGGCTCGCCCGCCACCCGGCCGCGCTCCTCCCAGCTCCGGCCACGATCATCCGAGGCGCCGACGGCGCCGCCGGCGTCCACCCGGTAGAGCGTGCCGTCACCGGCCCAGCTCAGGAGGCCGGGCTCTCCGCCGAGCGCCCGCCATTCGCGCCCCGCACGCGAGGCCGCGTGGAGCCCGTCTGTGGTTGCGGCCACGAAGCGGTCCGGCCGGCCCGGCTCGATCGCCAGCGAGAGGAGCGGCCCGGGCGGATCGAGCCGGGACCAGCTTCGCCCGCGGTCGGAGCTCGTGAGGAACCGCGCCTCGCGAGACTCGAAGTCGGACCCGAACCCGTACACGCGCCTGTCGTCCGCCTCCAGCACGTGGAAGTCCGCCTCGCCCAGCAGCGAGACCGGGGTCCAGCTTCGCCCGGCATCCGTCGACCGGACGAGACCGAGGAACGGGGGCAGGCGGTCCCTGCCGTCGGGATGTCCCGAGCCGAGGAAGCGGTCGGGGCCGACGACCGTGAAGCCCATCGTGTCCTGCAGCCTGTCGCCCACGCGCTCTGCCCTGCTCTCGCCGTCGGCGAGCCGGAAGAGCCCCGTGTGGGTTGCGATGAAGAGCGCTCCGTCCGCGGGGTTGACGCCGAGCCCGTGGACGTGGATCGGGCCGGGGTCCTCCACCACGGGCGTGGCGCCGCCGCCATCGCCGTCATCCCCTCCGCAGCCCGCGAGCGCGAGCGCCACGAGCACGCCCAGGCCGGGTGGGGATCGGCGATGTCTCACGCGCCCATTCTCTAGAAGATCACCTCGCGGCTCGCCAGGTGCGAGCCCACCTTGCGCTTCACGCGCTGGAGGGCGTTGTCCACGGTCTTCGTGTCGCAGACGAGCCGCTCGGCGATGGCCTCGTAGGAATGGCCGTCCAGGTAGAGCGAGAGCACGGCGCTCTCGAGCTCCGACAGCACGCTCGACAGGCATGCCACGAGGCTCTGCAGCTCCTCCGAGGAGATGACCTTGTTCGCCGGCTCGTGGACGTCGGAGCCCGGCAGGATCTCCTCGAGGGTGGGCTCGCCGCCGTCGCCGCCGCCTGAAGCGGGGGTCTGGGCGAACGAGACGTACTGGTTGAGCGGCTGGTGCTTGTTGCGGGTGGCGGTCTTGACCGCCGTGATGATCTGGCGGGTGATGCACAGCTCCGCGAAGTTGCGGAAGCTCGACTCGCGGTCGGTGCGGTAGTCGCGCACCGCCTTGTAGAGGCCGACCAGGCCCTCCTGGATCAGGTCGTCGGAGTCGCCCCCGACGAGGAAGTACGACGACGCCTTCAGGCGGACGAAGCCGTAGTAGCGCTTGACGATGCGGTCGTACGCATCGGCGCGCCCCTGCTTCGCCATGGCGATGAGATAGTGATCATCAAGGTCAGCTTGACCCTTGTGCTTCGCACCCGCAGGCGCACTACGCGTTGGAGAGATAGCCACGACAGTCCCTTCCGGACCTCTCGGTCCATCCGAACCTGGTGGCGGCACCGGACCTCCCCTGGGTGGCGCCCTGACGAGCTTGACCCCGACGGTTCCTCCTGGTGGAGCTAACCCTCTAGTCAAGCTTCAAGTTGGCGCGAGTATGCCCGAGGTTATGGAGCTTTGTCAACCCGAAGTTGCAAGATCCCGTACACGAGGGCCGCGGCGGCGGTCGAGACGTTGAGCGACTCGGTCCTCCCCCGGATGGGGAGCGAGACCGCGTCGTCGCACGCGGCGGCGACCCGCGGGCGTATGCCGGCGCCCTCCGCGCCCAGCACCAGCACGGCCTTTCCGCCGTAATCGACCTCCGCGTAGTGACGACCGCCCGCCGCGGCGCCGTACACCCAGGCGCCCGCCTCCTTGGCCTCGGCGAGCCAGTCGGCGACGTTGCGGACGCGCGCGACGGGCAGGTGCTCGACGGCTCCCGCCGACGCCTTGCACGCCGCCGCGGTGATCTCCGCCGAGCGGCGCTCTCCGATCACGACCCCGGACGCGCCCGCGCACTCGGCCACGCGGCAGACGGCGCCGAGGTTGTGGGGGTCCTGGATCTGGTCCAGGCAGAGGACGAGCGCGTCGGGCGCCTCGAGCAGGGAGCCGGGGTCCACGTACGGATAGGGGTCGGCCTCGGCGCACACGCCCTGGTGATCGGGCGAGCCGCACAGCTCGGTCAGGCGGCCGTCGTCGGCCCGCTCCACCGTCGCGCCCCGGAGCCAGTCCTCGCGTGAGGCGCCCTCGCCCGCCCAGACGCGATGGACGGTTCGACGGCCGCGCAGGGCCTCCCGCACCGGGTTGCGGCCGTAGACGACCTGTCGCTCGCTCATCCCCGCGGGACGAGCGTCTGGCCGCTGGGCGTGTCGCGCACCGACCAGCCGCGCGAGGCGATCTCGTCGCGCAGCTCGTCGGCGCGCGCGAAATCGCGGGCGCCGCGCGCCTCGTCCCGCTCCGCGGCCAGTTGCCGGATCTCCTCGGGCGCCTCCTCCGGGGCGCAGAGCAGCGTGTCGAGCCCGAGCACGCGGAGCATCTCCTCGAGCGCGCCGACGCCGAGCGTCTCGCCCGCGTCGAGGCGCCGGTTGGCCTCGGCGATCCAGTCGAACAGCTCGGCGCGCGCCGCCGGCGTGTTGAAGTCGTCGGCGAGGGCGTCGTAGAAGCGCTCGGCCCGCTCGGCGAGCCCCTCGGGCTCAGGCGCCGCCGGGTCGAGGCGGCGGCACAGCTCGCGGATGCGCTCCGCCGCGGCCGCGGCTTCCTTCAGCGCCTCGCCCGAGAACGAGAGCGGCTGGCGGTAGTGCCCGCCGACCATGTACATCACGAGCGCGTCGCGGCCGAACTCGTCGAGCGCCGCGTGCAGCAGGAAGATGTTGCCGACCGACTTCGCCATCTTCTCGCCCTCGGTCCGGATCATCCCGTTGTGCATCCAGATCCGGGCCAGCGGCCGGTCCCGCGCCGCCTCAGTCTGGGCGATCTCGTTCTCGTGGTGCGGGAAGACGAGGTCCGAGCCGCCGCCGTGGATGTCGAAGTCGGTCCCGAGCAGCTTCTCGGCCATCGCCGAGCATTCGATGTGCCAGCCGGGGCGGCCCGCTCCCCAGGGGGCGGGCCAGCAGGTGTCCTCGCCGACCTTCTGCGCCTTCCAGAGCGCGAAGTCGAACGGGCTCTCCTTGCGGGCCATCGTCATGTCGGACTCGTCCTCGCCCTGGTCCATGTCCTCGAGCGCCCGGTTCGAGAGCTTGCCGTAGCCCTCGAAGGCGCCGACCCGGAAGTAGACGTCGCCACCCGAGACGTAGGCGGCGTCGCGGTTGATCAGCGTCCCGATCAACTCGACGATCTCGTCGATCGTCTCCGTCGCGAGCGGCTCCGCGTCCGGGCGGCCGAGGCCGAGGCGGTCGGTGTCCTCCCGGTAGTGGCGGGTCATCTCGACCGCGAGGTCCGCGCTGTCGCGTCCCGCCGCCCGCGCCGCGGCGTAGATCTTGTCGTTGACGTCGGTGACGTTGCAGACCAGCGTCACGTCGTAGCCCTCGCGCTCGAGAAAGCGCTTCAGCAGCGAGTAGACGACGTACGGCCGGGCGTTGCCGACGTGGATGCGCGAGTAGACGGTCGGGCCGCAGGCGTAGATCCCGACGCTGCCCGGGTCGCGCGGGTCCAGCGGGCGGAGCCCGCCGGTCAGCGTGTCGTGGAGGCGGATCTCGCGCACGGCGGCAGGGTACCGGCGGAGCGGCCGGGGGCCCTCACCCGCGGCGGCCGAGCCACCACACGCCGGGGCCCGCCTCGCCCCGGGCTTCTTCGTCCACCCCGTGCCGGGCGAAGCCCCGGCGCAGGACCGAGGACGGCGTGTGGAAGGGCGTCGCGGCGCCGAGGCTCGCCGCCACGAGCACGTGGCCTCCGGGCGCGAGCACGCGGGCGACCTCGCCGAAGAAGACGGGAACATTGTTGTGGGTGACCAGGTCGAACTCGGCGGCGGGGAACGGAAGCGCCGAGGCGTCCGCGACCTGGAAGGAGACGCGATCGGGCAGCGACTTCGCCCGGGCGCGCTCGATCATCTGCTCCGAGATGTCCACGCCCGTGACCCGCGCCGACGGCCAGCGCGCGGCCATCGCCTCGGCGGCGCTGCCCGTGCCCGTGCCGAGGTCGAGCACGCGGGCGGGCGGCTCGCCGAGCGCTTCGAGGCCCGCCTCGAACGCCGCGAGGCGGACACCGGCGCGCTGCACGGAGTCCCAGTCCGGGGCCTCGCGATCGAAAAAGCGGCGCATCGGCCGGCGGACGAGCGGCCACGCGGCCGGGAAGCGGGCCACGAGGCCCGTGAGCGCCTGCCCTACGACCCTGATCCTGGCCGGCGGGCCCTGCGGCGCGGCCATCTAGTCGGCGCGCTCCACGCTGGCGACGGCCATCGCGGCCACGCCCTCGCCGCGGCCGACGAAGCCCATCCCCTCGTTGGTCGTGAACTTGACGTTCACCTCGAGCGGCTGCAGCCCGATGGCGCCCGCCAGCGAGCGGCGGATCTCGTCGCGGAGGTGGCCGAGCTTCGGGGTCTCGCAGATCACGGTCGCGTCGAGATGCAGGATCCGCCACTCGTGCTCGCCGAGGAAGCGGCAGACCTCGCCCAAAAGGACGATC
Organism: Thermoleophilaceae bacterium; assembly: GCA_035553855.1. Classification (GTDB taxonomy): domain Bacteria; phylum Actinomycetota; class Thermoleophilia; order Solirubrobacterales; family Thermoleophilaceae; genus JBBDYQ01. Next base: position 4,818 of record DATMJO010000121.1, on the reverse strand, counting down.
GAGTCGGCGTCCCGCCAGCGCTCGTCCGTGTCCGGGAAGTGCTGGCCGATGTCGCCGAGCCCCGCGGCTCCAAGGAGCGCGTCGATGATCGCGTGGGTCAGGACATCGGCGTCGGAGTGGCCTGCCAGCCCTCGCTCGGCCTCGGGAACCTCGACGCCTCCCAGCACGAAGCGGCGCCCCGCCTCGAAGCGGTGCGAGTCGTAGCCGATGCCCGCGCGGTCGCTCATCCGATCGGCTCCATTCTCCTCTGCCGGCGCTCGTACACCGCGACCTCCCCCACGCCGAGATCCGAAAGGAGCTCGAGCGCCTGCTCGTAGCGGTAGCCGAGCTGATCCGGGACGTGCGCGTCGGAGGACAGCGAGACCGGCCGCCCCGCCTCGAGGCACATCTCGAGAAACGCGCGCGCGGGGTAGATCTCCCCGACCGGCTTTCGCAACCCCGCCGTGGAGACCTCGATCGCGACGTCGGACTCGGCGATGCCGTCCATCGCCCGCTCGTAGAAGCGCCGCAGGTCGCCCTCGGGCTGGGGCCGCTCGCCGCCCCAGACCTTCACGAGGTCCGGATGCGCGAGCACGTCGAAGAGGCCCGACCGAGCCGCCTCGCCGACCCACTCGAAGTAGCGCGTCCAGACGTCCTCGGGCTCGCCGCGGCGGTTCCAGATGTCCCACTCCCCGTCGATGTCCACGGCTTCGTTGCGCAGGAAGTGCACCGAGCCGATCACGTAGTCCCAGTCGTGCTCCTCGAGCAGGTTCTGGGTGTGGTCCTCGCGGCCGGGGACGAAGTCGGCCTCTATGCCGAGCCTGAGCGTGGTCTCCTCGCGCACGAAGCGGCAGTACTCGCCGAGGTCGTCGCTCGCCCATTCGCGCCAGAACGGGTGGTCCCAGATCCGCAGCGAGTCCTCGAAGCGGTAGATGTGCTCTGCCACCCCGAGCTCGCCGATGCCGCGCTCCTCGGCCACCGCCAGGTAGCGCTCCGCGTTCTCTCGGCTGAACGCGGAGGACGCGCCGGCAGCGGGGTCGTCGGGGCGGAGGTGGACGTGGTAGTCGGTCAGCACGAGAGCAGTTCCGCCGCGATCCGCAGGTCGAGCGGCCGCGTGACCTTCATGTTGTCGGGCGGCGCCTCCACGATGCGGACCGCCCCCCCGGCGGCCTCAACCAGCATGGCGTCGTCGGTCGCCCGCGCGAGCGCCTCCGGCCCGGCGCCGAGTGCCGCGCGCAGCACGTCGGCGCGGAAAACCTGCGGCGTCTGGACCGCCCAGAGCGCCGAGCGCTCGAGCGTGCGCCTGACGCGGCCTCCGGCCCCGGCCTCCTTGATCGTGTCGCTCACAGGCGCTGCGGCGATCGCGGCGTCGTACTCGCCCGCGAGCCCGGCGATGCAGCGCTCGACGAGATCGCGCGTGATGAGCGGCCTCGCGGCGTCGTGGACCACGACGACGGTCGCCTCGGGCGCGGCGGCGAGAGCCAGGCGGACCGACTCGGAGCGCGACGCTCCGCCGGTGACGCGGTCAGGCGGCTGCTCGTAGCCCGGCGGCACGGCGAGCACGACCCGCTCGCACACCTCCGCGAGCACGTCGAGGCTCCAGTCCACGAGCGGGCGGCCGGCGCAGACGGCGAACGCCTTGGGGCCGTCGGCCCCAAGGCGTTCGCCGCTGCCTGCCGCGGGAACGATCCCGACGACGGCCAAGGTCCTACCCGGTCGCTACTTCGCGGCCGCAGCCGCTCCGTTGCGCTCCGCGTGGGCGTCCTCGATGAGGCTCTCGAGATGCTCCTCGGCCTCGTCCTCCTCCATCTCGAGCGCGTACATCAGCTCGGAGGCGAGGATCTTCTTCGCCCGCGTGTACATCTGCTTCTCGCCGGTCGACAGGCCCTTCTCCTGCTCGCGGATGGCGAGGTTGCGCACGACCTCGGCGAGCTCGAACACGTCGCCTGTCTTGATCTTGTCCCGGTTGTGCTTGAACCGCCGGTTCCAGTTCTTCGGCATCTGGCTCACGTCGTCGCGCAGGACGCCGAGGACCTTCTCGACCTCCTCGTCCTGGATGACGCGGCGCAGCCCGGCCTTGCCGGCGTTCTCGGTCGGGACCATCACCGTCATGTCGTTGTGGAGGATCTGGATGGTGAGGTACTCGCGGCGCTCACCCAGGACCTCCTTCAACTCCTTCTTGATGACCTTGCCTGCCCCGTGATGCGGGTACACCACCTGGTCGCCGATCTCGTACTCCACGAACGGCACCTCACGGGTCGCCTCGAGGTCTTCGATTCCCTCCAGCGCTTCGTCGGTAATTTCGGCCTCCTTCACTGCCATCGATTCAGGTTTGCAGATAGCGGTCCACGAAGTTGATCTCCTGCAGCCTGCGGAGTCCCTCGCGGATGTCCTTGGCCCGCATGTCGCCCACGCCGTCGACTCCCTCCAGCTCGGCGTCCGACGCCGAGAGGATCTGGTCGAGCCCGCCGAACTCGCGAACGATGTTCTGGATCACGAGCTTGGGGAGCCGCGGAACGCGGCCGAGGATGCGGTAGCCCCTCGGTGAAGCCTGTGCATCAAGGGTATTCAGCTTGCGGTCGTAGCCCAGAAGCTCGGCCAGGCGCCCGAAATCGAGCAGGTCCTGGTGGGGCAGCCGCGCCAGCGCGTCGAGCACGAGCGCGAAGCCCTCGCCGGAGCTCTCGGCCAGGTAGTCGTGCACGAGCGACGACTTCTCCGAGGCAACGCCCACCATTACCTCCTCGAGCTGCATCTCGATCAGGCGGCCCTCCGTGCCCAGCTCGACGATGTAGCGCTCGATCTCGACAGCCATGCGCGTGACGAGCTCCGCGCGCTGCAGCACGGTGAGCACGTCGTGGAGGGTGACCCCGCCCTCGAACTCGAGCGCGATCAGCCTGGTGGAGACCTGGTCGAGGCGGCTGCGGTACTTGTCGAGCGTGGCAAGGGCCTGGTTGGCCTTCGCGAGGATCGCCGGTATGTCCTCGAGGATGTACTTGGCGCCATCGAGGTACAGCGAGACGACCTCGCGGCTGCCGGAGACGGCGATCACGACGGCGCCGGTCTGCTTCGAGACGCGCTCGGCCGTGCGGTGGCGGGTGCCGGTCTCCACCGAGAGGATCGTGGGGTCCGGCATGAGCTGCACGTTCGCCCAGCAGATCTTCGTGCAGTTCGAGCTGAGGATGATCGCGCCGTCCATCTTCGCCAGCTGGTAGAGCAGCGCCGGCGTGTAGTCGATCTCCAGCTTGATGCCCCCGGAGTAGAGAAAGGACAGCTCGTCGGACTCGCCGATGACCACGAGACCGCCCGTGTGGGCCTGGACGATCGCGTCGAGCCCTTCGCGTACCGCGGTGCCCGGGGCGATCGTCTCGAGTGCCCGGACGAGGCGAGGCTCCTGCCGGGTTTCGAGCTCGTTCCCCTCGTCTCCAGCAGGCGGCATTAGGGGATTGTATCGAGGCTTCGGCGATTTGCAGCCGTTTTCGGCCATATCATGCGGTTTTCCGTCGTCCGCGTTCGGCCGGTGGACGAAACTTTCCGCCGTCGGCTACGTTATTAACCCGAATAAGTTGTCCTTTGCTGAACCGCCCGAGGCTCCAGAGCCGACGGCGGCCGGGGGACCCAAGTTGTTGGGGCGAATCGCCGGAAGGCCCCCAGAGCCAACCGGTGTAGCGCTGCTCTTTCTGCGCGAGCCCGTCAGCTAACCCCGGAAGCGCCTGGAAAGAGAGGCCTTCGTTGCCACGGATCGAACGGTGCGCGCTCGCGTGCCTCACAATCGGATTGCTCGCCATGCCGCCGGCGGCCTCAGCACAGACAGGCGGCGCGACCTACGAGCCGGAGCCCCCGCCCCAGGCGGAGCAGGCTCCTCGCGGGAAGGCCGTCCTGTCCCGCGACGGCCTCAGGGCGGTCGCCCCTGCCGATGCGCCCCGCCGTGTGAAGCGGGCGATCGCGTACGCGAACCGGATCGTCGGCAAGCCCTACCGCTACGGCGGCGGTCACAAGGCCAACTTTCGCGACTCCGCCTACGACTGCTCCGGCACGATCAGCTTCGCGCTGCGCGGCGCGCGCCTCTTGCGCTCGCCGCTCGACTCCTCCTCGTTCATGAGCTGGGGCAGGAGCGGTCGCGGCAGGTGGATCACCGTCTACACGAACCCGGGCCACGCCTACGTCGTGATCGCCGGCCTGCGGCTCGACACCTCGGGCTCGGGCGGCAAGGGCCCCCGCTGGCGCCCCGAGAAACGCTCGAGCCGCGGCTTCCACGCCCGCCACTGGGCGGGGCTCTAGCCGAACGCTACGCCACCCTCGGGGGCGGGTCCGCCCGTGCCTTCGAGCGGACCCGGGGACCGGCCCGTACTCGGTCGTATGTCAGGGTGCTTCCCCGATGCGAGCCTGAGCGCGGTCATTCAGAGAGCATTTGTGGGCCGAGCGCGCTTGAGACCTCAGGCGGCTCGTGAACCTTGCTGGGGGCGGCCGAGCGCCACCCCCACGGCCGCCCGCAGCGTGCGCGCCTCGCCGTCCGGTGACACGACGGGCGCGAGGCCGAACTTCTTCGCCTCGGCGATCCTCCGGTCGGGGTGGGCCACGTAGCGCAACTCCCCGGTGAGGCCGATCTCGCCGAAGGCGGCCAGCGGGCGCTCCGGCGAGCCCAGGGCGACGCCGCGGGCGGCGGAGGCGATCCTGTCGCGGCTGGGAGTTCGCGAGGGAGCGCGTGCCGCGGCATAATGCGGTCGCCCACCCGACGCGGCGGGCGGGCTTCTTGTTCCAGAGGGCGATGCGTGCACCGCTACGTCAACGAGGCCCGCAGTGCCATCGAGTCCGTCCGCCAGGCGGCGGCTGTCTGTCGGG